>NZ_MCBT01000048.1:291335-403107 GCF_001735525.1 Shewanella colwelliana
AATTGCGGCGGCAATAGTAGTCAGAAACAGCCGCAGTGTAAAGGCCATAATTGAAATTATTTCTAAAGTTTCTGTTCAAGCGGTCGATTAAATAGCAACAGGCTGTTTAATCGATGTTTTTTTATGCAAACAACGCAAGTATTACTTTCAGAAGCTCATTTAGGCACCAAACTCAATCACGCCATCTCTGGTGAGCGTAGAGGAGAGTTCGGTTTGCTGTTGGCAATGTTGTCGGCCGATGCGCGTGACATGGCACAGTTCCATCTTAAAGGTTCGGACAGAGAGATTGAGCAACGTTTACATGAACAGTTTGAACTGCCTAAATCGCAGCCGCTATTAAGTGATATGTCTAAAGAACAGGTGATAGATCATAGCCTAGTATTTCAGCAGCAGGGGCTCGCCGCATTTCACTTATCGCAATGTTTGCAACCAGAGGCCGTCGTAACAAGGGGGGCTGTCCCGATAGAGGTGAGCCAAGTATTGGCAAACTGTTCATTGGTTAGCAAGGCTAAATATACGGGTGATCTGACAGATGAGGATCTGTCGATTAATACGCCGCACTTTGTTGACCAGCTCGTTCAACAGCGCTTACTTGCAGAAATAATTGTTTAGTTATGAACTGCGTCTCGAACTCATAGGCCAGTTGATACTATAATTATGCCTATTAACACCACATAGAAGTTAGCGATGAAAAACATTCAAAAAGCACAGTCAAATTTAGTGAATGACACCTGTACAGATTGCGGTAGTTACGCCGATATTGGTGCAGTGATTGACGAGTATGATACGCAATTAGTCATTGAAAGAGTTGGAGACGATGCCAAGGAACAAGCACAGCAATTAATTGATCTGGCTTGTAAACGATTTGGTGACCTTCAGTGCTTAGTTTCCGAAACTGAAGGGGGCGTAAGTCTCACTATCACGTTTAACTACAGTGCAGAAAAAATGATCTTCCAACTTGAAAATAACCTTTGATTATTATCAAGATATTAGTATTGAAAAGCCTATGGCGCATGGTGTAGTCTACCGTCGAATAGCAAAAAAATAACATCAGTGAAACTTTTGGCTGTCATTTGACGGCTTTACCTCAGCAGCAACCATTTTTCCGCTGCTGGCTTTAGGATGATATGAGCAAACGCCAATACCAATACCTGTTAGAGTCGATCGTGAACTCGGTAGAAAAACAGGAAGGACAATTTGAAGAAACCGCTCAGTTAGCCGTTAGTCTGCTCACTGACGCGCTTCCTATTGGCGGTGTCGGTGTTTGCCTATTTTCAATCGATCGTGATGAGACTGTTATGGTTGCCAATACAGGTCTTATCGATACCCATTCGTTGATACGTCCGCGTCCCAGCCTTTGTCCCCATTATCTCTCGCTATTAAAGTCTGAACGGGTAATCGATGCCATTGATGTTAAGCATGAGCAAAGACTTACAGAGCTCACTACCGCGTATTTTGACAACACTCCCGTTGCGAGGACACTTGATGTTGCCATTCGTATTAATGGCCATTTAGAAGGCGTACTTTATCTAGAATGTATAGAAAACAATGAGTGGAGCGATGCTGAGGTTCACATCGTGGCGCAGGTCGCCGATCAACTAGCACTCACGTTGGCCACGCAGCGGGCGTATGCGACAGATGAACGCCTAGCGCTCTTCTTTACTGCTGTAGAGCAGTCTGAACAGATTAATATGGTGGTAAATTTGACCACCAATGTGGTCGAATATCTGAATGGTGCACACCATGCCGTCTCGGGTATACCGAAGCATAAAATTGTTGGTAAAACCTTAGATCACCTCGACTTCTTTAAGCAATCTCCAATACAGGCGAATCAGGCGTTGGCTAACGCCAAGATGGGCAGTCCAGCAAAAGGCAATGCGAAAATTGTAAGGTCTGATGGTCTGAGCTATTGGCTAAGGTATTCGGTAAAACCATTTACCACGCCACGCGGTAATCATTATGCTTTAATCACGGCCGAAGATTGCTCTGAGGAGCGTCAATACCAGCAAGAGTTAGAGCGGCTAGCTTGGCAATGTGGATTAACTTCACTCTACAATCGAAGTTATTTTAATCGTGAATTAGAACGAATTGTATCGGGTCATTTAATGCTTATTGATCTGAGGGGGTTTAAACGTTTCAATGATACCAATGGCCATCAGAAGGGCGATAGGATGTTGATTGAAATGGCCCGGCGTATTAAGCATTTTGCCAGTTGTAACGATACAGAATTAGTTGCGCGGGTGGGCAGCGATGAGTTTGCCGTGGTTGTTGAAAGTATTAAAAACCAAGACGAGTTGCAATACGCCATCAAGCGCTTATATCATCAGCTCAATTTGCCAGTAAAAATCGGCCATGAGCACTTTGAGGCAAAACCTGCATTATCTGTGGTACATATTGACACCCTTGAGCCGTATTTTCCTCCGATGACCTGTGCCGACATCGCCATTCAATTTGCGAAAAAGAAACAAGGTGACGCGATACAGCTATTCAATAATGCCTTGCTAAATACATTTAAGACAGATGCTAAAATTGAACGTGATCTGCAAACTGCACTGAAAGGTCGTGAGTTTGAGTTGTATTATCAGCCACTTAAAGATTTAAAACAGCGTAAGTATATCGGGGCTGAAGCGCTTATTCGCTGGCACCACCCCAAGAGTGGTGTGTTATATCCAGGCGCCTTTATCGATATCGCTGAACAAACAGGTATGATTACCGCAATCGGTGAGTGGGTGTTAGAAGCGGCTTGTAAACAACTCAATTTATGGCAGCACCATAACCTGAATCTCTCCATGCACGTTAACGTCTCGGCTAAACAGTTTTTTAGTGCGAGCTTATATGATCAGGTGTGGCAGCTAGTTACGCGATATCGACTTAAACCAAATACGCTAATTTTAGAGATCACCGAAACCGAGTTGATGGAAGATGTGGTTTATGCGACCAACCTGTGCAAAGAGCTTGCTGAACTAGGTGTTGGGTTGGCGATAGATGATTTTGGTACCGGTTACAGTTCAATGCGTTACCTAAAGCAGTTTCCAATCTCTAAATTAAAAATAGATCGCTCTTTTATCTCTGATTTAGGTGTGAGCCATGAAAGCCGCGAAATTGTTAGCGCCATTATCGCTATGGCTTCGGCGCTTAACATTTCATTGACTGCCGAAGGGGTAGAAACCACTGAGCAAGAGCAGTTCTTATCTGGACTCAATTGTCATCAAGCCCAAGGGTTTCTCTATAGTCCAGCATTAAGAGAAGCTGAATTTAGTGCGTTTTTAGAAGAGTCGTTATTACAGAAATTGCATTAGTGCATTGCAGCGCCTTACGCTGATAGGTGTCAACAAAGGGCTTGTTTTACTCATTTTCGATGGATTAATTTGCTAGTGCGATGCAACACTGTTTGAACTTTTTACCACTGTGACACAAACAAGGCTCATTTCGCTTAGGTAAAATAGCGTTAAACTGCTGGCCTTCGGTATAAAGCCATTTGCCATTTACCCATTTAAACTGTGAAACTTCATGGATAGCATCGAGCTTTCCATTTTCAAGATACCAAGCTTGAAATGTTACTAGCCCTGTTTGCCCATTCTTTTTAGCGTTTATGATCTGTAGACCGTGCCAACGGGTTTGATTATCACTATCTAATATGGCTCGGGTCAAGCCATTGAGAAAGTCAGGATGATGGGTTGCGATAAGGTAATCATGGCGCCTTAATACAAAGGCACTGTAGCGGCTGCGCATCAACAATTCAGGGTGGCTAGGAAGATCGCCTTGATGAAAGCGGTGACAGCATTCAGCATAGGAAAGACGCTGTCCTAGTATGTCTTGTCCACAAGGACATAAGTTAATGGGCTGATTCATTGTTTGTTGTCTGACACTACTTCAGTAAACTGGCTGCCATAATACAAATTTGGTGAGGGCTTCGCATTAAAATAAAATGAGGGATCTGAGCGGTTATTGGTATCAACGGTTAGGTACCATTTCCCATCAGCTTTCTTCTTGGACACGGTAACGAACTTGCCAGCGAATTCACTGACGGGCTCTTCGGTTTCTTTTGGCGGGTGGAACCGGATCAAGTAATAACCAATATCGGTGGCATTCTCAACTTCCATTTGACGCTCTACCACGCGAAAGTCCACCTCAATACGAGCATTTTTATGTTTGATTTTGCCAAAAAAGGTTCGGTATAGATCAACAATATTCTCTCGACCTATAGTGATCTCTTTGCCTTGCTGCTCGGGTATGTAACAGGCATTCTCAGCGTACATATCTTCGATAACAGACGCATCAAGCTGGTCAAAAGCACTACTAAATTGGGTGTAAAACCGATTAAGGGCTTCATTATCACTGGCCTGACTCTGTGCCTGAACTTGAACAGCACAGAGCGTTATCAAGGTGAGTAAAGCTATTCTAATAAAATTCATTTAGCCATTCATTTCTGCTAATACTGACGTCACTATAATTGATGGACTTATTATTCGAAAGTGTTAGTTCTTTACAAAGTGTGTATCGGCGGCAATATGAATAAAATATCATCAAGAGGAGCGCTTAGTGAGGGCAAGCATATTGGCTAATTAGTCATCATCTGTATTTAATAGGTTGGATATGCGTTGAGCCTATGGATAATTTCAGCTAGATTTTGCTTATTGCCCACGCGTTAACTTAGGAGTCCATGTTATGGATAGCACAGAGTCTGCGCTTTTTCTCGCATCAATGGAAGATGTCGTTCCCTTAAAAGGAGAGCGGCGTGTGCCTACTAGTGTCGATCGCGAAGAGGAAGTACGCCGGTATCAAGCTGCGAAACGTCTGCAAGCGATCGATTTACTCAATCACGACGTGTCGTGCATTACACCTGTTGACTCGCAGGCAGAGCTAAGTTTTCGAAAGCCTGGAATTCAGGGACAGGTTTTTAAGTTGTTTCGCCAAGGAAAATACCCTGTTGACGCTCAACTATCGCTAAAAGGTGTTGGGTTGCCGTTAGCTAAGGAGCGGCTATATGATTTTATTGAAAATGCTAAAGGAATGGGGTTTCGTAATGTCAGTGTGGTACACGGCACTGGCATAAATAATAAGCCCTTTCCAGCATTGGTAAAATCGAGTGTGGCCCAGTGGCTGAAGTCCTTGGATGGGGTTCTTGCTTATCACAGTGCACCACAGTTTTTAGGCGGAGTCGGTGTCACACTAGTGATGTTGGTCAAGTCTGACGAGGCAAGATTAGTGAGCCGTGAAACCAATCACAAAGGAGTCAAGATTCGTTAACCTGCACTAAATTAAGAAGCCCCGCAATGCGGGGCTTCTTTTAAGGTGGTTACAGTTTACTGGGTAACCACTACCAGCCACATTGTCTATTGGCTGATTTGTTTTGGTCATCTAGCCATACTTTTAACGGAGCAAAGTAATCGAGTACGGCTGTTGCATCCATGCCTTTATTGCCGGTGACAACGGCTAAAGCTTCTGGCCATGGTTGGCTTTGGCCCATCTCTAACATGGTGTTAAGTTTAGCCCCAGCTTCCTTATTGCCGTAGATGCTGCAACGATGGACAGGTCCTTTATCCCCTGCAACATCGCATAATGCTTTATGGAATTGGAACTGTAATATATGCGCTAAGAAGTAGCGCGTGTAGGGCACATTGCCTGGTACATGGTATTTAGCTCCAGGGTCGAAGTCCGATTCATCCCGTGTAATCGGCGATTTGACTCCTTGATACTTTTCTCTGAGCTCCCACCATGCCTGGTTGTATTGTTCTGGTGTAATTTCGCCACTAAAGACTTTCCAGCGCCATTGGTCAATCATTAAACCGAAGGGAAGGAATGCGACTTTATCAAGTGCCTGCTTTAACAGTAGGCCGATATCTTTAGATGCATCAGGGACTTCATCAAGTAAGCCAATCTGTTTTAAATAGTTGGGTGTGATGGAAAGTGCAACGGTATCGCCAATGGCTTCGTGGAATCCATCGTTTGCGCTATTTTTAAAGATAAAAGGTTGCTCTTTATACGCGCGCTGATAAAAGTTGTGACCCAGTTCGTGATGGATAACGGTAAAGTCTTCAGCGGTTTTTTGGATACACATCTTAATGCGTATATCGTCGAGATTATCTAGATCCCACGCCGAGGCGTGGCAAACAACATCTCTATCTTCTGGCTGAACAAATAGTGAGCGACTCCAAAAGGTGTCTGGCAGTGGCTCGAACCCTAATGATGTAAAGAAGCTTTCGGCTTGCTTAACCATCTTATGTTCATCATAACCCTGTTTAGCCAATAGTTCGGTGACGTCATATCCGGGATCTGCGTTATCTGGTGCAACGGAATCGTAGATATTACCCCATTGTTGTGCCCACATATTACCAAGTAAATGGGCCGGTATTGGACCATTATTCGGTGCAACATCATCGCCATATTGTTCGTTTAACTCGCCGCGAACATAGCAATGAAGCGATTCATATAAAGGTTCAACTTGACCCCAGAGGCGATCGAGTTCAGCCGAAAATTCATCTGGCTTCATATCATATTGGCTACGCCACAGTTCAGACAGGTTGGCGTAGCCAAGATCTTTTGCGCCTTCATTCGCGAGCTCAACTTCTCGCTCAAACAATGGACGCATAGGTTTTGCGATATCACGCCATCCTTTCCAGACTTCTAATAACTGGGCTGGATCTTTTGACTCACCCATGATGCCTGATAGCTGTGGTTGGGTGAGGCAACGACCATCTTCGAAGCAGTATTTCCCTTTACCGTATAAGCCATTTAATTCAGCACTGATGTTTGCAAGCTCGGCATTTTTGGCGGGATCTAAGGGGGCGGGTAGGACCAGTGAACTGCGCAAGATATTAAGCTTACGCTGACTTGCTGAGTCTAAATCGAGGTTGACATAATTAGCCGCTTGAGTGGCTAATTGTACCGATGTCGCCGTTTGGCGCTCAGCAACCGATGCTGCGAGGGCAGCTGTATCTTCGGTGATAAAATTACTGTAGATCCATTCGGCTCTATTTTGTTCTATCGATAATGCCGCCAAATCAGTTTCAGCTTTTGCTAAAAAGTCATTAGCTTCTGCCACGGCATCTATAGGTTGGCTAATCGCTGGTGACTCAGCCTGTGTATTACAGCCACTAGTGGTTATTGAAAGTGCTATGGCTAACGATAAGTGCGACAGTTTTGTGCGTGCGGTGATCATCTTACCTTCCTTTGTTATTTTTCTGTGGCATAGTTTACGCAGTTTTGTGGCAATTTGCAGCGGGAGTTTTTAGAATCCCTGACCGATAACGAGCGTGACTTAACCTTAGCGACAGAATTTAATTTGACAAAAAGTGAACCAGTGTTTAATTTAAACGCATGTTTAAATCAGAGTTAAGGTCACGGAATGGCAAATCGATCCGACACTAAAACAAGAATACTGGATGCTGCAGAAAAGCTGTTTGCTGAACGTGGATTTTCAGAAACGTCACTACGGTTAATTACCAGCAAAGCCGAAGTAAATCTTGCATCGGTAAATTATCATTTTGGTTCGAAGAAAGAGTTAATTAGAGCTGTTTTGGCGCGATACCTTGATCGTTTTATGCCTGCGGCTTCAGATGAGCTTGTTCAGCTTAAAGCGTCGAGTGAACCGTCATTAAATGAAATATTTTCCTCTTTAGTAAAGCCTTTACTTGAGCTTAATAAATTCAAAGCCGAAGGAACACGTACATTTTTACAACTGTTAGGCCGCGGCTATATTGAAAGCCAAGGTCACCTTAGATGGTTTATTACTACCCACTACGGTGCGCATTTGAACGAGTTTGTTAAAGCTGTTGCAGAAAGTGCACCACATATTCCTCCCGCCGAGATGTTTTGGCGTTTACACTTTACCTTAGGCACTGTGGTATTTACGATGGCATCAGCCGATGCGTTAACAGAGATCGCTGCCGCTGACTTTAATGAACACAATGATATTGAAGCTGTGATCCGAAAGGTGATCCCATATCTTGCTGCTGGTGTAGCAGTACCCGTTACTTCCCAATAGGGGGCGTTATGACACTCTTAATCTTGGCACTATTAATCATAATAGTGCTTTTTGCCGTTAAAAATATTCGTATGCAGTTAATCACTCGCCCAGTGTTTGCATTCTTTAAAAAGGTACTACCGCCGCTATCGAGTACAGAGAAAGAGGCGATGGAAGCGGGCGATGTATGGTGGGAGGGTGAACTGTTTAGAGGTAAGCCTAATTGGGATACGCTGCATAGCTATGGCAAACCAACGCTGTCTGATGAAGAAAAGGCCTTCATAGACAATCAAGTAATGACTGCGCTGACGATGATTGATGACTTTGATATCGTTCAAAACCGTAAGGATCTGCCGCCAGAGTTATGGGACTTCTTCAAAAAAGAGGGCTTCTTTGCGCTAATTATCCCCAAAGAATATGGCGGTAAAGCATTTTCTGCTTACGCAAACTCAACGATTGTGGCCAAGCTTGCCAGCCGCAGCGTGAGTGCGGCCGTAAGTGTCATGGTGCCAAACTCTTTGGGTCCAGGTGAGCTATTAACTCATTACGGCACTAAGGAGCAGCGTGAATATTGGTTACCTAAATTGTCAACCGGAGAGGCGGTTCCATGTTTTGCATTAACTGGCCCAGAAGCTGGCTCCGATGCTGGCGCAATTCCAGATGAGGGCATCGTTTGCCGTGGTGAGTTTAATGGCGAACAAGTTTTGGGGCTCAAACTTAACTGGAACAAGCGCTACATTACTCTGGCACCTGTTGCGACCGTATTAGGCTTAGCGTTCCAAATGCGTGACCCAGATGGTTTGCTAGGAGATGTTGAGGATCTTGGTATTACCTGCGCCCTTATTCCAACAGATCATCAAGGGGTTGAAATTGGTCGTCGACATAACCCACTCAGTATGGCCTTTATGAATGGGACAACGCATGGCCGCGATGTGTTTATTCCACTCGATTGGATCATCGGTGGACCACAGTATGCGGGTCGAGGCTGGCGCATGTTAGTGGAGTGTCTGTCGGCAGGACGGGGGATTTCACTGCCCGCATTAGCGACGGCATCGGGTCATGTCACGACCAAAACCACTACGGCTTATAGTTATGTTCGTCATCAATTTGGTCTCGCTATCGGTCAATTTGAAGGTGTGCAAGAAGCGATGGCGAGAATTATTGCTAACACTTATCAATTAGAAGCGGCGCGTCGTTTGACCACCACAGGCATTGATTTAAAAGTTAAGCCCTCAGTGGTAACGGCTATAGCGAAATATCACATGACTGAGATGAGCCGTGATGTGCTAAATGATGCTATGGACATTCAATCTGGTAAAGGGATACAGCTTGGACCAAAGAACTATCTTGGTCATGCGTATATGGCAAATCCTATCTCGATTACAGTTGAAGGGGCTAACATTTTAACCCGTAGTCTGATGATTTTTGGCCAAGGTGCAACGCGTTGCCACCCCTATGTGCTTGCTGAAATGGAAGCGGCCGCCATGGACGATCAAAGTGAAGCCTTAGAGCGCTTTGATAACCTACTACTGGGTCATATTGGTTACGCAAGTCGCAATGCGTTCAGTGCTTTATTTAGTGCGTTAAGCGGCAGCTATTTTAATAGTGCGCCCGTGAGTGGCTGCACTAAGCAGTAT
Organism: Shewanella colwelliana; assembly: GCF_001735525.1. Lineage (NCBI taxonomy): Bacteria > Pseudomonadati > Pseudomonadota > Gammaproteobacteria > Alteromonadales > Shewanellaceae > Shewanella > Shewanella colwelliana. The sequence goes on from NZ_MCBT01000048.1 coordinate 300,939, forward strand.
TATAAAGATATGACACGACTGTCTGCAGCATTGGCATTTATCACTGACCTCTCTATGTTGATTATGGGCGGCGATCTGAAGCGTAAAGAGATGTTGTCGGCGAGATTAGGCGACGTATTAAGTGAGCTTTATCTTGGTTCCGCCACCCTTAAGCTGTTTGAAGATAATGGGCGTCAACAAGATGATCTACCTGCGGTTCATTATGTGATGCAGATGCGTTTACAAAAAGCGGCGTTGGCTTTGCAGGGAGCGCTGAGGAACTTCCCTAATCGCCCGGTGGCTTGGTTGATGAGGGCGATCGTATTCCCAATGGGTAACCACTTTAATGGACCATCAGATAAAATGGCCGTAAACCTGTGTAGTGGCATGTTAAAGCCTGGACCTGCTCGAGATCGATTGACCTTCTTATGTCCTGATTTTGACGGTGACCAAGGTGGTATAGCCGAAGTGGAACAAGCATTTATCGCACAATATAAGTGCCAAAACCTTTACCGCACGTTGAAAAAAGCACAGCGTAATGGTGATTTACCTAGAAAATTACCGCCTCTGACACTGTTTAAGTTAGCTAAAGAGCAAGCCTTGTTATCTGATAGTGAATATCAGCAGTTAGTTGATGCAGACAAACTAAGACTGGCGGCAATTAACGTCGACGATTTTGATGTTTTGTAGAGACAGTTAATCTCAGATACAAAAAAGGTACGCATTGCGTACCTTTTTTATCAGTAATTAATTTGCCTTAGGCAACAATTAACACTTTACTGGTATTGGTGCCACCGATGGTTTCCATCGCGTCACCTTTAGTCATCAGCACCATGTCACCGCTGTTAAGGTAACCAGCTGCTTGAAGTGCTTCTAACGCTTTCTTCGCTAACTCTTCGGCACTATGTGCTGTTGAGTCGAAGAAGAAAGGCTGCACACCACGATACAATGCCATTTTTGCAAGTGTCACGTCATGACGAGACAAAGCGAAGATAGGCAGTGATGAACTGATGCGTGACATCAACTGCGGTGTTGCACCCGACTCAGTTAAGGCGACAATTGCTTTAACGCCTTCTAAGTGGTTAGCTGCATACATGGTAGACAGCGCGATGGTTTCTTCGACCGAAGTAAAGCGCTCATCTAGACGGTGCTTAGAGACTTGAACACTTGGATGTCCTTCAGCGCCTAAACAAACATTGGCCATTGCCATAACGGTTTCTTCAGGGAAGTCACCCGCTGCAGTTTCAGCCGATAGCATGACGGCATCAGTGCCATCTAGTACAGCGTTAGCCACATCCATCACTTCAGCACGTGTTGGCATTGGGCTAGTGATCATCGACTCCATCATCTGGGTCGCAGTGATCACGCTCTTGTTAAGTTGGCGAGAACGACTGATAAGCTTCTTCTGTACAGCAACAAGTGCTGCATCACCAATTTCAACACCAAGGTCACCACGAGCAACCATGACAGCATCAGAGGCTAAGATAACATCATCCATTGCTTCATCAGAAACAACGGCTTCTGCGCGCTCAACTTTAGAAACGATTAATGCATTGCTACCTGCTTTTTGAGCTAGTTCACGTGCATAGTTAAGGTCAGCGCCACTACGTGGGAAAGAAACGGCTAGATAGTCAACTTTAATTGCTGCTGCCGTAACAATATCACGCTTGTCTTTTTCAGTAAGTGCTGCAGCTGAAAGGCCACCGCCTTTTTTGTTGATCCCTTTATTGTTTGAAAGGGGACCTGCAACCGTTACTGAGGTATGAACCTTATTGCCTTCAACTTTCTCTACACGAAGTTGAACACGGCCATCGTCCAGCATAAGGATATCGCCAATGACAACATCTTTAGGTAGCTCTTTATAGTCGATACCAACTTGATGCTCATCACCTTGACCTTTTTCTAGGTCGGCATCCAAGATGAATGCTTGACCTAGGTCAAGTTGGACTTTTTTATTGTCCTTAAAAGTTGATACACGGATCTTTGGACCTTGTAGGTCGCCTAAGATAGCAACATGAACACCAAGTTCTTTTGCTATGTTACGTGTGTCAGTCGCACGTTTTAGGTGATCTTCAGGTGAGCCGTGAGAAAAGTTAAGGCGAACAACGTTTGCGCCAGCTTTGATAATACGACGTAGATTGTCGTCACGATCAGTTGCTGGGCCTAGAGTCGTTACAATTTTGGTTCTGCGGAACATGAGATACTCCGTTAAGTTTAAAAAATCTTACTCTATATTAACAGACAAAACCGACTTTTGTAGGAAAATTACAAACAAAATGATCTACCTCAAGTTATTAATTTTGTGAAGTACTACGACTTAAAGGTAAAAAAAAGGCGGATTGGGTAAACCAAGCCGCCTAAAATCCTTACAAAACTGGACTATAGTATCGGGTCTTTTTCGATACGAGACTCTTTTAACACCTCTTTAACCCGTTTTAAACTTTCCCTAAAACGTGGGCCTCGGCGAAGTGTAAAGCCTGTGGCGAGTACGTCAACAATGACCAGCTGCGCAAGACGAGAGGCCATAGGCAGATACATATCGGTATCTTCTGGCACTTCCATCGTAACTGGCAAAGTACATTCACTTGATAGTGGAGAGTTACGTGAGGTAATCGCAATCACGGCAGCACCATTTTCTCTGGCTAAACGAGCGATATCGATGAGTGATTTCGTCCGTCCTGTATGGGAAATCAATACCACCACGTCGCCTTCAGAACTATTAATACAACTCATACGTTGCATTAATACATCATCAAAACAGATCACGGGTACATTAAAGCGGAAAAATTTATTCTGAGCATCATGGGCAACTGACGCCGATGCGCCTAAGCCAAAAAACGAAATCTTCTTCGCTTGTGTGAGGATATCTACTGCTTTATTTATCGCTGCCGTATCCATGCTTTGTCTAGCAGTATCAAGGGCTGCCATAGATGACTCAAAGATTTTTGTAGTGTATGAATCAGGGCTGTCATCTTCCTCTACATGGCGGCTCACATAAGGGGTTCCGTTAGCCAGGCTCTGCGCCAAATGCAGTTTAAAGTCTGGAAATCCTTTGGTATCTAATCTGCGGCAAAAGCGGTTAACGGTTGGCTCACTGACATCGGCCATTTTTGCTAACGTAGCAATGCTAGAGTGAATGGCAGTTTGTGGTGACGCTAAAATGACTTCAGCGACTTTGCGTTCTGACTTACTGAAATGCGTTAGGCTTTTTTGAACCTTTTCTAGGGTATTCATATGCGTACATCCACTCGATAGTAATGTAATTATATTTATTCTTTTATGTCATTATAGAAGCAAACAAAAAGTGCTAAAGTTTGGACTATATAACGAATTATGATCTAACTATTCAACAAACTTTCTACTATATATAGTAATTTAATCACGAAAAGCATATCAGATTTTGTAGTCTTGTTGCTAGTTTACTAATCATGCATTTTTTGCAAAATTTAGATGCAATTAACAATTTCTGTTGTTATATTACGACAAACATGTGAATTTCCCATCGGAATGATGGCACACAGCGACAAAGGAGATTTATAAGCTATGGGCATGACATCACCAGAAGCCAAAGCTTGCGATTTTGTACTGTTTGGTACCAAAGGGGACTTAGCAAGACGCAAATTGCTTCCTTCTCTGTACCAACTTGATAAAGCCGGTTTACTTAATGAAGAGACCAAAGTGCTCGGGGTTGCTAAAGATGAGTTTACCCAAGAACAGTATCAAGAGCTTGTTGTTACTGCACTTAATAGCTTTGTAAAAGAAGACCTTTGTAAAGAGACATTAAACCGTTTCTTAAGCCGTTGTCATTATGTAGGCACAAACTTCACTGACTCGGCAGGCTATCAGGCGTTTCATGACGTATTAGAGCCCCAAAAGCGTGTCATGGTAAGTTACTTCGCGACACCGCCATCTATATTCGGTGATATTTGTCGCTGTTTACACGAACAAAACCTTATCTATCCTGATACACGTGTCGTCCTCGAAAAGCCTATTGGTTCTGATTTAGCCTCCTCAAAAGTGATTAACGACCAAGTCAGCGCCTATTTTAATGAAAATCAGGTGTATCGTATTGATCACTACCTGGGTAAAGAAACGGTTCAAAACCTGATCGCCTTGCGTTTTGCTAATTCACTGTTTGCCTCTAAGTGGGATAACCGAACGATTGACCATGTGCAGATCACGGTTGCTGAAGAAGTGGGCATCGAAGGACGTTGGGGCTATTTTGATAAAGCAGGCCAAATGCGAGATATGATCCAAAACCACCTTTTGCAAGTGCTGACGCTTGTGGCGATGGATCCACCGGTTAACCTCGATGCAGACAGCATCCGCGATGAAAAAGTTAAAGTTCTTAAATCACTGCGTAAAATCGATGCTGACAATATCTATGAGAACACGGTTAGAGGTCAGTACTCTGCTGGCTTCTTAAAAGGTGCACCTGTGCCAGGGTATCTCGAAGAGGAGGGGGCTAATACCCAATCCCATGCAGAGACATTTGTGGCATTACGCGTTGATATCGACAACTGGCGTTGGGCTGGCGTGCCATTCTACTTGAGAAGTGGCAAGCGTATGCCGACCAAGAGCTCTGAAATTGTCGTGTATTTCAAAAACCCACCTCATAACCTATATCGTTCTAGCTATCGTAATTTGCCAGCGAACAAGTTGACCATTCGTCTTCAGCCTCACGAAGGTGTTGAAATTCAAATGATGAATAAGGTGCCAGGTCTAGAGCAGAAGCAACGTCTGCAAACAACTAAGTTAGATTTAAGTTTCTCTGACACCTTTAAGAATGACCGTATTGCTGATGCCTATGAGCGTCTATTACTTGAAGCTATGCTGGGCAACCAAGCATTATTTGTTCGTCGCGATGAAGTTGAGCAGGCGTGGAGTTGGGTTGACGGTATCATTGAGGCTTGGGAAGACAGCAACGAAAAGCCTAAGCCATATCCTGCTGGCAGTTGGGGGCCTGTGGCCTCAGTTGCATTGATAGCTAAAGACGGCCGCTCGTGGGACGAATAGGAGACATTGATTATGATTAAAGACTCTGTATTCAAATCATTTGATGACAAAACCGCTCTTGAAACACAGCTTGCGGAGCGTATCGCCAATCAGCTACAAACGGCTATTGATGCGCGCGGAAAAGCAAGCTTAGTGGTGTCAGGAGGGTCGACACCCGTGGCGCTTTTTCAACAGCTCAGTAAAAAGGCGATAGAGTGGAGTGAAGTTTACATCACGCTCGCTGATGAGCGTTGGGTTGATGTTGATAGTGACGATTCCAATGAAAAGTTAGTCAAAGCGCATCTACTGCAAAACCGAGCCGCGGCAGCTAAGTTTCGTGGACTTAAAAATATGTTTGCCTCCGCAGAAGCGGGCGCTGATATGACGATTGAACAATTGGCCAATTTCCCAAAACCTTTTGATGTGGTTGTGTTGGGTATGGGTAACGATGGACACACCTGTTCATGGTTTCCCTGTTCATTAGAGATTGAACAAGCACTGTCAACCGATTCACTTTGCTTAGCCGTGAATCCGGGCAATGCGCCTCATGGTCGTATCACAATATCCAAACAGGGGATTTTGGCCAGTCGTCAGATTTATTTACACATTGTCGGTGAGCAGAAGTTGTCTGTTTACCGCCAAGCGCTTGAAAATGAAGATGAGAAAGCGATGCCTATACGCGCAGTATTGGCACAACATAGCACACCCGTCGATGTTTATTGGAGCGCTTAAGGAGCGATTATGCACGCAGTAGTACAGTCCGTAACAGATAGAATCATTGAGCGGAGCAAGCATTCGCGCGCCCAATACCTTAAAGCATTAGATGAAGCTAAGAGTAAAGGTGTCCATCGCAGCAGCCTAAGCTGCGGTAACCTTGCACACGGCTTCGCAGCTTGTAGTCCAGCGGATAAAAATACCATCAAGGCGTTGACGAAAGCCAACATTGGTATCGTCACGGCCTTTAACGATATGTTATCTGCACATCAACCCTATGAAGATTACCCGAAACTGCTCAAGCAAGCGTGCCAAGAAGTCGGCAGTGTTGCTCAAGTAGCCGGTGGTGTTCCTGCAATGTGTGACGGCGTTACCCAAGGGCAACCAGGGATGGAGCTCAGCCTCCTGAGCCGTGAAGTGATTGCAATGAGCACTGCAGTTGGTTTATCTCATAATATGTTTGACGGTGCCTTGCTCTTAGGAATTTGTGACAAAATTGTCCCAGGTTTACTTATTGGCGCATTAAGCTTTGGTCATCTGCCAATGTTGTTCGTCCCTGCAGGACCAATGAAGTCAGGCATTCCCAATAAAGAGAAAGCGCGTATTCGTCAGAAGTTTGCTCAAGGCTTAGTCGATAGAGCTGCTTTGTTAGAGGCTGAATCAAGTTCTTACCACAGCGCGGGCACTTGTACTTTTTACGGTACCGCAAACAGTAATCAGTTGATGCTGGAAATTATGGGGCTACAGCTACCAGGTTCATCATTTGTTAACCCAGATGACCCGCTCCGTGAAGCACTGAACAAAATGGCTGCAAAGCAGGTGTGTCGCCTGACTGAAATGGGCACGCAATATTCGCCTATCGGTGAAGTGGTTAACGAAAAATCGGTTGTTAACGGTATTGTTGGATTATTGGCAACTGGCGGCTCGACTAATTTAACCATGCATATTGTTGCTGCGGCGAGAGCTGCGGGTATCATCATTAATTGGGATGATTTCTCTGAACTATCAGATGCAGTGCCGTTGCTCGCGAGGGTTTATCCAAACGGTCACGCCGATATTAACCATTTCCATGCTGCTGGCGGGATGGCACTGCTGGTAAAAGAGCTGCTAGATGCCGGCCTTTTACATGAAGATGTCAATACCGTGGCAGGCTTTGGCCTAAGACGTTATACCCAAGAACCAAGACTCATTGATAATGAATTGGTTTGGGTTGATGGCCCAGCAACGTCGTTAGATAGCGAAGTGTTGACCACTGCGTCGGCGCCGTTCCAAGAAAATGGTGGTCTGAAGTTACTCAAAGGTAATTTAGGACGGGCTGTGATTAAAGTTTCGGCGGTCGCTGAGCAACATCGTCTGGTCGAAGCTCCTGCAGTGGTTATTGACGACCAAAACAAACTTGAGGCGCTGTTTCAAGCTGGTGAGTTAGACAAAGATTGTGTCGTGGTTGTGAAAGGGCAAGGGCCTAAAGCGGTTGGTATGCCTGAACTACACAAACTTACGCCAATTTTAGGTACCCTTCAGGATAAAGGTTTCAAAGTTGCCTTGCTAACTGATGGGCGCATGTCTGGTGCATCGGGTAAAGTGCCTGCGGCAATTCATTTGACACCTGAAGCATTGGACGGTGGATTAATTGCTAAGATCCAAAACGGTGATCTTATCCGCGTTAATGCCACGACCGGTGAGTTGTCGCTGTTGATTGATGAATCAACTTTGGCAGCAAGAGAAGCTGAGAAAGTTGACTTACGCAGTACAAGTTATGGAATGGGGCGTGAGTTATTTGCGGCCTTACGTTCTAATTTGAGTAGCCCAGAGACGGGCGCTCGTTGTACCACGACCATCGATGAAAATTATTAATCACTGAGGAAGAGTATTAACATGGCTCAGAATAACTGGTCTATACAACCACAAGATATTTTTAAACGCAGCCCAATCGTTCCTGTAATGGTGATTAATAAGATTGAAGATGCGGTGCCTTTGGCACGAGCTTTGGTCGCCGGCGGAATAAGTGTGCTGGAGGTGACGTTACGAACACCTTGTGCGCTCGAAGCGATTACTAAGATTGCAAAAGAGGTGCCTGAAGCACTGGTTGGCGCGGGTACGATTTTAAACGAAGCTCAGCTAAAGCAAGCCATTGATGCTGGTGCGCAGTTTGTGATCACGCCAGGTGCAACGACAGATCTATTGAAAGCGGCGATGGCAGGGACAGTTCCATTAATTCCTGGTGTGGCGAGTATTTCTGAAGTGATGGCGGGTATGGAGCTTGGCTATACTAATTTTAAGTTTTTCCCTGCTGAAGCCTCTGGTGGCGTTAACGCATTGAAAGCTTTTTCTGGTCCGTTAGCGAATATTCGTTTTTGTCCAACGGGTGGTATCACTCCAAGTAGTTATAAAGATTACCTAGCACTGAGCAATGTCGATTGCATCGGCGGTAGCTGGATAGCACCCACTGATGCCATGGAGCAAGGTGATTGGGCGCGTATTACTCAATTGTGTAAAGATGCAATTAGCGGTATCTAACCTAAGCGTTTATTAGGCATAAAAAACCTCTGTGTAAACAGAGGTTTTTTTATGCCTGCTATATAGGGTATCCATAGGGAAAAAATGACAAAGTATCTTGCACCTGAATCATTTAGTTGGATGAGGTAAATTGATACTCCATCTCAGCTGTCCAAACACGATACTTAAGTTGGGCGCCTTCTGGTAAGTAAAATACTTTTGGCAGTCGACTGTCATATTTGAGCATTAACTCTCCTGGAATGGTCAGGAACTGTTCTTTTTTTGCCTTATCAAAACAGGCCATCATTGTGCTCGGTCCGTCACTGATAGTGTCTACTTGGTAGTAGTTGTAGCCCCATCCGTCTAAATTCATCTGTTTCAGTTCACCACGCAAACCATGTTTATTGCAGTCAACTAATTCAGTTCGACCAATAAGAATCTCAATTCTGTATTGTGCTTCATTCTCAAGTGCTGGCAAGTTGAGGATATGCTGCACCATGCCCTCGGTGGGTTGTGGAAACATTTTGCTTGTTTCCTCGGCTTGGTAAGTCACGGCTGTGTAGCTGCTGCTGTGAATATTCATTTGGTTTAACCCACTTGGATGGACCGGACTGGTTGCAAAGGCAGAATTGCCTGCAGCCGTGAATGCTATAACACTGGTTAAGATGAGAGACTGGATCTGTTTGTTAAGTGAAAATGTGTTCATTAAAGCTCCTGATAAAATGATAATGTTCGACTGCTTTGTGGGTATTAACGCTAGCATAATGGAAAAGGGTTATTAGATTTAAAATATTTTTGAGCTAGGACCCAAATCGATCAATCTACTCTATTTAGATCTTTACTTTGACTATCAAACTAAATAATCTCTCCATATTGTTTGATAGTCAAAGTAATTGCTAATAGATATAGGCCAAAACATGGAAAAGACAGCTCACAACAACGCACCATGGCAACACGAACATAATTTTGCCACTGTCAATACACAAGGAGAGCGAAATACCCGTTACGTTCTGTATTTGACCCTTATAACTATGGTGGCAGAGATTGTCGCCGGTACCATTTATGGTTCCATGGCCTTATTGGCTGATGGTTGGCATATGGGAACCCACGCTGCTGCGTTTTTAATCACATTGTTTGCTTACTCCTATGCAAAGAAATACGCCAAGGATCCTAAATTTGCATTTGGGGCGGGTAAGGTCAGTGTGCTGGGAGGGTTTACCAGTGCAATTGCGTTAGGTTTAGTTGCATTGCTGATGATAGTGGAGTCAGTCAACCGACTGCTTAATCCTGAAAACATCCATTTTAACGAGGCTATTTTTGTGGCGTTTATTGGCTTAACAGTTAATGTCCTATCGGTGTTTTTACTCAAAGATCACCATAGCCATGACCACGGCCATAGTCACGGCCATAGTCACGGTCATCATCATAACCATAAGCATCATCACCATGTTTCACATAAACATGACCCTGAACATTGCCACGAAGAAACGAGTGGCAATAAGGCTAAAAAGACCCATGACCATAACTTGAGAGCAGCCTATTTTCACGTGATGGCTGATGCGTTGACCTCGCTACTTGCCATTGCTGCTTTACTATTTGGTAAGTATTTAGGACTCAATTGGCTTGACCCAGTGATGGGGGTTGTTGGTGCCGTAATCATTACCAGTTGGGCGTGGGGGTTGGTTAAGCAAACAGGGCCTATTTTACTCGATGCAAGTATTGAGCAAGGCTATGTAGAGCAAGTGGTTAAGTGTATTGAACAAGCTGGAACTGATCATGTTGCCGATATTCACGTCTGGCCAGTCAGTGCGGATCACTACGCGGCGATTATCTCTGTGGTTACCCATGAAAATAAAGATGCGCGCTATTTCACTGAACAGCTATCTCGCTTTGAGCGCATTAACCATTTAACCATAGAAGTTCACTCATGTGATGACTCAAACTGTCGCCGTCACACTGTGGAGGCTTGATGAAACAAGTTGATGATCAGCTAAGCCATGAGATTGTAGAGTTTTACGAGAAGCTTTCTTCTTGGGAAGCGTCAGTTGTTAGGGGGAAGGGTCATTCGTTAGCGCAAATCCATACGGTCGAAATCTTAGGTGCCCATGGAACTATGCGTATGAAGGAGCTAGCCGAAAAGCTTGGGATCACCACAGGGACCCTGACAGTACAGATCAATAAAATGGTTAACTTAGGCTTGGTTGAACGGATGGCCCATGAGCAGGATAAACGGTCTATTTTGGTGCAGTTAACGACAAAAGGGTATGAGGTGTATCATGAACATGACCAACTACATCATCAGCTAACACATCAAATTACAGAAGCTTTCTCTGATATCGAGCGTTCTCAGTTGTTAACGTTTTTTCAGCGTATCAATCAAGGCTTTTAACAAAGTTATCCATGCGTGTGGGGCGACAGTTTTAGTCATTACTTTTATGTAGCATTTGTAGCTGTGGTTGATGCTTGGTAATATCCTTGCCTGAATCAATCGCCGTTGTAAGAGACCTAGCCCCTTTTGACGCAGCCACTATCGACAAGAGAGAATACTTAGTGCTATCACGTATCAAAACCCTATCGACAAATCAGTTTACTTTTTTACTCGCTTTGTTTTATGTCTGTGTTTTTAATATTCCTCTTTTTGGTATTGTTAAACAGGGGATTGAAAAGCAAGCTGACGTCAATTACATTTTTATCGCGACTATTCCGCTATTTCTTGTCTTTGCACTGAGTTTTATTTTTTCTATTTTTTCAGTTAAATACATCACCAAAGGCTTTTTTATTACCTTAACGCTGTTGTCATCTAGTGTCTTTTTTGCAGCCTTGCAATACGGTGTTGTTTTCGACTACGGCATGATTGAAAACACCGTACAGACCAATACGGGAGAGGCTCTGACCTACTTAAACTTCTCTTCTGTCGTTAATTTTATCGCCACTGGCCTATTACCTGCGTTGTTAATCTATAAGGTTAATATTGATTACAAACCATTGGTTAAAGAGTTATTACACAAAATTTTATTTATGGTGGCAATGCTGGTTGGTATAGCGGTTATCGGTTTTTTCTTCTATCAAAACTATGTCTCATTTGGCCGTAATAATGACCAAATGAAACGTTATATCGTGCCAACCTACGCCGTAGGTTCCATGATCAAGTACGTAAATATCAACTATTTTCAAACACCTTTGGTTTACCTGCAACAAGGCCTAGATGCTAAAAATGTCACGGTAGACAGTAATGGTAAACCAAATTTAGTCGTACTGGTTGTGGGGGAGACGGCTCGCGCCAAAAACTATCAATATTACGGTTATGCTAAAGCCACAAACGCTCATACTAGTCAGTACGACATGGTAGCGTTTCAAAATACCACTTCATGTGGTACAGCAACGGCGGTATCACTGCCTTGTATGTTTTCCAGTATGACACGCAAAGAGTATGAACCCCGAAGAGCTCGGGCCCAAGATACCTTGATTGACGTACTCGATCATGGGGGGATTGATCTATTGTGGCTCGATAACGACAGCGGATGTAAAGGGGTTTGCGATCGTGTTAAGCACATCAATATAGATTTAAATAGTGACCCGCAGTTATGTGACGGCCATTACTGTTATGACCAAGTTTTGCTTAACGAGCTAGACAAAGCACTGGCGACGCCTGTTGAGCACGATACCATGATAGTGTTGCACATTATTGGCTCTCACGGCCCTACCTATTATTTACGATATCCTGATGAACATCGAAAATTCACGCCAGATTGCCAGCGCAGCGATATACAAAACTGTTTAGATGAAGAGCTGGTTAATACCTATGATAATACGATTTTGTACTCAGATTATATAATTAGCCAAGTGATTCAGCGGTTACAAGCGCAGCAGACTGTCGCAGATACGGCCCTAGTTTATGTCTCCGATCATGGTGAGTCATTAGGAGAGAGTGGCATGTATCTTCACGGTGCTCCGTACTCAATCGCTCCAAGTGAGCAAATTGAGATTCCGTTATTGTCTTGGTTATCGCCACAGTTTAGTCAAGAGAACGGCATCGATCTAAATTGCCTAAAGCAACAAGCTGCAAGTGGTACTTATTCTCACGATAACCTATTTTCGAGCCTTTTAGGGTTAATGAACGTACAAAGTGACATCTACAAGGCTCAATTGGACATATTCGCACAATGCCGTACTTCTGTAGAAAATAAATAATGACAAATTAGTGGCAACTTGTTGTTTTTTCGTTATTGTAGTGGTAGCAAAGTGGTTTTTAAGTTCTTTAAACCTCCTCGGCTTTCACTTTTAGCACTATGTGTGAATTGGATATTGAATAATAACATGGCGATTATCTATGAATTTAGCTAAGCACCTGACAGATACGGAACTTTCGGCGAAAATCCTTAGGCATGCGGTGCCTAAGATGTCTGAGTTAAATATTCCTGTAACACCAGATAACTACTCAGTTTGGTACGAGTATTTTCGTGGTGTTAACTTAGACCTAAAAAGAGCGATAGACGGATTACTATCGAATAAGGTGGCGTTTACCGCAGAAGTTAATGCAGGACTACATAGTAATTTTATTCAAGAAAAATCGCCAGAAATCATTGAAAATGTACAGGTGGAAACTCAGCTATTAATTAATGGCTTAATGAGTAAGTTGTCTAAAATGAGCCATGGCACAGAACGTTTTAGCCAAACACTTAATGAGTTTCAGACCGACATTAAAAGTGCGCCAGATCCGGAGACATTAACACGGCTAATTGATACGCTGGCCGACGAAGTCAGCGAAGTAGTCAATAGTAATCAAGAGATGGAAAAAAGCCTCATAGTCATGAGTGATGAGGTGCAATCTCTGAAGTCAGAAATGGAGAACTTAAACTTAGTTGCCATGACTGATCAACTGACATCGCTACACAATAGACGTGCGTTTGACGAAGAAGTTTTAGAGCATTTACAACGCTATAAAACGGATGCTGTTAATAGTAGTTTGCTAATTATCGATATTGATAAGTTTAAGAATTTTAATGACACCCACGGCCATGTGATTGGTGACAAAGTATTAGCTTATATTGCGCTAGCGTTAAAACAGGGAGTGCGGGGCGAAGATTTTGTGGCTCGCTATGGGGGCGAGGAATTTGTTGTTTTACTGCCTGATACCGATCATACCGGTGCATTAGTGGTTGCTGAGCAGTTACGTAGCCGTATAGCAGAGAAAAAACTCACGGTCGGTAAAGATAAGAAGCTGTCATTGGGTGCGATCACCGTTTCGATCGGTATTGCAACGTTAGGGCATGATGATGACAGAGAAACCTATTTTGTGCGTGCTGATGAAGCGCTTTATCGTGCGAAGTCATCAGGGCGAAACTGCGTTAAAGGTTGATTGAAATAAAATAAAGCGAGGCTAAAACCTCGCTTTATTTTATTTTTTAAAACGACTATTTATTTGGCGTAGGCTTCAATGCCATATCCATTTTTATTAAATGCTCTTCCATATCAAACGTCACGGTAAAACCTAAGCGCTTTGCCAGATTAGCCATCGAACGGTTTTCAAACATGGTAAATCCCGTCAATACTTCGGTATCATTAGCTTTGTAATAGTCGATCAGTTTTTCCAGCAATAATTTCCCCAAACCTTGGCCTTGATGGTCGCTTCGAACTGCCATGGCAAACTCAGCTTCTGTATTATCTGGATCAATCGAAGCACGGATCGCACCTAAGGTTATCTCTTCACCATCGTCTCCCTTGGCGGTGGCGATAAAAGCCATTTCCCGTGCGTAGTCAATTTGGGTTAAGACTGCCATCTCTTCATGTGTCATTTTCGAGCGCACACCAAAATAGCGCTTATACCTGTCTTCATCTGACAGAGAGTTGTCAAATGCGAGATGTTTAGGTTCATCTTCTGGCAAAATTGGGCGTAGCATGATGTCGCGGCCATTTTTCAGTTGAGCCCGCTGTTCGAGCTCTTTAGGGTAGGGACAGATAGCCAATCGAGTCGAATTGTCTTGAGGGCTTTCTTGTAGCTGGATGTTAACATCAAGCAAGGTGATTTTTTCACCAGCACAGAGTACAGGGTTAAGATCGAGTCCCTGTATCTCTGGGCAATCGATGATTAGGTGTGAAATTTGAGTGAGCAGCACACATAGGGCATGCATATTTAACCCAAGTGGCAGATGCCTGTCTTTAAGTTTGTGGGTTTTAAGCGCTTGGATCACCATATAACGCGCTAATGTCATATTCAGTGGCGGTAGTGCTACCGCAGCATCGGTTGCTGGTTGCCATTCAGAACCTCCTTCGCCAAGCAAAATGGCTGGGCCAAACACTGGATCGTTGATCACTGCTACACGTATCTCTTGTGCGCCAGCCGTTAACGCCATTTTTTGCACGATAATGCCTTCAATACGTGCTTGTTCATTTAGACTGTGTACGCGAGACATAATTGCGTCAGCTGCGTGCACCACCTCCTGTTTTGACGTTAAATTCAGCATTACGCCATGAACATCTGATTTATGATGGATATCTGGTGACTGAACTTTTAGGGCAACAGGAAAGCCAAGCTCTTGGGCTATCTCGCCAGCCTCTGCCGCATTGTTAGCGAAAAAGGTTTCTATGGTATTGAGCCCATAGGCTTTGAGAATTTGTGTGGACTCGTGAGTTTCAAGCACGCGCTTTTTCTTTTCTAATGCAGCTTGCAGTGTTTGCCTGGCCAACTCGACATTAGTCGGCAGGTTATCGGGAATCGATTGCGGCACTTCCTGCAGTAATTTCTGATTGCGACGATACTCTACCATGTGCATAAATGCACCTACCGCTCCCTCAGGGGTTCGATAGGTTGGAATGCCGGCACGATTAAACTGCTTTCGTGCCTGATACGCTGAGTCCTCACCACTCCAGTTGGTGAGTACATTGACTCGGTTACGATTGGGGTGGTTTGCGATTAATTTGCTGAGCTGATTGGCAATTTCAACACTATCTCCTAACGCTGATGGGGAGTGCAGTACCAAGATAGCGTCGGCAATATTTGAGTCCATTAACTTTTCGAGTACTTGGGCATATCGAGTCGCATCGGCATCACCTCCTATATCCACGGGGTTTTGCCCTGACCAAGTGTTAGGCAGAAAACTATCGAGCGCTTGGAAAGTCTCACGGTCCAGCGTTGCAGCTTTGCCTCCGCCCAACATCAATTGATCTAACGCCAGTACGGCTGGTCCTCCACCGTTAGTCATAATGGCTAGACGTTCGCCAAGCAAAGGAGACGAATGCGCTAAGGTTTCAACCGCTGCAAAGAGTTCGATAAGGTCGTTCACCCTTAGCATACCTGCACGGCGAAAGGCGGCTTCATAAACCGCATCATTACCGCCGATCCCGCCAGTATGAAGTTTTGCTGCTGTTGTGCCTTCTAAACTACGGCCTGACTTAATCACTAAAATAGGTTTATTTCGTGCAGCAGCGCGCGCGGCGGATAGGAAATGGCGTTTTTCGTTAATAGAGTCGATATACAGCAAAATGGCGGTAGTTCGTGAATCTCTCCCCAAAAAGTCGAGGAGTTCATCGAACTCGATATCAGTGGCATCGCCCAATGATATGAACGATGAAAAGCCGATCCCCTTGTTATTTGCCCAGTCGAGCACGGTAGTACAAATGGCGGCAGATTGGGAAACAAAAGCAATCTTTCCGGGTAGGGCGCTGGTGTGGGCCAAACTTGCATTAAGCCCTAGGTTGGGTAGCATCATGCCCAGACTATTGGGCCCTAAAATACGCATACCGTAGCGTTTAGCGTGCTGCTGAGTGAGTTCCAATAAATTGTTACCGTCAGCGTCGGTTTGATTACCCATACCAGAGGCGTTAATAATGGCAACTTTACAACCAAATTGCGCTAGTCGCTCAACAATGGCCGGGACTTTAGGTGCTGCAGTACAGATTATCGCTAAATCAGGCTTTAGAGGCAGTGATTCGATGTTTGGGTAGGCAAGGACACCAAGTACCGCTTCATATTTGGGGGTCACTGGCATAATAGGGCCGGAAAAACCACCTGATAGGAGGTTTTTCATTACCACATTTCCCGCTCGGTTCTTACCGTTAGAGGCTCCAATAATGGCCACTGATTTAGGTTTGAACATCGAGTTTAAGGTACGTTGACTCATCCACGGCTCCAAGCATCTATCGACATTAGCAGTGTAACCTAGTTTAAATAACTTTCTCTAAGATTTTAGTAGGATAAAGCGACAATTTGTTGTTTGTAAACCTAACTAGATAACAAACGTTAGTTAACAACTCCTTATAGTGTTTTGTTATCTACTTACTGTGCTAAAGCCTGATATATTCATGTATTGGGAGAAACATACTGAAATCTGGTTTGACGGTTTGCCGGTTTGACGGTTTGACGGTTTGACGGTTTGTACATTTGGTCATGCTTGCGTTACAGCACTTTTAGATTGAACGCCTTTAATTAGGAGTTAAGGTGTCGAGCTTAAATTCGATGAGCACGCCTTAATTTAACGTATTCAGTGTGAGTTAAAAAATTTGGTGATGAATCATTAGTGTTTACTTGGTAAGAAGCAAGGTCACTAAAGAGCAAAGATGAAAGCATTATTGATACTTGGAGCGTGTTTATTGCTCTGTGTAGCCCCTAATCTGGCAGCTGTAACATACCAATTTATCGCTGTTGATAAGAGTGTTGAGTCTAAGCTCTGCGTTGCGCTAGGTAACGCTCAACGTCGGGTGCTCAGACGAAAGCTCGAAAATTATAGTTATAATGTTCGACTATCAACCAATCTGCTTAACTGAAATCGCATTAGCCTTGCCCAGTTTTCATATAAGTATGCTGCACTGAAATCTTTTGATTTTTTTAATCGTTTTACTTCTATAAAAAAACGGTGTCCGCCAGAGCGTTACCATTAAAGATATCTATGCACATAATGATGCTGATTCGGGTATCCGCCAAATAGCCGAGTTGAGGCGCAGGGGGATTGCTATAATATGGCTGGAGAGATTGTTGGTAAATTTTTTGCATAAAAAAACCAGCTTTCGCTGGCTTATTACTTAAAAATTGGTTGCGGGAGCCGGATTTGAACCGACGACCTTCGGGTTATGAGCCCGACGAGCTACCATACTGCTCCATCCCGCGTCCGTATTTTTAAGTCTTAATAACTGTTTAACTTCTGCTATAAAAGAAGTGGTACAACCGAGTGGATTCGAACCACCGACCCCTACCATGTCAAGGTAGTGCTCTAACCAACTGAGCTACGGTTGTATTGAGATATGTAAGATTGGTACAACCGAGTGGATTCGAACCACCGACCCCTACCATGTCAAGGTAGTGCTCTAACCAACTGAGCTACGGTTGTATTGTCTTATTTCTATCTGAACGTTGGCAGTTGCCATCGAACGAGCGCTATATTACGAGGGTTCTAGTATTCGTTGCAAGTAAAAAAACAGATTTTGTTGTTCAAACGGCGATTTGCTGCACAACTTGAGGTTTAATCCTCCAAGATGCACAAATTGTCACCTTGGAGGATCGTAGGTTAACTAAGGTTAACTAAGGTTAACTAAGGTTAACTAAGGTTAACAACAGCATTACGGTTACCTTGTATATATTTAAGTCTCAGTGCAAAGAGCAGTGCTGCGCTGGTGAGACCTGCAATTAGGCCAATCCAAAAACCATGAGCTCCCATGGCGGGAACAATGATATTGGTTTGTGCTAGTAGATAACCTAGAAGCATGCCTATTCCCCAATAGGAGACCAAGGTGATGTAGAAAGCACTTCTGGTATCTTTATAACCACGAAGTGCTCCAGCAGCAACAACTTGTACTGAGTCTGAAAGCTGATACAGCGCGGCTAAGAACATAAGACTGCCGGCTAAAGTCACTACTTCAGGGTTGTTGTTATAGAGTAGGGCTATTTGCGTTTTAAATAACACGGTGATAACGGCGGTAACCAGTGCCAGACTGAAAGCGATCGTAAGGCCGACTTTAGTCACTAACTTAGCCACTTGTTCTTTCTCCTGGCCAAGATAGTATCCGACCCTTATTGAAACCGCGATCCCAATAGACAGTGGCAACATAAATACAATAGAGGAGAAGTTTAAGGCTATTTGATGCCCTGCAACAACGTTTGCGCCAAGCGGGGCCAATAGCAGTGCAATGATGGCAAATAAGCTGACTTCAAAAAAGAGTGCTAAAGCGATAGGCATACCATGTTTAGTCATTTGCCAAATCGTTGTCCATTGAGGCTTATGAAATGCACTGAAGGGAGCGAGGGCTTTGAACCGCGAATGCGCCTGCATATAAACCGCCATAGCGATAAACATCGCCCAAAAAACTAGAGCAGTAGCGATACCACAGCCGGCACCACCCATTGCAGGTACACCAAAATGACCATAGATGAATATGTAGTTTGCAGGAATATTCACCGCCAAGCCAACAAACCCTATTATCATGGTGGGTAAGGTATATGAGATCCCTTCGCTACAGCCACGAAGTACCTGATAAAGCACAAATGCGGGGACTCCCCAGGCGAAGCCATATAGATATTGCACACTTAATGCTGCTAACTGTGTCTCCAATCCCATTAGTTTAAAGATCTCTGGTGCAAAATAGAGAAACGAGATCACTAAGACGCTGCCAATTATGGCAATATAGGCAGCTTGAAAGGCGATGGGTTGGATTGCTTTTTGGTCATCCGCGCCGTGGTGGTGAGCGAATACAGGCGTAAAGGCCAGCAATAACCCTTGCACAAATAGCAAAGCGGGTAGCCATAAGCTTCCGCCTATGGCTACAGCTGCCATGTCAACGGCACTGACTCGTCCGGCCATGACCGTATCAATGAAGCCCATCATGGTTTGGGTAACTTGAGCAATTAGCACGGGTAATGCTAATTGGATTAAACGTTTGGCCTGAAAGCCAGAATGATTCATGAATACAGCCCTTAATACTAGCGAGAGATAAAATGTTTACAGGTATAGTTCAAGCAACATGCGAAGTGTTGGCGATAGATAAAAAGCCGGGTTTAAATACGCTAGCGATCGCAATGGGTCCGGATTTGCGCGAGGGACTTTTGTTAGGGGCAAGTGTCGCAAATAACGGTGTTTGTTTAACAGTTACTCGAGTCGATGATGATAGGGTGTTTTTCGATGTAATGGAAGAGACGCTTCATGTGACCAACCTCTGTAAATTGAGCGTTGGATCACAGGTTAATATAGAAAGATCATTAACCTTTGGTAGTGAGATTGGTGGCCATATTCTTTCGGGCCATATCCATACTGTTGCCAAAGTGAAGTCGGTGAGTGTTACCGATGAACATTATGACCTGTGTTTAACCGTCGCTCCTGATTGGATGAAATACATACTTTACAAAGGTTTTGTTGGTGTAAATGGTTGCAGTTTGACGGTTGGCAAGGTAACAGAAAATAGCTTTATGCTTCATCTTATCCCTGAGACGTTAAAATTAACTAATCTAGATAGCTATGCCGAAGGTGATGAGATCAACATTGAGATTGATAGTCAAACTCAAGCTATTGTGGATACGGTCGAACGTGTGTTAGCGCAAAGGCTGGGTTGATATTAAGATTCCAAGTTAGTAGAACTGTTCGTCATCAGAGTCGATAAACAGTTCTACTTTGTGACTTGCTGCGTCGATATGTGTCCGCATATGGATAGGGTTACAACATACCCGGCAATCATCGTAGTAGTCTTGATCGCCGCCGCTGATGTCCAAACTGATGTGTTGATGATGCCCACAATGTGGGCAATAGATCACTTGTTGAATGACTTTCATCTTGATGCTCCATTGCCGATAGCAAATCACATGTTTTTTATCACGACGTTATTGAGGTTTGAGCGCGGGAAATAGTGCTAGGCGTCAATCAAAAAGTCGCTAACCTGAAAAGTGGGTGCACATTCACTGCCACATGCTTTGTCTGATTATAGTCCATAGGATTAGAAGCGAAGGGATAATGAGTGTAGTGAAAAATTTTAATTTTTATGGAGCGGTATCTCATTTAATATTGATTATGCATTGTTATTTATGCAATTAATTGATGAAAATTATTCATTGAGTTTAAGGTGAGCCATTGGAGACGGCTAATGGCGACAAGGCTGAACCCTATGCCTTAGGCATTAACCATCAGAATAATTAATGGTTTAGTGCGATTACGATTATCACTTAATATTGGCTAAATAATTTGGTAATGATCTATGCCAGAGTGCCTCCGCCTGAACTAATCTGCAATAAAAGAGGCTGTGATTTTTGTCTCTCTTTGCCAAGATAAGGTGGTTGTTTCAATGGTGTCTGCATTTTTTATCTGTAGCAATTGCTCAGTAAGTGACTTTTCAATCTCTAGTGCTAATGCCTGGGTGTTGAAGTTTGGCGGGTTAACACCTTTTGACTGCGCCTTGACTATCAAACTGTAGTTATTTTGCTCTAATTTCCCATTTGCCTCAGTGTCAGCAGAGAAAAGTGAAGCCGTTAACAATAAAAGTTTAAGCATAGGATTAATCCAGTTCCGATTGGTGTGGCTAGGTGTGACGAATAATAGGGAACATAGATGGTAAATTGATGACAGTTCAATGGAAAAACGATGACAAAATTACCATTGTGTGGTGGTTTGTTACCGATCGCGTATATTCTTTGCGCTTCCTGTATAACTGGAGGGCTAAGCGCTTGCGATTTATCTATAGGACACCTAGAATGGCAGCCTGGTATCTGAGACCACCAAAACTCCAGTAATGTTTTGCTCTTAAGCTACCTACCTCTTTTATTAAAATGACCAAGTGGCCCTACGTGGGGGTCACCACTGGATAAGGAATTTTCATGCCTGTAATCACTCTTCCTGACGGCAGTAAACGCGAGTTTGCTCACGCTGTTTCAACTTTAGACGTCGCAGCCGATATCGGACCTGGCTTGGCCAAAGCATGTATTGCTGGTCGTGTAAATGGTGAGCTAAAAGATGCTTGCGATTTAATTGAAAACGACGCAGAACTGTCGATCATTACCGCAAAAGATGCGGAAGGCGTAGAAATTTTGCGTCACTCTTGTGCTCACTTGCTTGGACATGCAATCAAGCAGATGTGGCCAGAAACTAAAATGGCAATTGGTCCAGTTATCGATAATGGCTTTTATTACGACATCGATTTAGATCACAAGTTGACCGAGGAAGATGTAGCCGAGCTAGAGAAGCGCATGCTTAAGCTAGCAAAGACCGATTATGCCGTTGTTAAGAACGTGGTGAGTTGGCAAGAAGCCCGGGATGCATTTGAGGCTCGTGGTGAAACATACAAAATGGCGATTCTTGATGAAAACATCAGCAAGGATGACTCGCCAGCGTTATATCATCATGAAGAATATGTGGATATGTGCCGCGGACCTCATGTACCAAACATGAAGTTCTGCCACCACTTTAAGCTGATGAGCGTTGCCGGTGCCTACTGGCGGGGTAATTCAGACAATAAGATGCTACAACGCGTATATGGTACGGCTTGGGCAGATAAAAAAGCGCTTAAGGCTCACCTAAATCGCCTAGAAGAAGCTGCGAAGCGTGACCATCGTAAGATTGGTAAGCAGCTTGATCTTTATCATATGCAAGAGGAAGCACCAGGAATGGTGTTTTGGCACAACGATGGTTGGAGCCTATTCCTAGAACTTGAGAAGTTTATTCGCCAAAAGCTTGGTCAATATACCTATCAAGAGGTAAAAGGTCCGTTGATGATGGATCGCGTGTTGTGGGAACGTTCTGGTCACTGGGATAAATATTCAGAAGCCATGTTCACCACTCACTCTGAAAACCGCGAATACGCAGTAAAACCAATGAACTGCCCAGGTCATGTGCAGATCTTTAATCAAGGTTTGAAATCTTATCGCGATCTGCCATTACGTATGGCCGAGTTTGGTTGTTGCCATCGTAATGAACCATCAGGATCGCTCCATGGCTTGATGCGCGTCCGCGGCTTTACTCAAGATGACGCTCATGTGTTCTGTACCGAAGATCAAGTACAGCAGGAAGTCAGTGCTTGTATTAAGATGGTTTACGACACTTACGAAACTTTTGGTTTTAAAGATATCGTGGTAAAACTGTCGACGCGTCCAGAAAAGCGGATTGGTGAAGACGAAATGTGGGACAGGGCGGAACAAGCGCTCATGGACGCATTAACTGCTAATGAGATTGAATACGAGATCTTACCAGGCGAGGGTGCTTTCTATGGGCCTAAAATTGAATTTACACTGCATGACTGTTTAGACAGAGCATGGCAGTGTGGAACGGTTCAATTGGATTACGCATTACCTGGTCGTCTTGGTGCGACATATGTTGCAGAAGATAACAGTAGACAAACACCAGTGATGATCCACCGTGCAATTTTGGGTTCACTTGAACGTTTTCTTGGTATTCTTATCGAAGAGTATGCTGGTAAATTCCCAACTTGGTTGGCACCAGTGCAAGCTGTAGTAATGAATATTACTGATAAACAGTCAGAATATGTTGACGAAGTAGTCAATTTATTTAAAGATCAGGGAATTCGTGCCTCGAAAGACTTGAGGAATGAGAAGATAGGCTTTAAAATACGCGAACACACCCTAAGGCGTGTTCCCTATTTGTTGGTCATTGGTGATCAAGAAATGGAAAATAGGGAAGTAGCGGTGCGAACCAGAGATGGTGTTGACCTTGGTAAAATGCGAATCGAAGATTTTGCAGCCAAAGTTAAAGAACAGATTTCGCTCCGTAGTCTAAATATGTTGGAGGAATAGGTCATAAAGATCAAAAAAACAGATGCGCGCAAAGCAGCGGCAAACAGAATTAATGAACTCATTGTTGGTGTACCTGAGGTACGTCTTAGTGGGTTAGATGGTGAAGTAATAGGCATTGTTAGCCTCAGAGAAGCGCAAGAGCTTGCTGATGAAGCTGGTGTTGATCTCGTAGAGATTAGCCCAAATGCCGAGCCGCCTGTATGTCGCATTATGGACTACGGAAAGTTCCTTTTTGATAAAGCTAAATCTCAAAAAGAACAAAAGAAGAAGCAGAAAATCGTACAGGTGAAGGAAATTAAATTCCGTCCCGGTACTGATGAAAACGACTATCAGGTAAAACTACGCAACCTGAAGCGTTTTCTTGATGACGGCGACAAAGCGAAAGTAACGCTTCGTTTCCGTGGTCGCGAGATGGCTCACCAAAGTCTTGGTATGAATCTTTTGAATCGTATTAAAGATGATTTGGCTGAGATCGCAGTTGTGGAGGCTTTTCCAAAAATGGAAGGTCGTCAAGCTGTGATGGTTCTTGCGCCGAAAAAGAAATAGTAAGGCAACCAGAAAAGTAGCAGGGGTCTGTTAAGGTCTCTGCTCGCCTTGCGTTTTATTAATGTCCCAATGCGGAGTTTTAGCAATGCCTAAAATGAAAACAGACAAGGGTGTACAAAAGCGTTTTAAGAAAACCGCTAACGGTTTTAAGCGCAAGCAAGCCCATTTACGTCATATTTTGACAAAGAAGAGCACTAAGCGTAAACGTCACTTACGTGCAAAATGTTTAGTTGCAAAGTCTGATGTGCCAGCAATCGCACGTCAACTACCATACGCTTAATTAAAGGAGTAAAGAACAATGCCTAGAGTTAAGCGTGGTGTAACCGCTCGTGCTCGTCACAAGAAAGTACTTAAACTAGCTAAAGGTTATTACGGAGCTCGCTCACGTACATACCGTGTTGCTAAGCAAGCAGTAACTAAAGCTGGTCAATATGCTTACCGTGACCGTCGCCAAAAGAAACGTCAATTCCGTCAACTATGGATTGCACGTATCAATGCGGCTTCTCGTCAAAATGGTCTGTCTTATAGCCGTTTCATCAACGGTCTTAAGAAAGCGTCTATTGAAATCGATCGTAAGATTTTGGCAGACATCGCTGTATTCGACAAAGTTGTATTTGCAACTTTAGTTGAAAAAGCAAAAGAAGCATTAGCTAAGTAATTAGTATGTATTGCTTTAAAAGGGACCTTAGGGTCCCTTTTTTTATGAGAGAAATGCAAAAAAAAACAGGCCTGAGCCTGTTTTTTAATAGACAATTTAGCTGTTTACTTCGCGTCTAGGTAGCGCTCAGCATCTAGCGCAGCCATACAACCAGTGCCAGCTGAGGTGATCGCTTGGCGATAGTGTTGATCCATCACATCACCTGCAGCAAATACACCTTCAATGCTCGTTTGTGTCGCGTTACCGTCCAGACCACTTTGTACCTTGATGTAACCGTGGTTCATTTCTAATTGACCAGCAAACATTTCCGTATTAGGTTTGTGACCTATCGCTACAAATACACCCATGACATCTATTTCTTTAATAGCGCCATCTTTAGTGCTCTTCATTTTGAGGCCTGTAACACCCATCTTGTCACCAACAACCTCGTCCAACGTGTTGTCTAAGTGCAGAATAATATTTCCATTTTCGACCTTATCCATGAGACGCTTAGTTAATATTTTCTCTGAGCGAAAAGTATCACGACGGTGAACTAGGTGTACTTCTGAAGCGATATTGCTTAAATAAAGCGCTTCTTCAACAGCGGTATTACCACCACCAATCACAGCTACTTTCTGGTTACGGTAGAAAAATCCGTCACAGGTTGCACAGGCTGATACACCTTTACCTTTGAAAGCCTCTTCAGAATCTAAGCCCAAATACATGGCTGAAGCACCCGTTGAGATGATCAACGCATCGCAGGTATATTCTCCACTGTCGCCTTTTAGTTGGAAGGGACGAACTTCAAGGTTGACTTCATTGATATGGTCGAAAATGATTTCGGTATCAAATTTTTCAGCATGTTTCTGCATCCGTTCCATTAATGCAGGACCGGTTAAATCATCTGCATCACCTGGCCAGTTTTCGACCTCTGTTGTTGTGGTCAATTGACCACCTTGCTGCAGCCCTGTGATCATCACAGGCTTTAAGTTAGCTCTAGCAGCATATACTGCTGCCGTGTAGCCTGCAGGGCCAGAACCCAGGATTAGTAAGTTACAGTGTCTAGCTTGGCTCATCTTTTTCTCCGTGCCTTTAGCGAATTGAAGCGATTGTAGGAAATTTACGCCTTAGGGTAAAGCCAATCTTTTAGATTGTTCTAATCGAAAAAGGGAGCCATCTGGCTCCCTTGTTTTACCGCTAAAACCGATTAGCCAAGTAAAACACTTGGATTAACAAACTCAAGGTTTAACGCCTCTGCCACTTCTTTACAAGTGATCTTGCCGTGCATAACGTTTAGACCGTTTAGCAAGTGCTGATCTTGAAGCAGTGCTTTGCGGTAACCTAGGTCAGCTAACTTCATTATGTATGGTAGTGTTGCGTTATTTAGCGCAAATGTTGAGGTGCGGGCAACCGCTCCTGGCATATTTGCTACACAGTAATGGACGACATCATCGACGATATAAGTCGGATCTTGGTGAGTTGTCGCATGCGAAGTTTCAACACAACCGCCTTGGTCAATGGCAACATCAACGATTGCACTACCAGGTTTCATCTGCTTGATATGTTCTTTAGTGACAAGTTTAGGCGCCGCGGCTCCTGGTACCAGTACACCACCGATCACAAGATCAGCTTCAAGGACATGCTTTTCAATTGCATCAGCTGTCGAATAAATCGCTTTAACGCGATTATCGAACTGCGCATTCAATCGGCGTAGTGCATCAATGCTGCGGTCTAAAATAACCACATCTGCACCTAGACCTACTGCCATTTGTGCCGCATTTGTACCAACCATACCGCCGCCAATAATAACGACTTTGGCAGGCTCAACACCGGGTACGCCGCCGAGTAACATACCGCGACCACCTTTAGATTTCTCTAAGGCCATTGCACCGGCTTGAATAGACATGCGGCCAGCAACTTCTGACATAGGCGCGAGAAGGGGTAATCCACCGCGATTGTCGGTTACTGTTTCGTAGGCAATACAAACAGCACCACTTTTAACCAGATCTTCTGTTTGTGGTAAGTCTGGAGCAAGGTGAAGATAGGTAAATAGCAATTGGTCTTCACGTAACATTGCACGCTCAACTGCTTGAGGCTCTTTTACCTTTACAATCATCTCTGCTGTGGCAAATACTTCGGCAGCAGTACTTAAGATTGAAGCGCCTACATCTACATAGTCCTGATCGCTAAATCCAATTCCTGAACCGGCATTTGTCTCAACGTAAACGTCATGACCTTTGCTGGTCAATTCGCGGACACTTGACGGAACCATACCAACACGATACTCGTGGTTTTTGATTTCTTTAGGTACACCAATTATCATCTTCGAGCCTCAAAATGCATAAAAACCCATTTTTTGTGGGTTGAATTGTTATTTTATATGTCCTGAACGTGATTGTTTCAGGGAAATCTAGTATAGTATCACTTCAGCAGTTAATGCTGCTGAAGTTTAGACATACGCAGTTGTAAATGTTGTTTTAGTGATAAAGCAAGGTTAAAAATATGGTTAATAATAAAAAGAGTCCTATAAAAGACTTAGATCGGATCGATCGTAACATACTTAACGAGTTGCAAATTGATGGTCGCATTTCTAATGTTGAACTTTCAAAGCGTGTTGGGCTGAGTCCCACACCCTGTTTAGAGAGAGTTAAAAGACTCGAAAAGCAAGGTTACATCAATGGATATACAGCATTAGTAAACCCTCATTATTTAGGGGCGTCTTTGTTAGTGTTTGTGGAGATCACGCTCAATCGTGATACCGCGGAAGTATTTGATAAATTTAATCGGGCTGTACAGTTATTAGATGATATTCAAGAATGTCATTTGGTGTCTGGTGATTTCGACTATTTATTGAAGACTCGCGTATCAGATATGTCTGCATACCGTCGCTTGTTAGGAGAAACTTTACTGAAGTTGCCTTCTGTTTCTGATACTCGTACATACGTAGTTATGGAAGAAGTTAAGCAAACCAATAGAGTTGCTATCAATGTAACGCTTGAGTCATAAATCGATTTATGTCGGTAAAAAGGAGCTTTTATAGCTCCTTTTTTTTATGCTGAATATTATTTGCGCAACAAACATTAGATTAACAGCTATTCATCTGTATCCTTAGGGAAAACGCTGCATCAGTTCAATTATTTTGATATCTTAGTTTCACCTGTCATTTCTTCATTGTGGGTTTTCGTTTGTCTAAGGGAAATAGTGTCAAAACACTTAGTGGTTTGCAGCGTCTGCTTGAAGGTGGGCTTATCCTTTGCTGTATGGTTGCTACATTTATATTACTGGCCTTAAGTAGTTTTCACTCGTCGGATCCGGGGTGGAGCCAGTCAAACTTTGAAGGGCAAATAAATAATGTTACTGGTGCTGTAGGGGCATGGGTCGCTGATGTGCTGTTCTATTTTTTTGGTTATACCGCTTATATTATCCCAATCATTGTGGCGCTGACGGGTTGGCTGCTCTTTAAGCGCATTCATAAACTGTTAGAAATTGATTACTTTTCAGTTGGCCTTAGACTCATTGGCTTTTTGCTGATCATGTTTAGTCTTGCTGCGTTGGCGAGCATGAACGCTCAGGATATCTATGAGTTTTCAGCTGGCGGTGTCTCGGGTGATGTTATTGCTGGTGCTATGTTGCCCTATTTTAATCAACTTGGAACAACCCTGTTATTACTGTGCTTTGTCGGTGCGGGTTTTACGCTGTTAACAGGCATTAGTTGGCTAACGGTCGTTGATGCTGTTGGTTATGCAACTCTGTGGTTGTTTAAATGGTTAAAAACCTTACCAGAAAAGTTTTCCAGTGCCCCAGAGACGGACGATACGAAGGGCTTTATGTCTGTTGTTGATCGTTTTAAAGAGAAGCGTATTCAACGTCAACATGAAGACGATTTATTGGACGACGATGCGAGTGAAATCGATGCTCCCACAAAGCAAGCAAAACGAACATTTGCGATGCCAAGCATCAATGCGGCTGCGATTGATGAGGACCATCTTGACGATGACTCAGTCGTTTTGTCGGTGACTGCTGATGAAAATCTTGCCGTTGCAGACGACACCCAGATTGATTTCAATGCTAAACATTCTACGGGGGCTATAACGTCCGCCAAGCGCGCACAAGAAAAAGCTAAAATAGTCGATGGCATTGTTGTACTACCTGGAGGCGAGGCTGCGCAGCCAACCAAACCCATGACGCCCCTACCGGACATATCATTATTGGATGTACCAAATCGCAAAGCAAACCCGATAAGTGAAGAAGAACTCGAACAGGTTGCCCGTTTAGTCGAAGTTAAGCTTGCTGATTTTAATATTGTAGCTAATGTCGTAGGAGTGTTTCCTGGTCCTGTGGTGACGCGATTTGAGTTAGAGTTGGCTCCTGGGGTGAAAGCTTCAAAAATAACAAATCTTTCTAAGGATTTAGCGCGATCTTTGTTAGCAGAGAGTGTCCGAGTTGTTGAGGTGATTCCGGGTAAAGCTTACGTCGGTATCGAGCTACCCAATAAGTTCCGTGAAACGGTTTACATGCGAGATGTGTTAGGGAGTGAAGCATTCGAGAAAAGCCCATCTCATTTGAGTATGGTGCTAGGCCAAGATATCGCTGGTGAACCTGTTGTCGTCGATTTAGGCAAGATGCCGCACCTATTGGTTGCCGGTACGACAGGTTCGGGTAAATCGGTGGGTGTGAATGTGATGATCACCAGTTTGCTGTACAAATCCGGTCCTGACGATGTGCGCTTTATCATGATTGATCCTAAGATGTTAGAGCTTTCTGTCTACGAAGGCATCCCACATCTTCTATGTGAAGTGGTGACCGACATGAAAGAAGCGGCTAATGCACTACGTTGGTGTGTAGGGGAGATGGAGCGTCGCTATAAATTGATGTCAGCACTTGGGGTCCGTAATCTAAAGGGCTACAACGTTAAGATAAAAGACGCCAAAGAGCGTGGCGAAGTGATCACCGATCCGCTTTGGCGCTCACAAGATAGCATGGAAGAAGAAGCGCCAGAGTTGGATAAGCTGCCTTCTATCGTTGTCGTCGTTGACGAATTTGCTGACATGATGATGATTGTTGGTAAAAAAGTGGAAGAGTTAATAGCCCGTATTGCACAGAAAGCACGCGCTGCGGGTATTCACCTGATTTTGGCAACCCAGCGTCCATCGGTAGATGTGATTACTGGACTCATTAAAGCCAACATTCCCACTCGTATGGCGTTCCAAGTTTCCTCTAGAATTGACTCGCGGACTATTTTGGATCAACAAGGTGCCGAGACTTTGCTGGGCATGGGGGATATGCTCTATTTGCCACCGGGAACCAGTGTTCCAATTCGTGTCCATGGGGCTTTTATTGACGATCATGAGGTACATGCTGTCGTTGCTGATTGGCATAGTAGAGGCAAGCCGCAATATATCGATGAAATTCTGCAAGGCTCCACTGAGGGTGAGCAAGTGCTGTTACCCGGTGAGACGCCTGAACTCGATGAGGACACGGATGCGTTATACGATGAAGCGGTTGCATTTGTGACGGAAACCCGTCGAGGCTCAATTTCAAGTGTGCAGCGCAAGTTTAAGATAGGCTACAACCGAGCAGCACGTATTATCGAACAGATGGAGGCACAAGGTGTCGTGAGTGCCCAAGGGCATAACGGCAATCGTGAAGTGTTAGCGCCACCTCCACCTAAAGACTATTAAGTTTGAACGTCATAGTAATGTTCACTAAGGAAGATAGATGTTAAAACCAATTTCTATGCTCGCATTAAGCTTACCACTAATGGTTGTAAGTAATGCGATGGCGGATGATTCGGCTTCTTTAAAGCAGAAACTGGAAGAGCTAAACAGTCTGCATGCAGAGTTTAGTCAAACTGTTACTGATATTAATGGCAAAGTTATTCAGCAAGGTAGCGGTACATTTGCGTTGTCAGTTCCAAATCAATTCTATTGGCATCTAACCTCGCCAGATGAATCATTAATTGTTGCTGATGGCAATGATGTTTGGATCTATAACCCTTTTGCTGAGGAAGTATCCGTTCTTGATTTAAATCAGGCCATCGATGCATCACCTATCGCACTTTTAGTGCATCGAGACGAGAAGACCTGGCAACAATATAGTGTCACGCTGGAAAACCGTTGTTACCAAATTGTCCCCAAGGATATTGACGCTGGCGTGACCAAAGTGGCTGTATGTTTCGATGACAATAGTCTTAGCATGATGACGCTCGAAGATCAGCAAGGCAATATCAGTGAGTTTAATTTAACCGAGCAGGGACCAGTCTCTGATAGCCAAAGCAGTCTATTTAAGTTTGTTGTACCTGAAGGGGTTGATATTGATGATCAACGCTTAAAAACAATTAATTAGGTGCACAGTGTCTAGTTTAAGTTTCGATTTCGCTCCAGATTTTAGACCGCTTGCTGCCCGCATGCGTCCTGAAACCCTAGAACAATATATGGGACAGGGACATTTGCTGGGGGAGGGTAAGCCCTTAAGGCAGGCCTTAGAGGCTGGCCGCGCCCATTCGATGATGTTTTGGGGCCCGCCAGGTACAGGCAAAACAACGTTAGCTGAACTGATAGCAAAACATACCAATGCTCATGTAGAACGAATTTCGGCGGTCACTTCGGGTGTAAAAGAGATACGTGCGGCTATTGAGCATGCAAAAAGTGTGGCCCAGAGTCGGGGTCAGAGAACCTTGCTGTTTGTCGATGAGGTGCACCGGTTTAACAAAAGTCAGCAAGATGCTTTTTTACCCTTTATTGAAGATGGCACTGTCATCTTTATCGGTGCGACAACAGAGAACCCCTCATTTGAAATTAATAATGCACTGCTATCTCGTGCTCGCGTTTATGTGATTAAACGACTTGAGAATAGTGAGATCGTCGCCATTGTTAAGCAGGCCATTACTGATGAAGAGCGGGGCTTGGGGAAGCGTCAATTGCAAATGCCAGATAGCGTGGCCAATAAGTTGGCTAATGTCTGTGAAGGTGATGCTCGCAAGGCGCTTAATCTGATTGAGCTGATGAGTGATATGTTGGCAGATGGTCAGTCGTTTACAGAGCAGTTACTCATAGATGTCGCTGGTCAGCAGTTAGCGGGTTTTGATAAGAATGGTGATCAGTACTACGATCTTATTTCGGCCGTGCATAAGTCAATTCGTGGCTCTGCGCCAGATGCGGCATTGTACTGGTTTTGCCGAATGCTAGAAGGTGGGTGTGATCCACTTTATATCGCGAGGCGATTATTGGCGATAGCTTCAGAGGATATTGGTAATGCCGACCCTGTGGCAATGACGGTCGCAGTGAATGCGTGGGAGTGCTTCCACCGTGTCGGCCCTGCTGAAGGTGAAAGAGCGATAGCGCAAGCGATTGTCTATCTTGCTTGCGCTCCCAAAAGTAATGCTGTTTATACTGCTTTTAAAGCAGCCCGTCAGCTGGCTAGAGAAACGGGGCAAGTCAGTGTGCCTAACCATTTACGTAATGCGCCAACACAATTGATGGCTGATATTGGATTAGGGCAAGGGTATCGCTATGCCCATGACGAACCCAATGCTTATGCGAGTGGCGAGTGCTATTTCCCGCCAGAACTAGCCGATAGTCGTTTCTATTATCCGACTGAGCACGGATTTGAAAAAAGAATTAAATCGAAACTTGAGCTTTTGGCGGAGCTAGACCATCAAAGTGAGTTCAAACGTTATGACTAATTTACTGTTTGTAGCATTAGGTGGCTCTATTGGTGCGGTTTTTCGCTATCTGATCTCATTATTCATGATTCAGGTATTTGGCTCTTCATTTCCTTTTGGTACACTGGTCGTCAATATCCTTGGTTCTTTTCTGATGGGAGTTATTTATGCCCTTGGTCAAGTCAGTGAAGTTAGCCCAGAATTAAAAGCTTTAGTTGGTGTTGGTCTTTTAGGCGCACTGACAACGTTTTCAACCTTCTCAAATGAAACCTTGTTGTTAATCCAAGAAGGGGATTGGCTGAAAGCATTTTTGAATATCGCTCTGAACCTTTGTCTATGTATTTTCATGGTCTATTTAGGACAGCAGTTGGTTTTTTCTCGCATTTAACTATTAAGAAACTAAAAACATGTTAGATCCCAAATTTTTACGTACAGAATTAGAGGCGACTGCTGAGCGCCTAGCTACTCGCGGATTTATCCTAGACGTTGATCGTCTAAGTAAGTTAGAGGAAAAGCGTAAGTCACTTCAAGTGGCTACCGAAGAGTTACAAGCATCGAGAAATGCGATATCCAAATCTATTGGTCAGGCTAAAGCAAAAGGCGAAGATGTCGCGCCAATTATGGCTCAGGTCGGTGATTTAGGTACCGAGCTAGATAGTAAAAAGGCAGAGCTTGCAGTGTTGCTTGATGAGCTGAACAACATTGCCATGAGCGTCCCCAACTTGCCAGATGAGTCGGCGCCAATTGGTGCTGATGAAAATGAGAATGTTGAAATTCGTCGTTGGGGTGAACCTAGAACGTTTGATTTTGACGTGAAGGACCATGTTGATCTTGGCGAAAATCTGAAAGGCTTAGATTTTAAAAATGCTGTAAAAATCACTGGCTCTAGATTCATCGTAATGAAAGGCCAAATTGCTCGCATGCATCGTGCACTGTCACAATTTATGCTAGATCTTCATACAACAGAACATGGCTACACTGAAGCATATGTGCCGTTATTAGTTAATGAAGACAGTTTATTAGGAACAGGCCAGCTACCTAAATTTGGTGAAGACCTATTTCATACTAAGCCTGCAACGGAAGAGGGCCAAGGGCTTAGCTTAATCCCTACCGCTGAAGTGCCTTTAACTAACCTTGCTCGCGATACGATCATCGATGAAGAAGAGTTACCCGTTAAGATGACTGCCCATACCGCTTGTTTTCGAAGTGAAGCAGGATCTTATGGCCGTGATACTCGTGGACTTATCCGCCAGCACCAGTTTGACAAGGTAGAACTCGTTCAACTTGTGAAACCTGAAGAGTCTATGGCAGCGCTCGAAAGTTTAACGCAACATGCTGAAACCGTTTTGCAGAAATTAGGCCTTCCATACCGCACAGTAGTACTTTGTACTGGAGATATGGGCTTTGGCGCGGCAAAAACCTTCGATATTGAAGTATGGTTACCCGCTCAAAATACCTACAGAGAGATCTCTTCTTGCAGTAACATGCAGGACTTCCAAGCCCGTCGTATGCAAGCTCGTTACAAAGCTAAGTCGGCTAAAAAGCCCGCACTATTACATACACTAAATGGTTCTGGTCTTGCTGTAGGACGTACCTTAGTTGCTGTGTTGGAGAACTATCAAAACGCTGATGGCACGATTACGATACCTGAAGTGTTGCGCCCTTATATGGGTGGTTTAACCCAAATCGGTTGACGTTATAGAGAGTACTAGATGGACAAGGGCGGACGCTATTTTCAGTGGCTGACCTATGTAGTAATTATCGCTATTTTTGGTGGTGTGATGTTATCTACGTTTGGTAAAGCTGCTCTGTTAGTGCTAAAAAATCTGTAATAAAAAAGCCTAGCGAATGCTAGGCTTTTTTAATTTTAACATTTGTTGTTTATATACATTTAGCTGGCTTGGGTAAACCTGCAACTTTTGTTGCTTGCTTTGCTGGCCCCGTAGGAAAGAGTGTATACAGGTACTTAGAGTTACCTTTTTCTGCGCCTAAACTTTGGCTGATAGCTTTAACTAACACCCTGATCGCTGGGCTAGTATTGAATTCAAGATAGAAATTTCTTACAAAGTGAATGACTTCCCAGTGTGCATCGCTAAGTTCGATATTCTCTTTACTTGCGATAATCATCGCGACCTCTTCGTTCCAATCGCCCACATTGAGCAAGTAACCTTGGGGGTCAGTTTCAATCTGCTTTGATTGATATTGAATAGAGTTTACCAACTTATAACCTTAGAATGATTGAGTGAAAGTGATACAAATTCTTGATAACTAATTTGAGTACAATGACTTAAACGTTGTGTTAGTCCTCTGGCTTGGACATCAACGGTTAGCATCCGAACGTTTAATGGCTGAAGCCTATTTTGCCATTCGGCCAGCAGTAGGGCATTGATGCTGTCACCCAGTAACATAATCGTGTCGTGGTTTTGCACAAATGGAAGGCAACACGCTAACGCGCGGTCTTGATTTGGTGATTGC
The DNA here is from genome assembly GCF_001735525.1 of Shewanella colwelliana. Classification (NCBI taxonomy): domain Bacteria; kingdom Pseudomonadati; phylum Pseudomonadota; class Gammaproteobacteria; order Alteromonadales; family Shewanellaceae; genus Shewanella; species Shewanella colwelliana. The sequence continues at coordinate 335,160 of NZ_MCBT01000048.1, forward strand.
TGAATAAGATGGAGAATCATTAGTACACAAATACCTCATCAGCGGTGTTAAGTTGTTCGGTTATCATCGGGTTATCCACCCGTTTTACGTCAATCACGCAGTCAGTGAGTGCAACATTATAGGTGTCCATCGCTTCACTAGCCACCCATACCTCTTCAATGTCATAGAGAGGCAGGGCCTTGAATGTAGAGATATAGTCACGACAGCCTATCTGGCTAGGTTGCTGATGGGGCAATAGGTTTAGCACACCATCATCGATAAAAATCAGTGTCACTTGCTGCTCGAAACTGGCGCTCAACAAGGCAAAATCAAGCCCCTCACGGCTACTGGCGTTGCCATGAGGTGGGTGACGAAATACGATAGTAATATTTTTCATTAACGGCACCTAAAAGCTGATAACACGATCAGCATGCTCAATACCTGTAACTAACTCACCTAAACCACCCATCTCAAATGGCGGCAAAAGGTTCCATTGTGCTACGCGATTCTCTTTAGCTTCAACAGGTGACAACACACCGCGGCGTAATGCGGCAGATACACAGTTTATCAGTGGAATGTGATGAGTCTGTGCAAATGCTTGCCACGCCTGAGTGAGATGATATTCATCCGAGGCCGGACTATTGAGGCTATTGGTCGATAACACGCCGTCTTGGTAAAAAAACACGCGCACAATTTGGTGACCTTCAGTGACAGCGGCTTTTGCATAGCATAATGCATGATAACTGCTGCTTTTGCCGTATGCGGGCTGATTCACTTGAATTAAGATTTTACTCATTGACTGCCTAAACAAAAATTGAGGCAAAAAAATAGCCCCTACAATGTGGGGCTATTCTATCTTAAAAAGCGTTCTATTCCCAAATATCCAATAGCGATTAATGGGGGAAAGTAAACGGTTTAGTCGTCGTTACCCATTCCCATTAAATGTAGGATAGAGATGAACAGGTTTAAGAAGTCCAAATAAAGTGAAACAGTCGCACGGATATAGTTGGTTTCACCGCCGTTGACGATGCGACTGGTATCAAACAGGATAAAACCTGTCATCAGTAGGGCGATACCGGCGTTGAGTGCCATAAACACGGTGCCGCTACCAATAAATATATTGGCTATACCGGCTACAATGGCAATAACTAGGCCAGCTAATAGAAAGCCGCGCATAAACGAGAAGTCTTTTTTGGTCGTTAGTGCATAACCCGATAGGGTAACAAACACTACAGCCGTTAAGCCAAGTGCTTGCATAATAAGCTGTGGGCCATTAGCCATGCCCGCATAATGATTTAGCATATAACCTAGTGAGGCGCCTTCCATCCCCGTAAATGCAAATACCCACAATAGACCTGCGGCGGATTCGGCTTTACGTAAGGTAACAAATAGCAAGACTAAACCACCCAATGACAGGCCAATCGACATCATTGGACCTATTTGCATCATCATGGCAATGCCGGCGCATAATGCAGAAAATGCCAATGTCATCGACAGCAACATATAGGTGTTTTTTAGTAGTTTATTCACTTCCTGTGTGGAAGCTTGTCCAGCGTACAGTGTTTGTTGGGTCATCTTTATCTCCAAAGATCCTTTATTTCAATAAGATCGCCACCAGTTTAGCGTTGACCTCAGTGAGTGTTATCTCATTTGAGTGTTAATTGACTCATGAGTTCCATTTCATGAATAGAGATTAACATTAGAACGAAAAAATTTAATAAATCATACCTGAGCTGCGGTATAGGTAAAAGGCATTATTAGCAAAAACACGACTTAAGGTTAATTGAACCAATCTTTTTGCAATTGAGCGCTGTCACCTAAGTAATCTAACACCCAGGCCATAGCTGGCGACATATTGGCCCCATTCCATGCCAAGCAACACGGACTTGGTGATTTAGGTCTTTCAAGCTGTTTTTCTACTAACGAGCCACTATTAACAAAAGGCATAGCAAAATGCTTTGGCATATAGCCTATGCCTAATCCCTCTCGGAAACAGTTGATGGCACGGATCCAATCTGGGACCACCAAACGTCGCTGATTCTCGAGTAACCAGGTCATGCGTTTTGGGATCTCTCTGGAGGTATCTTCGAGACAAATGGCAGGAAAAACCCTTAACTCTTCATCTTTTAATGGTCTATCAACCGCTGCCAGCGGGTGGTGCTTGCTGACTAAGAAGGTCCATTCAATATCACCCATATCTTTAAAGTGGTAATCGCCACCCACTGGGATAGCGGTGGTTGCACCGATAGCGATATCACTCCTGCCAGTTGCTATTGATTCCCACACTCCATTGAACACTTCAATGCGAATAATCAATTCGACATTATGAAAGTGGCGATAGAAATCCGCAATTAAAACGCTAATTTTGTCGGCGCGGACGATATTGTCTAATGCAATGGATAGAGTAGGCTGCCAGCCATTTGCGACTCGCTTAGTATCATCTTTTAAGGATTCTATATTGGTGAGCACTAAACGTATCTGTTTGACAAAATGCTCACCGGCAGCGGTTAAGCTGACGCTGCGATGGTGGCGTTCAAAAAGCGTTACCCCGAGCTCTTCTTCTACCTGTTTTACCGCGTAGCTTACAGCAGAAGGGACTTTATGAAGTTTATTGGCAGCAGCGGTAAAGCTACCTACGCGAGCGACCATATCTATAAGAAGCATCGATTGTTCTGAAAGCATACCTTCATTCCTTTGCTGTGATATTTTTTGATGGCTATGTACAAAAATAAACGTTTCACAACCAATAATCAAGACAATAGACTGCGCTTCTTTATTCTTTACGGCTGTATGTTTGTATGAAATTTATTAATAAAAGCACTAATTTGCTATTCTTATCTTACTTAGCGTTATTAAGTATGCTGGGTTTTGTTGCAACTGATATGTATTTACCTGCTTTCAAAGCAATTGAAACAACTTTTAGTACTAGCGCATCTCAGGTAGCAAGTTCACTAACGTTCTTTCTGGCTGGTTTAGCAATTGGTCAGTTACTTTATGGGCCATTAGTACAGCGTATTGGCAAGCGTAATAGCTTGTTAGTGGGTTTGTTTCTATTTGGGCTATCCAGTTACGGTATTGCCACTAGCGAGTCGATGTTGATGTTCAATATCTGCCGCTTTATACAAGCGATTGGAGCATGCAGTGCAGCAGTCATTTGGCAGGCGATCGTGATTGATAAGTATGAGGCTGATGAAGCTCAAAAGGTGTTTACTAATATTATGCCTTTAGTGGCGCTATCGCCTGCTTTAGCGCCGATTCTAGGTGCCTTTATATTAGAGCACGGAGAGTGGCGTAATATTTTCCTCATTTTAACGGCGCTAGCAGCTGGGCTAATGATAGCGACGAGGTTTTGGGTTAAACCTGAACTGACTAAAGCCACCAGCGCTGATTCAAGTCAATCATCTATTGGCTATTTAACGATGTTAAAAGCGCCCAAATATGTAGGGAATGTACTGATATTCGGTGCGTGTTCTGCAGCCTTTTTTTCCTACTTAACGTTATGGCCGATTGTTATGGAGATGCACGGCTATGAGGCGACGGAGATAGGATTAAGTTTTATTCCACAAACTATTATGTTTATCGTGGGTGGCTACTTAAGTAAAGTGCTAATAAGAAAGGTAGGGGCTGAACGTACGCTGTCGGTATTACTCATGTTATTTGGGACGTGTGTTGCAGCCATTTCATTCAGCGTACTAATTATTCAAGCCAAGAGTATTTGGCCACTGTTAACTATCTTTTCTGTGTTAGCTGCTGCCAATGGTGCTAGCTATCCAATAGTCGTCAATTGCGCACTACAGGTCTTTAAGCAGTGTTCAGCTAAAGCGGCTGGATTACAAAACTTTTTACAAATCAGCTTAGCCTTTGGTGCATCATCCATTGTTGCGTTATGGGCATCGGCTGGCGAAGTTGCGATAGCTATTGGTATTCTAGTCAGTGCGGTTGGCGTCTTCTTGGGCTATAAGGTTCGCCAATTGGATACCTGGGACGGAATGAGCAAAAAGTTGACGTTTCCCGATCCTGCTCGCATTGCGGTCCATAAGGTCAAAGATGAGGATTGATGTATAGTTAGGCGCTTGGTGGGAAGAGGGTATTTTTTACTTTACAACTCCCATACATCGCTATATGATTCGCGGCGTTCGGAGAGATGGCAGAGTGGTCGAATGCACCGGTCTTGAAAACCGGCACGGGTTTATAGCCCGTCTAGGGTTCAAATCCCTATCTCTCCGCCACATTAGAAAAAAGGCTACTCGAAAGAGTAGCCTTTTTTCGTTTAAGTAATGTCCTTTTTAAAAGGCTCATAAAAACGATTTGAACTCTTGGGTTCCTGTTAGTTAAAACCAGTAATCTCTGCACAGCTTTAAACTGGCCGTGATCAAAACATAGCGGGCTTTCGCTATATGAGTTTCATCGATATTTGAGTGGGCAGTTTTAACCAGAGTGTTCCTACTGTTTAAAGTTTGCAACCTCAAGGTTAGAGCAAAAAAATGCTCTCCTGTTATCGTCACCTCGTTTGCTTAAATGGTAAAAGTTCGTGCCATTGACGATCCAAAAAAAGCCCGCTAGTTTTAGCGGGCTTTTATCCTACGTTATACGTTAGTGCTGTTGGGCTGCATCTTGGTTTGTACTACTACCAAAGAAGTTGTGGCCAATTCGGCTCACAATCTGTTTCATATCCTCGATCATTACATAGAGACAAGGGATGAGTACAAGTGTCACGACGGTAGCAAACAGGACGCCAAAGGCCAGTGACACAGCCATAGGGATAACCATTTGAGCCTGCATACTTGTCTCAGTCATTATGGGTACCAGACCAATAAACGTGGTAAGAGACGTCAACAAAATTGCTCTAAATCGTCGACAGCCAGCCTGAATCACAGCGACTTTCATTGCCACACCGGCAAGCCTTGCACGGTTAACATAATCAACCATGACGAGGGAGTCGTTGACGACTACACCCGCCGCAGCAATGATGCCAAATAGCGATAGGGCACTTAAGTCAATACCAAGTATCATGTGTCCCAGCACCGAGCCAATCACTCCAAATGGGATCACTGACATGATCATTACTGGCTGTAGATACGATTTTAACGGGATAGCAAGCAAACTATAAATTACCAATAGAGAGATGATGAAATCTCTCATTTGGGTATTGGCACTATCTAGCTGCTCTTGAATATTTCCTGACACCTCGGTTTTTACCCGTGGATACTTCTTTAATAACTCAGGCATAAAATTGTCGCGAATATCTTGAGCTAACTTAAACGGCTCAGCTTGCGCGGCATCAACAGAGCCCCATACATTAATGGTTCTATTGCCATTTTCACGACGTATTCCACTAACACCTTGAGTAACTTCAATGTCAGCAATCTCAGATAGCGGGATCTCAGCACCTTGTTGGGTTTGGATCATCACCTCAGTGACATGTGCGATAGAGTTGCGCTGCTCTTCAGGGTAGCGAAGCATGACTTTAATCTCTTCACCGTTTCGTAAAATACGTTGTGCTTCCATACCATAGAAGCTAGCACTGACTTGAGAAGCCACATCGGCAAGGGTCAGCCCAACGCTGTTTGCTAACGGTTTGAGTTTAAATTGCACTTCTTTAGCGCTTGATTGTCGACTGTCGTTAACATCACCAACCCCCTTAAGGGTATTAAGCTTGTCTTTAAGCTCTTGAGCTGCGGCAATTAGCTGAGCGTCGTCTTTACCTTCAAGACGGAAACTAATATCACCATCATCTCGGCCGCCCCCAAAGAGGTTATCTTGGATCTTAAATGATTTAACTCCTGGGATAAGGGGCATGGCTTGACGCCACAGTTCAGCCAATGCGAATGTATCGATAGGGCGTAACTCTGGGTCGACAAGTTTAGTCATGATTTGTGCACGAGTGCGACCCTCTAGGTCAACTTGCATGTCAGAAATCATCTTCTGACCATACTGCGCCTCAAGTTTTTTATCTACATTATATAGCGCTTTTTCAATTGCTAACGCAGCAGATAGGGTAGCATTTTCAGATGCGTCGACATTCATCTCTACGCTGATCCGTGGAAAGTCATGAGGGATTTTGGGTTGACCCACGTAACGGATAATACCGCCGGTATAGAGACCAGCACACACCATGATAAAGGCGATAAACAGGGTGATCACCGCATAGCGGTATTTTACGGCTAAGGTCAACGATGGGTGATATAAGTCCTTTATCACAAACTGTAACCCTTTATCGACTTTCGCTTGAAGGAAATTCACTCCCATACGAAGAAAATCGATAGGATTTTTGGTGCCAGGTTTGATCACTGTTTTTTTCTTCATGCGCGCAAGGTGAGCGGGTAAAATAAGTTTTGATTCTACCAACGAAAATAGTAAACAGAGGATCACCACAAAACCAATCGCTTGGCCAAAGGCTGAAGAGGGACCTTCATCGAGTGTAATAGGTAAAAACGCTGCTATGGTCGTTAGCACCCCAAATGTTGCTGGCATCGCGACCTTTTGGACACCTCGAATAACATTTTCAATATTTTGCCCATGTTCTTCACATTCAGTATGGGCGCTTTCACCCATCACAATGGCATCGTCGACAACTATCCCAAGTACCAGAATAAAGGCAAACAAACTGATGACATTAATAGTGACATCAATCATCGCCATTGGCATAAAGAGTAGGGTACCTAGGAAACAAACTGGCAGTCCCATCATGACCCAAAATGCCAGCCTAACGCGCAGGAAAAGCGCCAGCATAAAGAACACTAACACCGCACCACTCTTCATGCTGTCCAACATGAGGTTAAGTCGTCCCTCTAGGTAGTAGGTCATATCTACCCAAGTCTCTAATTTTAGCCCCTGGGGCAATACATCCTGTTTATCGGCGACATATTGATTAACAACTTTGGCGACATCGGTCATGCTTTGATCGTTGGACGCGCCAACAAAAAAGGTCACCGAGTTTTTACCATTAAACTTAGAGTATTGAATGCCTTCTTCAAAACCGTCAATGACGGTCGCGACGTCTCCAAGTAGTAGCTTAGTGCCATCCTCTAAGGTAATGAGTGGGAGGTTTTCAAACTCATAACCCACGTAGGCCTGATTTTGAACCCTTAAGTTGATGTAGCCATTCTCCGCGCGGATTTGTCCAGCTGACATATTGCGTGAATAGCCACGAACCGCTTTGGCGACATCGTTAAAGGACAGGTTAAACTCCCTTAACTTATCTTTACTCACCTCGATGGCGACTTCATAACCCAGACCGCCGTAGAACTCGGTAATATTCACCAAGGGCAGTTGCATTAATTCGTCGTGGATTTTTTCTCCAAGCTCTTTTAACTGCTTTGGCCCTACATCACCATAAAGGCTAATGTAAAACACCTCTTGCCGTAATTTGATTCGCTCGACTCTTGGGCGCTCCATGCCATCAGGAAAGCTGGATATAGAATCAATTTCAGACTTTATTTCATCGAGTACCACTTGCGGATCGTAAGAGTCTTCTATTCGAAAGTAGCCAGATGCTGAATTTCGATTAGAGTAGGTGATCACACGTTTCAGTCCTTGCACTCGCTCGAGCGCTTCTTCAACCTTAATGGTGATCCCTTCTTCGACTTCTTGAGGGGCAGCACCCGGATAAAAGGCGCTAAATTCAACCCAGTTAATTTCTACTTGAGGAAAAAACTGCTTGCGGATTGTATTAGCCGTCAGTAATCCGCCTAAAATAATAATAATCATCAGCAGGTTAGCCGCAACACTATTTCGCGCAAACCAAGCGATGATACCTCTGTTTGTATCAGCCATCAGATTATTCCTTTTCTTCCATCGCTAATTGCGTAGGCTCTGCGCTAGGATCATCGATCGCTTTTTTGTCACCAGGTAAAGCTAGTTGCATCCCTTCAATGGGGTAGTCTAATGCTGATGTGATCACCTGCATGCCATCTTCTAGGCCATCACTGATCACAGCCAGTGCGCCTTGTTGGCGGACAACATTAACGGTTTGATATTTCAATTTTTTCTCGTCATCTAATATGGCGACTTTGTCTGCGACAATCAGATGGCGAGCTAAGGTGGTGACATTCTCCGCTCTAGTACCATCAATATGCGCCGTAACGTAACTGCCAAACCGTAATTGATTTTTGTTGTCATGCAGTCCGTAGGGATCGTCTATTTGGGCGACGAGATAGGTCATACGGCTGCGGTTATCGATCACACCTTCGCTACGTACAATCTTACCTTGCCATTGTTGTTGCAATCCGGCGAATTGCCCCTGAATGGTGACTGAGGCACCGAGTCCTTTATTATCAAGGTAACGTATGTCTTTATCTGCAAGGGGGAGACGAATTTCTGCCTGAGCTGTACTAAGGAGCTTACCAAGCGGCGTACCCATGCTTACGTACGAGCCCAATCCAATGGTACGGTTTTCGATTAGTGCATCATAAGGGGCTTTGATAATAGTTCGCTCTAAATTACGCTTAGCACGCTTTAACCCCGCTTCTGATGAGTTCAGCTTGGCTAACTCTTGTGCTAATTGTGGCTTACGTAGGCTTAGTTCGGTGGGGACACCGTCTTTAATGCGTTTCCACTCTTCTTCAGCTACTTTTCCATAGGCTTTTTCTTGCACTAGGGTCGCGCGAGCAGAGGCTAGGCTTGCTTCGGCATCGGTCAATGCGGCTTCATAGTCACTCGGATCTATTTTCGCGAGCACTTCCCCTTTTTTAATAAAACCGCCTCTAACAAAAGCTTCTGACAGATAAACTATTTCGCCATTAACTTGAGAGACGAGTTCGGTTTCATATTTGGCATTAACAATACCGTAGGAGTTAACGGTAAATACCATGGGGTCCATTTTAATAATATCGACTGAGACTACGGGCGTATTATCAACAATCGCTTTTTCTTCTGGTGGTTTTTTCATCGATGATATTGCCAAAAAACCGCCAATACCCGCGGCTAAAACGATGATAGGTAATATAATTTGCTTTTTGGTAGCCACAAACACTTCCTCTTGTTGAAGCTAAGTTACTCTAATCCACGAAGTAATTAACAAACGCAGATCTGACGATATAGAGATATAAAGTGTAGATGTTAACGAAATGAGGTGAATGTGAAAGGTCTATTATGTAAATAGGTGTGTGAAAATTGTTACAGCATGCGTAGATGGGAGTGATTAGTGTTTGAAAGAGAGTTGCGATGCCGAATTAGTGAACAAAATGTTGTTCGTGGGTACGCACCCGTTTACGTATACCGACAACTCTCTTGCTTTCAGTTTAGCTGCTTTGCGCTATTTTACTACCGAGCGCATGTCTCATCCTACCTCATAAGTTGTCTTGATCTAATGCGATTTGTGTCATTGATTGGCTAAAATTATTCAGCTTGTGATGTTGAGGCTGCCAACCAACCAGGAAGCGGTGAAAATCTGCCCACGCAAAGGGCAGTAATTCACGCCAAGATTGTTCTATTTTTACGATTTCAGATGTTAAAAGTTTGGTTTGTAGCTCAGCACACAGTATTGAAAAATAAGCGTTAATGAAAGATTCATAGCCATTCTCTAATTGGTGTTCTGATAACGCGCTGCCCAAAAAATAGATTAAATCTTTAATGCCAACGCCACCGCCTACGTATTGAAAGTCCACGGCTGCCACCTTAGGGGGACAAGTGGGGGCCGGCTGTTCAGAAAAGCAGAAGTTCGCCACTTTGGCATCACCATGCACAATGGTCTGAAAAGGGCATTGAGTTAATTTTGCGTCAATGTGAGCTGCTAGCCGTTTTAGTTGGCTATCTGGCATCGCATTGTACTCTTCTTGCCGTGTTTCAAGGTGCCAATAGGTTCCTGTTGTCCATAAACCTTCGGGCCATTGTGGGGTTGGATTAACCTTAATAAAGCTTGCGTGGAAAATCGCTAGCCACTTAATGACGGCGAGAGCCTGTATGCCGTCCAGTTTTTCGTAACGTTTAGTGAAACCAGCTTGATCCAGGTCGCTGAGAATGATAATGGTCTGGTTTGAGGTTGTATCGTCAAGGCTTTGATAATAAACAGGTATTAAAGTGTCTTTGTGACAACGTTTAGACCAGTGCTGATACCACTGTCTTTCAACTTGATAAGAATGTAACTTGCGTTGGTGTCCTATGTCGCTATTCCACTGGTAGGGATGTAACGCGTTCTTAGGCGGTGTTATTAGTTTAACGATGTAGCGTTGTGGTTTGCCATTATGTAGTAGTTTATACCTTGCAATTTCACCGTAACCGCTCCAAAGGCGCTGTAATGTTCCAAGTTTAATGGCTTCACTTGCATTAAGTGTTTGGCATAGGTAGTTTGCTAAATTCAAATGAGAGTCATAATTGGATTTAAGATTGACGTGATTGTGACAAAAATAGCGTCAGATTTAAAGGCTAGTTAGAGTTAGATTAAATAGCTTTCGAGCGTATCCAGCCTTCGAGGTTATAATTAATAGCAAGAGTTGAGTAGGAGGTTTCATGACAGGGTTATCTGATAACAAAAAGTTAGTGCTCTTATGCCGAATAGAACCTGGCTGCTTAGGACCTGATGGGATCGACCACATCGCTAATTTCTGCCGCTTTGCTAATGGGGCATTAAAGCGTGTTGATGCTGAGTTTATTAAATGGCGACCACTGCCTAGATATGACAAATCTTTAGATGAAATTGAATATTCCATTGCAGGAAAAGGGCTCACCCGTCCTCAAGCAGCACAATACTTGGCCGTGTTTGATAAATCATTGGAAGAGTTTGAAGAACATTTCCATGACACCTTAACTGAGCTCATCGATATTTACTTAGCTAAAAAGTAGGGTAGGTCCGCCAGTATGTATTTATCGATTTATTTCAGCGCTAATTCAGGAAGTAATGTATGACAAAACATGTTGTGATCACTGGTGCTAACCGAGGTATTGGCTTAGGACTTGTTAAGTACTATTTAGACAAGGACTATACTGTTGCTGCGTGCTGCCGCCAACCGAATCATGCCGATGAACTGAATGAGTTAGCAGAGCAATGTACCACACTTTCTGTTTATTCTCTTGATGTGGAGAGTGAGGCATCAATTAGCGACTTTGTCACTGCATTAGGGGATGCCGAGGTAGACCTAGTGATAAATAATGCAGGTTATTACGGTCCAAAAGGCTATGCTTTTGGTCAAGTAGACATCACGGAGTGGCATAAGGTGTTTGCTATTAATGCGATGGGACCATTATTGGTCGCGCAGCACTTAGCGCCGCTGCTGGCAAAGTGTGAAAATTCTAAGCTGGTTTGTCTCTCTTCTAAAATGGGGAGTATGACAGATAACACGAGTGGAGGAAGTTACTTATATCGGTCTTCAAAATCGGCCCTTAACGCTGTCGTTAAGAGCCTCTCTATCGATCTACTACCGCAAAATACTTTGTGTGTCGTCTTGCATCCCGGTTGGGTGCAAACAGAGATGGGAGGCCCCAATGCATTGATAACGGTAGAAGAATCGGTTCACGGGATGGCACAAACTATCGCTAAGTTGACCCTTGCTCAAACCGGGCAGTTTTTTAATTATAATGGTGAAACCATTCCTTGGTAGCACTCGTAACTAGCATAATTCGATTGCGATTCAATGTGATTCATTGTGAGATAAGTCCTCCAAAATCTTATTAAGTCGCAGTTAATAAGGCTTTGGAGGGGCTCAACTCACTCAATGATCTGTTAAAGCATATCAGTTAAGACCTACCCCTAATGCAAGCTTTTCAAAGTAAGAGGATTATTCAGGAAAAGCTGGCGAAATACATTTTTTCACTTCAAAACGATATTGATATTTTACGGTTTTATCGGGAATGATCTCTAGAATCTCATAATCATTGAGTTCAACCACGGAGGAGCCTGGCTGCTTGTAACAGCGTGAACGTTTGTCGCTTTCTAATTTGAATGCAAAATGGGCTATTAACTGCCTAACTTGAGTTTGATAGGTTTGTCTAATACGGGCATAGGTCGCTTCGTCTGGAAGTGGTTCGTCAGCAGTTAATGACTTAATACTATTTGTTTCTTCAAGTGCTTTAGGCTTCGTTTCGGACTTAGTTTCTTCAGCCCATACCTCAACAGTTGGAGTTTTGCTGGCTATCGTTTGGCCCATCTCGTCTATGGCATTATTTGATTGAGGTTGTTCAATGATTGCTAAGTTATTAAAGGTATCCTCGACATTCTGTTCCACATTGCCCACCAACATAAACACATGGTAGAGCACAATTGATGAGAGAATAAAGCGTACGATCATCGTGATAAAGCGATAGTGCTTATTATCGGTCAAACGCCAGTTCTTAACACCCAAAGGCCGCAGTATCAACAAAATTATGATATAAAAAGGCACAATTATCTGTGCCATCAGTAATGCTATAGCACTGATGGCAATGACCCAAGCTGGAAGAAAAAGCAAGATTGCAAAGTTATGGGTGTAACTAAAATGGCTTGCTGGCACACCGACAATTTCGTTAACAGTGCTACTTGTCATGACTAAAGCAAAATTTGCCACGATCGCGTAAAACAGCAACAGTATGGCTTTACCGGCTAGTGAGTGCCACAGTCGAGTAAATAGCGGCCAGAACTCTAGCATTAACGCAATGGTTGTAATAACGGCAATGGTGCCTAATTGGCTATCGGCAAAAAATAATACGATAGCGATCAAATAGAATCGCTGCGGCAAGGTTAAATTAGCCCAAATCAGCTTAATAGATTGCCATGTTGATTTGGGGTGCGAGGCAAGTAATTTGAGTCTCTTTTGGATATTTAACTGGGCAAAATTTGGTTGCACTATATTCCCTTACTCGCGGTGTCATTTTGTCTTAGATAGGTGCTTATGATTGATTATCGCCTATATGTTACTGTAGTGTTAATCGACAGTAAATGCAGCAAATGATTACTTTATAATATGCCGATTAGAATAATACCACTCACAACTCCATATTTTAGCCAAGTGATCGCACTGGGAAACCATGTCCATGGTGATGGTTATTTGGATGCTGAGATGATGCAGCAGATCGCGAGCAAAGGGAGCAAAGACGGGATTAACGCTAACTTCGTTGCCTTAGACAATGAGCGCCTTATTGGTTTCAGACTCACCTATGCACCGGGTTCGTGGACGATTGACCGTTGGTGTACGCCTGCCTCGTGGGATGTACCGACCGAGCAGCTCTGCTATTTTAAATGCAATACCGTCGCGACGGAATATCGAGGCCAAGGTGTTGGAGGTTCACTATTAAGGGCGTCAATAACTGCGACTCAAAAGCAAGGAGCGGTCGGAGGTTTGAGTCATCTCTGGAAACAAAGCCCGGATAATTCAGCTGTCGGATATTTTACTCGTGCTGGTGGCCGATTAATAAAAGAGCATCCAAATCGATGGAATAATAACCCGGATCATCCCGATTATGTTTGCGTATTGTGCGGCGAATCATGTCACTGCACCGCTTGTGAGATGTTGCTACTTTATTAACTCATCCTAGTGTTAGAAATTTAGGTTATTGCCATGACGTATGATCCGTTAATTACCCGATCCCCACATCACCAGCCTTGGCCCGATTCCTATTGGGCATCTACGGTAGAGTGTCCACAGGTTCAGCCAGCCGTAAATGGAATATGCCAAACCGACGTTGCTATTGTTGGAGGAGGCTTTACAGGGTTGTTGACCGCATATTATTTGGCTAGTGAGTTCAATGTTGACTGTTGTGTTATTGAAGCAAATCAAATCGGTTTTGGGGCGAGCGGAAGAAATGCAGGTTTTGTTTTAAAGGGCTCGGGACGCTTAGGCTACCAGCAGATGGCAAAGCGCTGGGGATTGGAGACGACCCAGGGCGTATATCAAGAGTTTTCTGAGGCGGTACAACGTGTTGAGTCGCTCATTACTACCCATAATATCAATTGTGATACGCAGGCACATGGATATATCAAGGTAGCTCATAATCAGCGAGCTTATGAAAAACTCAAATCTACTGCGGCGTTTATGCAGCAACACCTAGGCGACAGTAGCGAGTTTTTGAGCAAGGAAGATCTTCAGGCTCAATACATGAACAATTATCAGGCCTATGGCGCACTGCGACTGAATGATGGTTTTGGGGTAAATCCTCTCAAGTTAGTATTAGGCTATAAAGAGGCCGTGATTGCTAGTGGCGTGTCTGTTTACGAATCAAGTTGCGTGTCACATTGGTTAACAGAAGGTGGTCAACATCGCCTATTAACCGAGCATGGTGAAGTCAGAGCAAATAAGGTGATCACTGCTGGTAATGCTTATACCCCAAAAAAGTTCAATGGTATTATCGACAAGCGATTTCTCCCTATTTTAAGTAATATCATCGTCACTGCACCGCTAAGCGAGCGACAATTGGCCTTATCTGGCTTAAAGACTCATCAAGTTACCATGGATACAAGGCTGCTAAAATATTACTACCGCCTTTTACCTGATAATCGTCTTTTATTCGGTGGTCGAGGGGCTATCACTGGTAAAAACGCTCAAGACCCCATTTATCAAAAACGTTTATTATCTGCATTGTCCGACTGCTTTCCAGCATTATCTGATTGTACTGTCACACATAATTGGACCGGATGGATTGCGGCCGCTCTCGATGATATGCCTCATGTGTTTAGCAAAAATGGGGTTGGATACAGTTTGGGCTACTGTGGTTCAGGTGTCGCGTATAGCGCACAAGCTGCCTATCGGTTAGCACAGAGTATAGTGGGAGAAACAGTACCCAATCTACCGCTATATCAAACGCAAATACCTAAATTTCCTTACGCAGGATTAAGGCGTTTAGGCCAGCGAGGGTATTACCACTATGCCTGGCTAAAGGATCGGTACTTTTAGTTGCCAATTTTGTTATGATGAAGCGTTAAACGCAAAAATTTCTGAATGTTCTATAATTTTTTATTCTCACATTCACCTAGGTATAGAAACGCTTACGTTCTAAGGCTTCGTTATGAAACATGTTGTAGATAAAATGCTTGATACCCACCAGAGTTTGGTACATTCAGAAGGGGTTAAGATCCTGTCTCACACTCAGCGTGAAATTGAAGAATGGGTACAACATACCATCACCATTGAGGGCTGTGACGCCCCGTTTAAGTTCAAACGAACCAAGAAGTATCGCAGCTTACAAGGCCAGAAAGTCAACATGACCTATTATCCTGAAACTGAAACCGTAGCAGGCTTTGATTTTGAAATCATGAAAGTGGTTCGCATAAAGCGTTACTGATTTAATTACTCGAATCTTTATTAAGCATTTGTACAGTTGTTGTCGGTTAATATCTTTCTATTATTTTAGAACTACTGAGCGAAGCACAGTAAATTTATAAAACAAAGGTGACACGATGAAGAAAGCCCTACTAATTGCCACTCTATTTTTATTTCATGGCGCTGCCAGTGCAAATGTCGTTATTGATAAATCAGGTGTAGATGAAAAAGACTATACCTACGATCTGCATCAATGCACTGAGCTATCGAACCAAGCGCAAAAGGATAAAGTTGAGGGCGGTATGGTCTCTGGTGCCGTTAAGGGGGCTGCTGTTGGGGCGGCAGTTGGTGCCATTTCAGGTGGTAGTGGTTCCAGTGGTGCGAAAACCGGTGCTGGCGTTGGTGTCGCGGGTGGTTTTTTGAATAGAAATAGCAGTAAAAGGGCGGCTGAGAAGTCCTTTCAAGATGAAAAACAAACCATCTTACGTAACTGTATGGCCAACCGAGGTTATGTTGTGCTTAACTAGTGTTGCACTTGCTCCCCAATTTTTAAAGGCTCAAATTATGGGCCTTTTTTGTACCTGTTTTCAGGCCATAAAAATCATCGTTTCTAAACGCTAACCAAAAATGTGCTGCTCTTAATGTGTGCCAGGCGACTATATAAACTTTCTCGGTGTCATTATAAGTGTGATACAGATCTAATATCAGCCTTTTGTTCATTAGCTCCATCTTACGATTAAGACTCTGTTCAGCTTTTGCCCATTAAAATACTCGACACCACCAATATAGGCGATCAGTTGGAGCAGGTATGTCCCAAGTACAGCAAATAGACTCATTGAGAGAGTTGTATGTAGGCTCATTAAGTTTGCGAGAGAAAGCGAATTTTGCGAGTCGACGCCCTGCGGAGATAGTAAAGATGTTGGTTAATTCTGAATGTATGTTAGTCAGAGATTTTTTACTGGCTCACTACCTCGCCGATACAAGAGTACCGATTAAGTCGTTACTGCAGCAAAAGAAGCGAAGCTTAGACCTCTACCGCTATATCTTGACTGCAAAGCTGATACCCGTCGAAAAAGAGATTCTATTGAGCTACATGAATGCGAATATTCATCAATTAGATGAAGTGATTGTAGAGGTAAAGCATTAGCATAAAAAAGGAGCCATAAGGCTCCTTTTTCTATGTTGAGGCTAATTATTTAGCTGTCATCAACGCTACTGCGTTATCTAGCATGCGGTTACTGAAACCCCACTCGTTATCGTACCAAGCCATAACTTTAACTAGACGACCGTTAACACGGGTTTGTGTCGCATCAAAGTTTGATGAGTATGGATTATGGTTAAAGTCGATAGAGACTAACGGCTCTTTGTTTACCGCTAATACTTCGCTCATTGGCGCAACGCTTGCCGCTTTTTCAATAATCGCGTTGATCTCTTCAACTGTAGTGTCTCGAGCTGCGATAAATGATAGGTCAACCAGTGAAACGTTTACGGTTGGTACACGAACCGCTAAACCATCGAACTTGCCTGCAAGTTCAGGTACAACCAAACCGACAGCAGCCGCTGCACCTGTTTTAGTTGGGATCATTGACATGGCCGCTGCACGAGCACGACGTAGATCGGTGTGGTACACATCCGATAGACGTTGATCATTGGTGTATGCATGAATAGTGGTCATTAAACCTGATTCAATACCAATTTCGTCATTTAACGGCTTAGCAAAAGGTGCCAAACAGTTTGTAGTACATGATGCGTTAGAGATAACGGTCATGTCTGCAGTGATTTCATTGTTATTTACACCGTAAACAACGGTTGCATCAACATTCTTACCTGGTGCAGAGATGATAACTTTTTTAGCGCCTGCATTAAGGTGAGGTTGAACAGCTTCTTTTGAAGTGAAGATACCGGTACATTCGAACACCACGTCAACGTTTAGCTCTGCCCAAGGAAGCTTAGCTGGATCACGCTCAGAAAACGTCTTAATCTTGTCTTCGTTTACGTAGATAGCTTCTTCATCATGTTCAACTTTTGCATTGAAGCGACCATGTACTGAATCGTACTTGGTTAGGTGAGCATTGATTGAAGCATCGCCAAGATCGTTAATCGCAACGATCTTAATTGGATAGCCTTTTTCACTTTCATAAAGTGCGCGAAGTACGTTTCTTCCGATACGGCCATAGCCGTTAATTGCAACGCGGATAGTCATCTCATATCCCTCAGGTAATGTATAAAAATAATCTGGTAGTAAAATTACCAAATTGACAGCTATCGTCAAGTAATATCCCGCGTTATGCGCCAATTAGCTTAACAATTTTGCTGGTTTCTTTACAAAGATCAGGTTTTTTACAAAAAATGGTGTTTATTTTGTAAAAAAAATACTAGTGGCAAACATTTTGCTCAGTGGCCAGACGAGCCATTCTATCCCAAGCTATTTTTCTGATGGGCGATTAAGCTGCTGGCGAAGTTCACTAGAAGGGTAGTCACCATTTTTAAGTTGTTCAACTAAGCTTTCGGCTTGTTTATCTAAAAATGATTGCAGCTGAACATCACCATTAATCAAGGCTGACATTCTAGCGTCTGATGCGGTGTTTTTAGTCATCAAGACATTGGCTTTAGAAAACAGGTAGGTCTTCTCTAGATCACTTTTCTGTTGGTAGATACTGGCTAAACCAAGTAACCAGTCAGGGTTGACCTGTTCTGGAGATACCAAATCAAGTAACGTCAAATAGAGCGTCTTTGCTCGCTCAATATTGGATTTTTGATAGTAGGCCGCTAGGTGAGCAAGGATCAGTGGGTCGGTTATCTCATTATTGACCTCTGCATGGATCACTCTGGCTTGGGCGTTGAGATTGCCAAATCTTATCCAGTGGTAAAATGACAGATAGAGATCTGTGCTGTCTTTAGTTGAATCTTGCAGCTGAGCAAGGTTTTGGGCACTGATCCCAAAAGCCCGAACTCTGTCGTTGGTGCGTTCAGGGTGGAGAATATGTTGTACGCCAGCAGCAAGTTCGATGCACTTGCTATAGTTTTCGAGGTTGATTAGTTGCTGATATATCTGTTTACCTGTTGGGTTAGGGGTATTTTTCAGCAGGAAACGCTTTTTAATAAGGTCCGCTTTTTCAAATCTGCACCAACTATCGCTATGTAGATCGTCACAAAGTTCAGGATTATTTTTACATATCGTGGTTGTATTAGCACCATTATCGCAGCCAAATAGCATCGAAATCATTAAAATCGATATTATTGGTGTAATGATTACAAAGTAATTGCGCAATCGGACATCCTTTCGTGGTTTTTTCTAATATTATTACACGGTTACAGAAAATATCTTACTAGATCGAAAGGCGACTTTTCTTTACAATGTCGCCGACCAATACGAGGAATTATATTCCGATAATAATAGATTATTGGTCTTTTCTTTTTGTTACTCAAACATTTCTACAAATATAGTAGTTAAAGTGAGATAAAGGATCTGTAAATGACCGCTGATAAACACCTACAAAGTTGGCAAGAACGTTTCGAAATGGCTGAGGCAATGCAGCCGTTATTGGGAAAATTATATCGTAACCAGGGTGTAGAAGTCGTTCTATACGGTAAACCCCTTCTTAATGCTTCAACAATTGAAATCATTAAGTCTCACCGCTTAGTTCGTCGTCATGTTGGTGATAAATTAAGATTGCGTGAAAGCTTCCCGTTTGTCGAGGCATTAAGCAAACTTGCCGTAAAACAATGTAAAGTTGATATCGGTAAGCTGGCGATCAATTACTGGCGTGAACATAGCGATGCAAGCCAAGTTGAAGCCTACATGAGCCAAGCATTGGCATCAGCTATCGACCATGATGATAATCAGCAAGCACGTGATGTCGTACTATACGGTTTTGGGCGCATTGGTCGTCTACTTGCGCGCCTGCTAATTGAAAGAACGGGCGTAAGTAACAAACTATGTTTGCGGGCGATCGTGTTACGCGGTGGTCGTAAAGGCGATTTAGAAAAACGTGCCAGCTTATTACGTCGTGATTCAGTTCATGGTCCATTTAATGGTTCAGTAGAAGTTGATGAAGAAAATAATGCAATCATTGCAAACGGTACTTACATTCAGGTCATCTACGCGAATTCGCCAGATGAGATTGACTACACCAAGTATGGTATCAATGATGCGTTAGTTGTCGATAATACAGGTATCTGGAAAGATGAAGCCGGTCTAGGGCTGCATTTGAAGTCTAACGGTGCCACAAAAGTGTTGTTAACTGCACCGGCAAAAGGTGCGATTAAGAATATCGTATACGGCGTTAATGAGAATGACATTCTTGATGAAGATACTATCGTCTCTGCAGCAAGCTGCACGACGAATGCCATCACACCAGTATTAAAAGCGGTTAATGACAAATACGGTATTGTAAATGGTCATGTTGAGACTATTCACTCTTATACGAATGATCAAAACCTTATTGATAACTACCATAGTGCCGATCGTCGTGGCCGCAGTGCACCGTTAAACATGGTTATCACAGAAACTGGCGCGGCTAAGGCTGTATCTAAAGCGCTTCCAGTGCTTGAGGGTAAGCTAACAGGTAATGCGATTCGTGTACCAACGCCAAATGTATCTATGGCGATTATCAGCCTTAACTTGAATGGCGAAACCAACAAACAAGATATGAATGAGTATCTTCGTAATGTTGCCTTATGCTCTGAGTTGCAAAATCAAGTAGATTTCACCGAATCAACAGAGATAGTGTCATCGGATCTCGTTGGCTCGCGTTATGCCGGCGTTGTTGATTCCCAAGCAACGATTGCTGAAGGCAATAGAACGATTTTATACGTTTGGTATGACAACGAATTTGGTTATAGCTGCCAAGTTGTTGGTGTGATGCAAAAGATGCTTGGTTTGCATTACCAATCGCTACCTGTTGCGTAAATTAGCTTAATTCACAAAACGCCTTGGCCATTGCCAAGGCGTTTTTGTTTATGTAATCACCATTTTGACGAACAAAAAAACATAAAGGCGATTATTGCAGCAAACAGTTAATTAAACTCAATTATTGTTGTTTTTCACGTTGACTCTTTTAGTTAAATCGGTAGAATGCCATTCCGCAGTCAGGGGAAAGCTTCTTCAGGATACCTTTGGCTGAGATTGAACGTATTAAGATATGCGACATTAGCTCAGTTGGTAGAGCGATACCTTGCCAAGGTATAGGTCATCGGTTCGAACCCGATATGTCGCTCCAATTATTATTGGACTTAGACATTCAATGTATGGCGCGATGGCAGAATGGCTATGCTGCGGATTGCAAATCCGTCGATCTCGGTTCGACTCCGGGTCGCGCCTCCACTTTAAGTTTTAACGCAGTAGCGATAAAACACACATTGCCCGTGTGGTGGAATCGGTAGACACAAGGGATTTAAAATCCCTCGCTGAATAAGCGTGCCAGTTCAAGTCTGGCCACGGGTACCATCTTAAGATGACAAAAAAGCCTCAACACATGTTGGGGCTTTTTTGTTTTTATCGAGCGGTAACACTCGGCATATTGATATCATCGAGATTTTATTCATTCTGTTTTAAATAGCTAATTATGATGAAGGATCGTCAATGTTTACTATTTATATTGCAGTTATCTCTCTCTTTCTAGTTTTATGTTGAACTTGCAAAAAATCCGCTTTTAAGGCTCAGTCGACAATGGTATAACTAGCGACGAACCCTACACTTTATCTATATTTTTAGGAAATCCGCCATGATTTTTAACCAGGTAGAACTTGCCCCTGCCGATCCGATCTTAGGTTTAACTGATGCATTTAGAGCTGACCCACGTGCCGAAAAGGTAAATCTTGGTGTTGGCATCTATAAAGATGAGTCGGGTCAAACACCCATTTTAAAGTCGGTGAAGTTAGCAGAGCGGAAACTACTTGATACGGAAACTAGCAAAAGTTATTTGGGTATTGATGGTGTCCAAGCTTATAACAGTGCAGTACAAACATTACTGTTTGGTGCAGAACATACCGTAATAGAAGCGGGCAGAGCAGTTACGGCTCAAGCACCAGGTGGGACTGGGTCGCTACGAGTTGCTGCGGAGTTTGTGGTCAGAAACACAGATTCTCGTACGATTTGGGTCAGTAACCCTACATGGGCAAATCATAATAATATTTTTGAGTCTGCGAAGTTATCGGTTAAGCAGTATCGTTACTATGATGCCGCGACACATGGTATGGATTTCGATGCCATGTTAGCTGACCTAGATGGTGCGGTCGCTGGCGATCTTGTCTTGTTGCATGGCTGCTGTCATAACCCTACAGGTATCGATTTAAACCTAGCTCAGTGGGAAGTGATAGCGCAGCTTTGCCTTGAAAAGGAATTAGTTCCTTTATTTGATTTTGCCTATCAAGGATTTGGAGCCGGCGTTGAAGAGGATGCACAAGGGTTACGCGTGGTGGCCAACGTTGTCCCAGAGCTGATTGTGGCTAACTCTTTTTCTAAAAACTTTGGTTTGTACAACGAGCGAATCGGTGCAGTAACTGTTGTGGCTAAGTGCCGCGAAACGGCTGAAATAGCCTTTAGCCAAGTAAAGAGTACGATTCGAGGCAATTACTCTAATCCACCGGCACATGGCGCACTTATTGTCGCCACCATATTAGCCGATGGGACACTTCGCACCTTATGGGAAAGCGAATTACAACAAATGCGAGAACGCATTGCTCAAATGCGCGTATTGTTTGTTGAAATGCTTAAGGCTGAAGGAGTAGAGCAAGATTTCAGTTTTATCTCAACCCAAAATGGCATGTTTAGTTTTTCGGGGCTGAATAAAGCGCAAGTCGGTCGTCTTCGTGATGAATTTGGTATCTATATTGTTGGCTCTGGACGCATTAGTGTGGCTGGGATGACAAAGGATAATATGCCAATTATCTGTAAGGCGATCGCTAAAGTCGTCTAACTGTTGTTATTGTTTATCATAAAAGCCCTTTACATTAATGTAAGGGGCTTTTGGTTTAAGCGGATTCGCTAAGTTTATCTTTGGACACGATTAACGATAATGCCTCGGCAATCGCTCCTCTATCATGCATTCCTTGATGATGTTTACTACGTAACGGATAGTAGGTGACATTATCGGCGCAGTGATAGTCTTCGCCATGGCATAGCACGTGATCAACTTGCTTATTGCCAAGGATTTGACTTAACCACTGTAATCGCTTTTCTAAACAAAAGTTTAGGGCACTGGATGGCTCTTGCGTTAGGTTTTCGATCAGCACAATCTTGGCTTTAGAGTCGGCTATCGCCTCGGATAATTTCGGAAGTAACAAAGGCGGCATAATACTGGTGAGGAAACTACCAGGTCCAAGTATTATCAAGTCTGCTGCGGCAATTGCTACACACGCTTCATCTGTGGCTTCAACCATAGGTTCGAGTGACAGTGCAATAGGATCCTCATGCATACCGTCTACTTCTACTTCACCAAAAATTTTATTGCCACAAGATTGAATAGCAACCAGATGGGTGGGCTGTTCCGACATCGGGATAACTTTTGTATCGATATTGAGCAGTTTACGAATGAGGTTGACGGCATCAAGCGGACGAACACATAGCTCATCGAGTGCTAAAAGAATGAGATTGCCCAAGTTATGATTAGTCAGCTCGCTATCGCCAGCAAATCGGTATTCAAACAGCAGAGAGCCGACTGATGGACGGCTGGCGAGTTGAGATAGGCAATTACGTAAATCTCCCCATGCAATACAATCTTGCTCTCTTCGTAAACGACCTGTCGAGCCACCATTGTCGGTTGTCGCGACGATGCCTGTAAGGCGCGGCCCCATAAAGCTGAGTGCGGACAGGACTCGGCCAAGTCCATGGCCTCCACCAATGGCGACGACATTGTTAAAACGATTTAGCGCATAGTCTTGCATTAGGGCTTTCCTTCCTGAATCCCAAATCAACTTCGTGGATATTATATCTGATATTATTGAATATTAGCGAGGTTTTGTTCTAGCTCATTAATGACATATAATCGGAATAATTTTAGTCATAAGAGTCATTAATTTGAAAACAGGTCGTATAAATACTGTCATTTTGTCTTTGGGCATTGTCGTACTATTAATACTAATGGTTAAACTGTTTCTTATCGATGCTCAACAAGAGCAATCACACAGTTTAGGTAAGTTAAAGAAGAATAAGGCGCAATACAGCGCTATACCAGACTTTGCGGCGATCCCTGACATTGGTGAAAAAAAACAGGCATTTTTTGATTATCTAAGGCCTGCTATTACACATCACAATGCGATAATTCAGGATGAGCGAAAATTTCTATTGGCAACACAAGCGCATCTTAATGAAGGGTTATCGGTTTCTGAGGCAGAGTCATTTCGGGTACAGCAAATAGCCAGCAAGTATCAATATTCGCTTCGAAGCGTCAGCAACGACACGCTGGAGACGTTATTAATGAGAGTTGATACGATTCCAGAGAACATGGTACTCATTCAAGCCGCTAATGAAACAGGGTGGGGCAGTAGCCGCTTTGCAAGAGAGGGAATGAATTTTTTCGGCCAATGGTGTTTTAAAAAAGGGTGTGGATTAGTGCCACAGTCTCGCACTAAGGGGTTGAGCCATGAAGTTGCCGTATTTAAAAGTGTAGATGATTCAGTTGGCGCTTACATGCGTAATCTCAACTCTAATGCGGCCTATGGCTTGCTACGTTCCATACGTGCCGATCTGCGTGCCCAAGGCAAACCCGTCAAAGCAGAAGATCTAGTTTACGGCTTAATGCACTATTCTGAACGACAAGAAGCTTACATCGATGAGTTACTTGAAATGTTACGTCATAATAATCAATATTTGGTGGAAAATAATGAACAAAGGCCTGCTGTTTAGTTGCCTAATTACTGCTTCAGCCGTTGTGCAAGCAGCTCCTATATCACTGGAGTATCAAGGGTTTTATCAAAGATTAAAGCAGGTCAACAAAGGACATTACCCTTTGATTGAGGTAGCTTTCTCCGTTCCAAAAGCTAATGGTTGTGTGGTTAAATCGGGTAGTTTGACTACTGAAAAGGAATCATTTCCACTCACTATTACCGATAAACAACGTATATTCTTACCCTTTGATGACCGTCTTAAGTCTGATAGAGCGGTGATTAATTTGGACATGGTGGGTGACGCTAGCCAATGTGGGATTGCAATGCAGATCCGCGCTAAGCAAACAAAGCAACAATATCAGCAAGCAGAGATTGTCGATATACAAAACCAAATGAACGCTTTGTTAAGCGCCATGCAGGGCTTTCCCATGCGGTACTTTAGCGATGAGATCACTGGCGTTAACTTTGAGTTTGAACGCCCAGCATCCGTTGTTATCGATGGTAATGCGCAACCTGTAGAGGGAGTATTTAGATTGTCTCGCCATGCGCTAGAACAGATAACAGAACTCTCTTTTAGTCGTGCTCCTGATGTTGTTAGTCCTTGGACCAACGGTCAGTAATGCTTATGGTGATTAGTATTAACCCTAGTATTAACCCTAGTATTTAAATGGTTACGCACATAAAAAAGCCCTCAGTTGAGGGCTTTTTTAATCACGAATCACTATCGTTAGGGCTGATAAGTGCTTACGACCTCAATTTTTAACGCATCAGTATTTCGTTTCGCTTCATCAAGATCTATGTGCCCACTATTGGCTAAGTCGAGAAAATCGAATGCGGGTAAGTTTGACTCTGCGACATCGCCTTTCATCGGCGCATTTGGGTTACGGGTTAACGAAACAAAATCAAACTGCTCTCTGTCCACCCCTTGAGAAGGGCTGGTATTTTGCATTGCGGTGAAAATTGTCTCAATGCGTCCAGGAAAATCTCTATCCCAGCTTTTTAGCATATCCTTTACCGCTGCCCGTTTAAGGTTTTCCTGAGAACCACACAAGTTGCAAGGTATGATTGGAAACGCTTTTAACTCAGCATATTCAGCAATGTCTTTCTCGCGACTATAAGCCAGTGGACGAATGACTACATTAGCACCATCATCCGACAATAACTTTGGTGGCATGGCTTTTTGCTTACCGGCAAAAAACATATTAAGAAATAGCGTCTCGATAATATCATCGCGGTGATGACCCAATGCTATTTTAGTCGCGCCAATTTGTTGAGCAAACCCATATAAGGTACCACGACGAAGGCGACTGCAAAGGGAGCAAGTGGTTTTTCCTTCTGGTATCTTGTCTTTAACAATAGAGTAAGTATCTTTTTCTAAGATATGGTATGGCACATTTAGTGTATCTAAATAGGCGGGCAAAATATCTTCAGGAAAGCCAGGTTGCTTCTGATCAAGATTTACTGCAACCAAGTTAAAGTTAATCGGCGCGCGCTGCTGCAGGTTGATAAGAATATCAAGCATTGCATAGCTGTCTTTACCACCAGATAGGCAACACATCACGGTGTCACCTTCTTCAATCATATTATAATCTGCGATCGCACTGCCAACTTCACGCCGTAAGCGCTTTTGAAGTTTGTTTAATCGAGTGATCTGTTTTTTAGAGAGGCTTTCTTCAGACATAATAAAAAACGCGCCTAGTATCGTAAAATTCTGGGCGCGTAGTATAGCTTAAATAAAAGATTGAAAGAAGCGATCTGTTATCGCTTAATCCTCTTCTAATGGAGACTTGTAGCCGTCTGGCTTAATAGCGAGAAGATCGCAGTTAATACTGTCGATAACATGCTCTGCAGTGTTACCGATTAGCGCAGCAGAAAAGCCTGTACGGCCAACAGTGCCAAGAATAACCAATTCGGCGTCAAGCTGCTCTGCAAGCTCTGGGATGACATCTTCTGGCAATCCCTCTTTAATATGGCAATAGTCAGTTGATATGCCGTAGTTACTTGCTAAGTAGTTCACACGTTGCTCATGCTGCATACGGATGGTTTCGCTATAGGTATGGGCATCAAAATCAGGCAACTCAATCGCCAAGTTAACGGGAGTCCCTGGATAGCCATTAACTAAATGCACCTGAGCATCAAACTTTTTCGCTAAATCTTGCGCATGTTCGATAATTTTACCATTAAGCGTTTGATGGTCATCATCTTCAGAAGCAACGTTAATTGCACAAAGAATTTTCCCCGCAACTGGCCAATCGTGCTCTTTAACCAATAATACGGGGACGGGAGCCTTACGCATTAAGTGCCAGTCGGTTGGGGTGAAAATAACCGATTTCAGCTTGTCGTGTTGATGGGTACCTTTGACAATAAGGTCAAATTCACCTTCCATTGCATGTAAAATAATGCTTTCAAATGGACGGTTATGCCAAATGACTTCGCTTTGAATGTCGACACCACTATCTTGATACTGCATTAAAATGTCTTCTAGCCAAGCTTTACGTTGTGCGATAACGCCTTGACGCATTGCTTCACGCTCTTGACCAGATAGAATAGAGGTCATCTCATAGGAAAAATCAAAAATCGACAAAAAGACGGTAACAGCGGCTTGGTTTTTAGAAGCAAGTTCAATTGCTCTAGCGAGTGCAGATTGTTTGTCGTTGGTTGGATCCACTACAACGAGGATTTTGTTATAGTCCTTCATAGATGATTCCTTTATCTGATGCGGTAATTTAATAATGGTCGATCACGGGTAAATTGCCTTGTTTTAGATCAATTTTACCCGTGATTTCGGATAGTTAGCGGCCTATCTTATTGTTTCCAGCCAGTTTGTTTAGTGACTCAAAGTCAATGATAGTAATGTATTTCCCTTTTACTTCTATTAACGCTGATTTTTGGAAGCGACCGAGTAAACGACTAATGGTTTCTACTGTTAGCCCTAGGTAATTACCAATATCACCGCGGGTCATCGTCAAGCGAAACTCTTTAGGTGAAAACCCACGATTACCAAAACGATTGGCCAAATTACTAATAAATGCAGCCAGACGTTCTTCAGCGTTTTTCTTACTGAGTAATAAAATCATCTCTTGATCGCTTTGGATCTCATTACTCATTAGGCGCATGATCTGCTGTCGTAGTTTGGGCATAGTGCCAGATAGATCATCGAGAGTATCGTAGGGGATTTCACATACCATAGATGTTTCAAGCGCTTGGGCAAAACTTTGGTGAGTTTGCGAATGAATGCCATCGAAACCGATAACGTCGCCAGCCAAATGAAAACCAGTGATTTGTTCATCGCCTTGTTCGGTAATGGTATAACTTTTAATGGTACCAGAACGTATCGCATAGAGAGATTTAAGCGTGTCACCAGACTTAAAAATTTGTTCGCCTTTTTGTATCGGCTTTTTACGCTCAATGATCTCATCAAGTTGATCGAGTTCATTGTTATTTAAGGTAAAAGGGATACAAAGTGTGCCCATGCTGCAGTCATGACAATGAATGGCGCATCCGGGTACTGCCGAACGACGACTTTTAATATTATCTGTCATAATCTCTCTCTAATTTAACAATTAGTCTTATGGTAAACCAATTTAGTAAACTGGGCTAGTTTAGCTGTGAAAATGCTATATACAAAGTCTGTATGCCAAAGCTGACGAGTATCAATCCACTGATTAAACGCACCGCTCTTTGTTGGACAAAGCGAGCAAAAAGCTCAGCGGCAACACCAACACTAACTAATGCTGGCAGGGTTCCGAGCCCAAATGCAGCCATAATCATAGCGCCTTGCTGGGCTGAGTTGGCGGCGACAGCCCACGTAAGCGTGCTATACACCAGTCCACAGGGTAACCAGCCCCAAAGGGTGCCAGCGATAAAAGCCTGTCTTAGGTTTTTTATGGGTAATAAACGTTTGGCGAGCGGGGAGAGCATGCGCCACAATAATTTACCTAAACGCTCTATCTGGACCACACCGGACCATATTTGTGCAATGTAAAGCCCGGTCGCTATCATCATTGCGCCCGCAATAATACGCAAACTGATAAGGTAAATATCGATACTAAATAGCGTACCTAACAGGGATGCTGAACCACCAACTAACGCCCCAGCAAGCGTATAGCTCAATATGCGTCCGAGGTTGTAACTAAGAATGAATTGCAGTTGTGAGAGCAAAATGTTTTGCTGTCGTGTTTGCGGCAACTGTTGTGAGAAGGCACCCACAAGTCCGCCACACATGCCAATACAATGACCTGCGCCCATTAAGCCGACTAAAAAAGCGCCGCTAACAGAAAAGGTTATCAATCTTGTTTCTGCTCTGTTTGGCTATCATCTGCATTGGGTTTAACGTCATCATCAAACAAAATGGACACGCTTTGTCTATCCAGATCGTCAAACTGTTCCGATTTAACCGCCCAAAAAAAGATACCGACTGCAATGAGAACAAATAGCATGGCAATGGGAATTAGTACGTAAATAATACTCATATTCGAACCTTAAGTAAGCGTAAACTGTTGGCGACTACAATGAGGGAACTGGCTGACATTCCAATGGCGGCGATATATGGCAGAACATGTCCAGTAACCGCTAGAGGGATTATAAACAGGTTGTAACCCAGCGCCCAGCATAAATTCTGTCGAATAATAGTACCTGTCAACTTAGCAACGTTAATCGCGTCGGTGATCCTAGATAGTTGATCTCCAAGTAAGATGAGATCTGCGCTGTTTTTGGTAATCGCTGCCCCACTGCCCATAGCAACGGAAAGATTGGCACCAGCGAGTACTGGTGCATCGTTAATGCCATCGCCAAACATTGCCACCTGTTTATGCTGCTGTAACTGCTGAATTAACGTTAATTTGTCACTGGGCGATAACCCTTTATGGACATCGCTAATGCCAACGTTTCGGGCGACTTCATCAACGTGAGGGGAGTTATCACCACTGGCAATACTTAATGTACAACCAAGCTGAGTTAACGCCTTAGCGGTTTTGTTTGCATCGCTACGAATTTCATCCACCAAGGTAAAGCTAGCAAGGAGCGCTGTATCATTGGCTAAATAGATCTGCTGGGCTGAAGAGGTATTAACAGTAATATTTAAGGTGTCTTTGATGTATTTAGCGCTGCCGAGATAGTAGCCTTGGTCCCCGACTACTCCGGTTATGCCAGCACCTGAGATGTTCATGCACTCCCGTGCCTGCAGATGTGCTAGCCGGTAACCTTCAAATGCCTTCGCAATGGGGTGTAATGAATGAGCCTCAAGTGCAGCGCCTATCGCCAATACCTGTTCTTGGCTCACATCTGATTCGAGTGTGACTTGGCTTATCGTTAAACTGCCACAGGTGAGGGTACCTGTTTTATCAAACACCACATGATCAATGAGGGGCAGTTTCTCAAAAACACCGGGTTTACAGGCCACAACACCCATACGGGTAAACAGACCTGTGGCGCAAGTGACGGCAGTGGGGGTAGCAAGTGCTAGTGCACACGGACAAGTCGCTACCAAAACGGATAAGGTGACCCAAAAGGCATCTTCCGGCCAATAGGTTTTCCATATGACGTAAGTAAGGGCGGCGATGACTAAAATAGTCCAAGTAAAATAATTGGAAATCGAGTCAACATATAGCGCTACTTTAGGCTTGTTATTGGCAGCACTTTCTTGCAGGCGGATTATCTCTGCGACTAATTGATCTTGGCCTACTGCGGTAACCGTCACTTCAATAGGGTGATCTATGTTAATCGTGCCAGCAAAGACTTGGCTCTCAATAACTTTTGCTACCGGCATCTGTTCACCCGTTAGCATGGCTTCATTGATTGAAGTCGTCCCCGACTTTAGCTGTCCGTCTGCCGCTATCACTTCGCCAGGTTTCACTAAAATAATGTCACCTAGGGTTAAGCGTTTGGCTGAGATCTCACTGTGTTGGCCATCGGCCTCAATGATAGTGGCGGTTAAGGGGATCAGTTTATGCAAGTTATTAGAGCTAACGGATGCTTTTTGGCGCGCGTTTTGTTCGAAATATCTGCCAAGTAACAAGAAAAAGGTAAACATACTGACAGATTCAAAATAGACCTCGCCAGTGCCGTTAATCGTCGCAATACAGCTTGCGATATAGGCACCGCAAATA
Organism: Shewanella colwelliana; assembly: GCF_001735525.1. NCBI lineage: Bacteria > Pseudomonadati > Pseudomonadota > Gammaproteobacteria > Alteromonadales > Shewanellaceae > Shewanella > Shewanella colwelliana. The sequence goes on from NZ_MCBT01000048.1 coordinate 365,242, forward strand.
GCAATAGAAACGGACACATCCATGTTCAAACGGCCAGAAACCATGGACCGTAATGCACTAAAATAGAAAGGTTGAGCAGAGTAGAACACCACTGGTGCCGCAAATATCATGCTGACCCAACGGAAGTAGTCACGAAATTCTACGTCTAAATCGGTAAAGTAATCTGAATAAAGGGCGAGGGCAAACATCATCACCTGCATGGTCGCAAAACCAGCAAGACCCAATCGAAGAAGGAATTTACGACTATTCTTTTTACTTTGTATCTCTACATCATCAACCTGATAAGGGGCTGCTTGATAACCGATGCGGCTAATATGGGTTAAGATCTCACTGAGCTGAATGAGCGAATCATTCCAAACGATCAACGCGCGTTCGGTAGTGGTATTGACGGCAACCCGCTCAATGCCCTCAATATGTTTTAATTTGTGTTCAATTAGCCATGCACAAGCAGCACAGGTTATACCATCGATGGTTAAGGATATACTATTGAAAGCCCCATCGTTATGAACAAAGTCTTGTTGCACTTCTTTGAGATCGAAAGCAGAAAAGTGACCGAGTTCTTCGGGAACTAATGCGGTTTGTTTGCTGCCCGGCTCGGTTCTATACTTGTAATAGTTAGTGAGACCTGCGTCAATAATTGCCTGCGATACGGCTTGGCAACCAGGACAACACATGAGTTGTGTTTTGTTATTGATGATTGTGGTGAACTGCGAACCAGTAAGTACTGGCTCGCCACAATGAAAACAGTCTAGTTTTGCCATTAGTAAATTAGTTCAACCAGTACTGTGCATCATCTTTTAATTCAAGACGTTGCTGGATACGCCATGTACGGTCAAACCCTTCTAACCTGACTTCCCAAGCGCCAGTAATAGGTTGATCTAACTTGATGCGGTAGACATTATTACCATCAGCGGTGGCCACTTTGCCAAAATCACGCTTTTCAATAGTGGGATGGAAAAACTCAACACTCAACGCTGCAAGATATGGTTCGCCGCCGTGCTGGGTGAGGGTAACTTCGTTATCATCGACGGTAAGCTCAAACTGTAGACCGAGTTGTTTGGCTTGTTTAATTTTGCGTAAATCCATATTAATGGCTTTACCATCTTTGTAATAATCTTCTGATACTAAAGAGTCTTTATTATCAATGGCTAGAAAAAGAAGATTGATGCTGGCAACGACTGCGCATAAAGGCAAAATGATCAGAAACCAAGGCCAAAACTGTTTATACCAAGCTTGTGGTGTATTCATGGGTACTACCTGCTATTTTTGTTGGGCGTATTTTACCGTTATTGGCGCAATTTAGCACTTAAAAAAAAGGCCTCGATTATATCGAGGCCTTTATGTTACTTGTTTGTAACTACTTGTTTGACAAGCTATAAACGTAAGCAGAGATGACGTGAACCTTTTCTTCACCAAGTACGTCTTTCCATGCTGGCATTACACCAGAACGGCCGTTCTTGATACTTTGTTCGATCACGCCACGGCTACCGCCGTATAACCACGCATTGTCAGTAAGGTTAGGTGCACCCATAAACTTGTTGCCTGTGCCGTCCATACCGTGACAAGCAAAACAACCTTTCATGAACGAACCTTGACCTTGAGCAGCTAACGCTTCGTCATGGTCTCGGCCTGATAGCTTAACCACATACTCAGTCAGCCCTTTCAACTCGCTATCTTCGATAGGTAAACCACCTTTAGGCGGCATCATACCGTGACGACCGTTCATGATAGTGGTTTTGATCGTAGCCAAATCGCCACCGTATAACCAAGCACCATCGGCTAGGTTAGGGAAGCCTTTAGAGCCACGCGCATCACTACCATGACATTGAGCGCAGTTTTGTAGGAATAAACGACCGCCGACTTTTAGCGCTTCAGGGTCTTTAACCAACTCTTCTAGCGGAGTCGCTAGGTATGCAGCAAAGATAGGGCCAAATCTTTCATCGGCTTTCTTAACTTCTTGGTCATACTGAACCCAGCGGCCCTCTTTTTCTGCAAGTCTTACTGCAGCTTCAGAGTCAGCTTTAATACCGTTTTCCGTACCAATGCTTTGGTTTGCACTAGACCAACCTAAGAAACCTTTAAAGTTACCAAGGCCTGGATATAGTGCCAGGTAAATCACACCAAATACGATAGTGAGATAAAACATGTAACTCCACCACTTAGGCAGTGGGTTATTGAGTTCTTCAATACCATCGAAGCTGTGACCCATTGATTCGCCTTCTTCAACACCTGTCGTGTTTTTAGAGACGATTTTCAGTAGGATGAAACATCCTGCGATTACCACAATAGTGAGTACGGTAATCCATATACTCCAGAAGCTACTCATCACTTATGCTCTCCTGAGTCCTTGCTTAACTCTTCATCAGAGAAAACAAGGTTAGCTGCTTCGTCGAATTGATTTTTACGACGAGCACTATAAGCCCATGCAAAAATACCGACAAACGTCAACATAACAACAATGGTGATAATCCCTTGTATTGTGCCGTAATCCATATTCATGCCTCCAATTTACTTAAGTGCGTGACCAAGTGACTGCAAGTATGCGATCAGTGCTTGCATCTCAGTTTTGCCTTCAACGGCTTTTTGAGCGTTGTCGACATCTTCTTGAGTGTAAGGAACACCGAAACCGCGGAATACTTCAATCTTTTGCGCTGTCAACTTACCGTCAAGTACGTTTTCAGCTAACCAAGGGAAACCTGGCATGTTTGACTGAGGTACCACTGCACGAGGGTCAATAAGGTGAACTTCGTGCCACTTATCACTATAGCGACCACCTACACGGGCAAGGTCTGGGCCGGTACGCTTAGAACCCCACTGGAAAGGGTGGTCCCAAACCGACTCGCCAGCAACAGAGTAGTGACCATAACGTTCTGTTTCAGCACGTAATGGACGAATCATCTGGCTGTGGCAGTTGTAGCAGCCTTCGCGGATATAGATGTCACGGCCTTCAAGCTCTAATGCTGTATACGGACGTAAGCCATCAACTGGTTCAGTTGTGTCTTTTTGGAAAAGCAAAGGTGTGATCTGTACCAAACCGCCAAAACTGATGGCAATAACGGTAAAAATCCCTAGAAGACCGATGTTTTTCTCGACTATCTCATGATTAAATTTCATCTAATCTACCCCTTATGCTTCAGCAAGTGCTGGCAAAGACTCTTTTGGTGCTTTAACTGTCTTGATAACGTTGAATGCCATGATCAGCATACCAGTTACGAAGAAACAGCCACCAAGGAATCGGACGAAGTAGAATGGGTATGAGGCTTCAATACTTTCTACAAAGCTGTAGGTCAAAGTACCGTCAGAGTTAACTGCACGCCACATTAGGCCCTGCATAACACCAGAAATCCACATAGAGACGATATACAAAACTGTACCAATAGTCGCCAACCAGAAATGGACGTTAACTAGGTTAGTGCTGTACATACGTCCATGTCCGTATAGAACAGGGATCAAGTGGTAAAGCGAACCGATAGAGACCATAGCAACCCACCCTAGTGCACCAGAGTGAACGTGACCAACTGTCCAGTCAGTGTAGTGAGATAGGGCGTTTACAGTTTTGATGGCCATCATTGGGCCTTCGAAGGTAGACATACCGTAGAAAGACAATGAAACAACAAGGAAACGAAGTACTGGGTCGGTTCTTAGCTTATGCCAAGCACCAGACAAGGTCATAATACCGTTGATCATTCCACCCCATGAAGGAGCGAATAGGATTAGCGACATCACCATACCAAGAGATTGAGTCCAATCAGGTAGTGCAGTGTAGTGCAAATGGTGAGGACCAGCCCAGATGTATAGCGCAATCAATGCCCAAAAGTGGACAATTGACAAACGGTAAGAATAAACAGGGCGACCAGCTTGCTTAGGTACAAAGTAGTACATCATACCAAGGAAGCCTGCTGTCAGTAGGAAACCTACTGCATTATGGCCATACCACCATTGAACCATGGCATCGACTGCACCAGCATATAGAGAGTAAGACTTCCATAAGCTGACAGGAACTGCCATAGAGTTAACGATGTGTAATACTGCTACCGTAATAATAAAGGCGCCGAAGAACCAGTTCGCTACATAGATATGTGACGTTGTTCTTTTAATTATGGTGCCAAAAAACACCACGGCATAGGCTACCCAAACGATAGTAATGGCGATATCGATTGGCCATTCTAGTTCAGCGTACTCTTTACCACTGGTAATACCTAGTGGAAGTGTTAATACTGCTGAAAGAATGATGGCTTGCCAACCCCAGAAGGTAAATGCAGCTATTCTAGGTGCAAATAGACGGGTTTGACAGGTACGCTGGACGATATAGTAGGATGTTGCGAAAAGTGCTGAAGTACCAAACGCGAAAATCACGGCATTAGTGTGCAGAGGTCTAAGACGACTGTACGTTAACCATGGAGTATCGAAGTTTAGTTGTGGCCAGATTAACTGGGCCGCGATCAATACACCAACTGTCATACCAATGATTCCCCACAAAACTGTGGTTAATGCAAATTGGCGGACAACAGTGTAATTGTAATCAGCGCCTTGAGGCTGGGAATGGTTCATCATATTGCTTCCACTGCTTATTACTTATACTTATTGTTTGAGCAAAGTAACACTTTACCCGGTAAAATGACGTCAAAGGCTTGTTTCCCTACGAAACAAAGTTGATCGTGTCAATGTGTTACACAACGTTAACGCAAATTAATGTTGAGCAACGCAATGATACTTGAGCAATATCAAAAAAGATAGGAATTATGCGGCCTGTAATATTGATCCAGATCAAAGTTGATATATAGAATGTAAACAGATTGATTCAGAAGGTTAAAATTTGTGCTAGTAAAAAAAATATCAAGTATATTCAAGGCTATTATCGGTATTGCTGTCATTATTGGCGTGAATGGCTGTAAACCGCCCGTCGATGACGGTGATCAACAGGCTAAACCAATATTTGTTAAGGATGTTAGCCTGTGTGATTTTTATGAAGGAATTTGTATAGTTAACGTCGGCGAAGATGCGTTGACTCTCAATATTACCCCCGCTAATACGCCAAGCGAAAAGCCGCTATCTGTCAGTGTAAACTTACCTGATTCCGCCGAATTAATAAGCGCTAGAGTAGAGGGGAGAGATATGTTTATGGGTATTATCCCACTAAATCTTTCTCAAACAGCCAAAACCGAATATAAAGCAACTCTAATTTACGGTTCTTGTAGCAGCAATTACATGGTATGGCGGATGTTCGTTACCTATAGAAACAAGGGGGTAGAACAGACTGCAATGTTTGATTTTCTTGCCGATAATGACATTTAGTCAGAATATTTGAGTCATTAGCGTTATCGTTAATGACTCATTATCGACTTAACTATCGTCTGACAGTTCAACGCGCACCTTATTGAATATATCGATATTGTCGATAAATAGCTGAGCCAATGCTGGGTCAAAATGGCTACCCGAACTTTGACGGATCTCCTCAACAACATCTTCTATTGGCCAAGCTGGTTTGTAACATCGAGCGTGAGAAAGTGCGTCAAATACATCTGCTATCGCAACAATCCGAGCAAAGATATGGATCTGCTCACCACGTAAGCCAGATGGGTAACCTGAACCGTCAAACTTCTCATGGTGTTGCAGTGATATCGTCGCCGCGGCATTTAAAATGGGTCGTTCAGAATTGCCCAGTATTTGATGACCTATTGCAGGATGCTGACGCATGATTGCCCACTCTTCATCGTTAAGCTTACCAGGCTTAAGCAACACAGCATCAGGTGTAGCGATTTTACCAATGTCGTGCATTGGAGAGGCGTGTTTGATTAAATCGGCCTGTTGCTCGCCCAGACCAGCAAGCAGCGCCAGTTGGTAGCTGTATTCTGCCATCCGTTTAACATGGTTAGCAGCTTCCTTTGAACGGCTTTCTACCACATCACCTAAACGAAAAATCAGCTCTGATTGCGTGTCTTCTAACTCCTTATTAAGCAGCAAGTTCTCAAAAGCGACGCCAACATTCACCGCAAATATGTCGATAAGTTTCTTATCAAGGTCGCTAATGGTGTGGATGTTATCCATATAGAGGAGGTTTATCCAACCACTTTTGGCAGGAAAGTAACCCACGAAAATATCCTCTTCATAGAGGCAACGTTTTTCGTTTAACGCCTGTTTTAACAATCTCTCTATCGCATTGGGTATTGGTTTATCTTGATGGCCTGCGAACTGACCGGTACCAGCTAAAATATGTAGCCGATCAGTATTAACCACCTCACTCATTGCATCTATCGCATTGCAGCTTAAAATGAGTGTTTCATTGTCAAGGTTTAGTAGGTTTGCGACCTGGGTGAGCAGCCCGTCTGCAAAATTATGTAGGGTTCTGAGTTCAAACAGGCCAGAGGTGGCTTTGACGACTCGCTCTAGTCCTTCGCGATATTTGATTTGTGCAACCTTCGCTTGCTCAATTTCCATAATATCTCGGTATGAGCGCAGCGCTGAGTAAACGCTGGTGATGAGCTTTCTCGAATCAAGTTCGGCTTTTGCTTTGTAATCATTGATATCGTAATTAACGATGACATCTTCCTCTGGAGCTTGGCCTGGTTGGCCAGTACGCAGAATCAATCGAATTGATTTGTTTTTATTCTCCTCTCTTATCCAACGCACTAACTCTAGGCCGGCATGATCGCTTTCCATTACTACATCAACGAAGGCCATGGCTACGTTATTTTCTTTTGATAATATTGTTTTAGCTTCCTCACCGCTGTAGGCGTTTATAAATTCTATAGGTCGGTTGTCTAATCGAAAACGAGATAGCGCTAGTTTAGTCACAGTATGAACATCGGGTTCATCATCTACTATCAGTATGCGCCAAGCTGGACCTGAGTCTTTTTCTGGCTCTTTTTTACGGCCAGCGAAAAGTGGGCTCTTTTTTGCCATATCTATCAGCATTCGACTTCCTCAAGCAGGTTTAATAAATAAAATCCCTATCAATTATTGTAGAACACCAAAAAATTTTAACAGGCGTTTGTCGATGAAATATCTGATTTTTGTTGGCCAAACGCTAAATTCATCAGATTTATCTAATTCTTTTTCCTAAAGACCATATTTATGTAAGGGTTATAAACTGGTTTGTACACATTGAACTATTGCTGCCATTATCGATCACTGGATGGGATATTTGGCTGTTGTTATGGAGGGTTTAAAAAGGACTTGGACAGACTAGTTGGTGTCTATTTCATCGATTAACACTATTACGTAATGACAACATTTATAGGTATAATCATTTAGTTGCCGCAACTATTGGCTAATGATTCCAATTAAATTAATGGTGACGTTTATCGCTAAACAAAGTGACGCGCAGTGCGGTGACACTGATTAATGGTTTCCTTTTGGTCTTTATAAGCGGTGACCCAAGCCTAGAGCCGATTTGACCCATACGCGTATCCTCCGCAGAACAAAGCCGTTAGAAACATAAGGCCTCCGATGAAGAATAGTGCTCAATCTGTTCAGTTAAACTTACCAGTGGTTATGCCGTTATTTGAAGCTCGAGAATATGTAGAGCAGGGCAATGCTATTGTTAACCAGTACATTACTCAGATAAGTATAAGTCGTGTTACAGATGCAGGGTTAGTCTACGAATTAGCCAACGATCTGCTATTTTCCCAGCGTGATAATGAAAACAGCTATAAAAGCTATCGAAGCGAGTTAACCTGCTTCTTGCATTGGTGTTTTGATGTAGCAAAATTATCTCCATCAGTCGTGTCTCGACGAGATATCGACAAATTTGTCGCATATTGCCAATCTCCACCAGCCAATCTTATCGGTGATCATAATGTTGCCCAATTTAAGTTAGATAAGTTGCTTGGCGAACGAGTTCCTAATCCAAAGTGGCTACCGTTCGTCGGCAAAAAACAATTTGGTGATAGGGTGCCTTATCAGTTAAGTGATAATGCTTTGAAAACAAAGATGGCTATCTTGTCATCTTTTTATGGTTTTTTGATGGCGGAGGACTATTGCGAACGAAACCCTTCACAAGCGTGGCTGAATCATTCACGCTTTGCGCATAAACATAAGTACCAGGTATCTGAAGACGATAGCGCCAGCCAGGCATTTTCCGAATTGCAATGGTCCTATGTTTTGGAAACGGTTGAAAAGTTAGCAAAGCAAGAACCTGCATCATTTCAACGCAGTGTTTTTTTAATTAAGCTTATGTATGGCTGCTATTTGCGGATCTCTGACGTTAGCGCTAGAGCAGGGTACACGCCAATAATGGGGCAGTTTATTCAAAATGTCCAAACGGGAATTTGGAGTTTCCATATTCCCAAAAGCAAAGGCGGTAAGCGTCGGGTGATACCTATATCTAATGCGATACTTGATGCATTGAAACATTACCGACGTTTTCTTAACTTGAGTGAATTACCTTCATATAAAGAGCAAACACCTCTATTTGTAAGGCATAGAGCGGCTGGTCGCGGAAGGGAAGTTGGTCTTGTCAATGCAAACCTTGGCATTAGGCAAGTACGCGACGATGTACAAAAGATCATTGATCTGGCGGCAAACAGTGCTGAACAAGATGGCATGATTCAAGATGCTATATCAATGAGGCAGTTAAGCGCGCACAGTATTAGGCACACAGGTATTACCCATGATATCAATCTTCATGGGAGGCCATTATCACATGTTCAAGCCGATGCCGGGCATGAAAGTATTGATACGACGTCTCAATACCTACACACGACGCAAGCCGAGCGCCATCAAAGTAAAGCCAACAAACCATTAGATAACCTAGCGGGAATCGAATGAAGTCAGTGAGGGAATCATAATGTTTGAAGATCTATATTATTAACAATAACCCTTACACGTACCTAGCTTTTATCGGGTTATGATGACCGGGCGACTATTTTTTATTCTATGATGAGTAAATGCCGATAAGTATCATTATCGGCATTTGAACACAAAGTAATGAGCATCTATTAGTGCAATGCTCTTGCATATATCTAGATGACACAATAACACCATACAAGTTATCGTTTTAGTACTGTAATGCCATTTGCACTGTTACATAGTGACTATTACCATCGCCCGATTAGATAAATGCAAGCCAGCTTTGACGTAGATTTCTAGCTATCAGGACGAATGCTTTGACCTTAAGACGCGTTACATTATTTAGGGGTCGACCGTTAACTCTGTACAGAAAGGAGTAATTAAACTCCTCAATTAAGTCCTCAACTAGGTAGCTAACATGTTTACCTAACCACCATGTTAAAAAGCCAAAGACGCTGAAGCATCCTAAGCTGGATAACTATGGATAATAATTTGTCTAAGATACTAAGTGAAGTATGAAAAGTAACAGATATTAGGCGTCGCTACGCTCACGAAATTTAAGTTGTCGGGTAGTTAGTTGTCAGATTTCGCGTAGCGACGCGCATAAAGCGCCCACAATGATAGAAATCGCGTTTTGCATCAGCATATTTCGAGAGCGTAAATAGATAATGCTATCTAGAGTTTGTAAATATAGAGTTTGCCGTCATTCAGTCTATTACCAGATGGATACTTAGTGTTATTGGATGAGTTGCTATAAAAGGTAGAGTTAGTTGATCATTACAGGTCAATGCCAATGGATCACAAAAGGGCTTTCGGTGCGACAGATGGTATGTAATGCATCTTGATAGAAGCAATTGCTAAAGCGGCTGAAAGCAGTGTTATACAAAATGTTAGTTGCAACGCGGACGATGACGTTGGAATTAGCAGCCATGCCATAATGATGGCATCATCGAGATTCCATATTGTCATTGTATCGGCACCTCTTTATCCTCACACATAGGACTGCGCACAATGTATATTATGTTAAATACAGTAACTCTATGTTGTTGACATTCAATAACTTACAAATGCAGAACAAAAACTCTAGTCACCACGCGCATTTAAAACCATTAGTCACACTTTTTCAACGTTCAACACACCAAACCCAAATTAAAGCCATTACATCAAGTTTTTCTGATGAACACCGTTATAACCTCCTGATAACGAATCTTCATTCGTTATTTGAAATTATTATAAAAAAAGGAAGTTATAATGCTGTTTAATTTCAGGAACGCGCACAATTATCTGTACTCATACAGCCATGCCGTAAAGTTTAAGACGTTGTTTAACGATGATCCCCGCTTAATTTGTGATTACTTTGGTGTCACTAAAGCCACTGCTTATAGATGGATCAATGAGGGAAAGCCGACTAATAGCACTGCGCTGCGGCTGCTGGATATCGCTGCTAGCGGTTTTATGCCATGTAACAACCATTGGGACGGCTTTTTTATCTTTGGTGGTTCGCTGGTTACGCCTAGCGGCTATGTGGTCCAGGCATGGGAACTTGATGTAATGTGCGAAACATTAGAGCGCGTGCCTACTGCTGATAAGCTTATTAATAAGCCCCGCAATTTTAAACCCTGGCGAGATAGAGAACCCGATTTTGTTAAGCGGTTTCATTCTGGGAAGTGATAAAAAAAGCCGCTGATTAGCGGCTATTTCATAAGTTTTTTAATTATATCGACTATTGTAAATACGCCAAAGCCTGCGGCCCCTATAAATACAAGCATTGAGTAAACATTAGCTAAATGCTTTCTGTTAATCTTTTTCTCTGCTAACAGTACTAGCAATTCTGTTGGGTACTGAACAGATTCTGACTCTTTTAACGCATCTAATGCAGTTTGAATTGTGCTTGGAAATATATCGTTTAGCTGCAAAATAGTCATCGATACGACAAAGGCAGTCCGTTTATTACCATCAGGAAAAGCATGGCCAACCGCAATTGCTTCAGCATACAGGGCCGCTATGTTGAATACATCAGGATTAAATGTCTCATCGTAGGTAATAATGTTTTGAATACGCCCAACGATAGAATCAATTTTATCTAATGAGTACTCACACACCAAGCCGGGTTCGCTATCCATGATTTCATCATGAATCTTGGCGATTTGATTGTGATCGAGTAACTTCACCGGTTCGCTAGCTCTTTAATGGTTTTATCAAAATTCTTCTTTACCTTACTCGCTGCGATATTGGCTTCTTGATTGCTGGCGAATACAAATGTTTTATCCATATCAGCAATAGAAAACCCTGACCGTTCACGTTGTAGTGAAATGCCTTTTGTTACCTTTAACGCTTCTTCTGGTGTAAGTTTTTTCATGGGGTTACCTCTCTATTACTTACTTTTATTATAAAGAGACTGATAGCGTTTAGCTAGATGAAAAAAAACCGCCCTTATGGACGGCTTTTTTATCTTGGTTTTAACGTGCTAACGCCGCTTTACCCAACCAGCTGCAACAAGTACCAGTGCGCCCAGGATAAATAATAACGCTGAGCTTGGTTGTACTTTCACAACCACGGGATCGGGCGTTCTTACATCGACTGCAAAGTTAGTTGGAAGATTGTCGAACATAACGATACCCTTCTCTTTCTTTGACTTCTAGCGCTACGACTCGTTTATCAATGTCGGTGATTAGCTTGGTTAGCGCTTCTTTTTGATCTGACATCATGTTCGATTGCTCATTCATGGTTGTTTGCAGGTTTAGCATCATGACGAACAGCACAACGCCTAGCCCCCCTGCTCCGCTGGCTTTTAATAGTTCTACTGCTTTATCGTTCATGAGGCTTTTTCTCCTCTTTTTGCCGCCAAAATGCGCGGAATAAACGCATTAGGCCAAACGTGCTAACAACTAGCCCGATCATGATAAATTCAAAGTACCAGGGCGCGGCCCTGACTGCTTCCCACCCTTTGGCCATGTAAGGCTGCATTTGGGGGATAAAGTGAAGTGAGAAGATCACAATAAAATAGAGCTTAACTATTTCAGGAAACACGCTGTTAGCATCGTTCTCAAGTACCTGTTGGTCATAATTGAAGTCGTTATCTTCTTGTTTCTCTAATCGCTTCGCTTTGGCGTTGAACTTCGCTATCTTAAGGTTGTTCTCGGCGGTGGCTACATCTGCGGTCATTTCGGCTGCAATACGCTGACGCTCGCGATAACCGCCTGTAAGGTCGGCAATCGGGTTAGTCAGAAAGCTTAGAACTGATTTTAACCATCCCATGTTAAAGCCCCCCTATCGGTTTACCGATTAAATGACGGTACTCGCGTTTGAGTGTCCGACCATCGAAAAGCTGTGGCAATAAATCAGGATAGTTACGTAATAGCACTTCATACGCATCATCACTTATTTGGTTGCCTATCATGTACCAGGGTTGAATAACTAAGTCGGTGACTTCAACGGGCCGATAACCTCCTAACCAGGCACTAGCATCAGACCAGGCTTGTCCAATCGGCTGTGTTGCTATCTCTGCGGCTTTGTCCATTCGGTTTAGCCCTTGGCTGAGTTTGTAGACGCCATAGATCACCGCTATGGCGATCAGGCCATTACTCAAGCCCTGCAATGACTGCTTGTTCAATAGTTGCTTGGTCATAAGGGTTATATCCGTTTTCAAAATGAATCATAGCCGCGACTACTTTTGGATAATCGGCAGCAGATAGCGTTGATTGTGGGTGAACGCCTGCTTTATTCGCCACAAATGCAATATAGTTTTCAGTGTGATTGTCATCTTCTGGGGGGGCCCATCGGTTGATAATGGTTTCAATAGTATTGAAGCCATATTTACGGTCATAGTTGCGCATGATCCGCGCAGCTGCACGAATACCCCAAAACGGGGTGGTGAACTCTTCAAAACTTGCGTCTAAATCTTGTGCGTGTTCACCGTTCCAATCGTAATCAACTTGCGCATTTTCACGAATATTAAGCGGGTTATTGTTGGCAATGCCACGGGGGATCGGGCTACCGCCAGCCTGTTCATAAGGCTTTGTGGTTGGTTTTTTCTGCGTCATATTGCTGTCTCCCGACAGTAGTTTATTAAAGTCAAAATTGAGGTAGTCTAGGCCGCTCGTTACAGGGTTAACGGGCTTGGGGGTGACAGTTGTTGCATCAGTGGCGCGGCCTGTACTAAGCGGCCAAATGCGCCACGCTAACAAGGCTAGCGCGGCGGCTCCTACTGAGGCGAATGCCAGGGCGCGCATTAGCTTAAAAGCTCCATGACTTCGACAACTGCGGGTGTTAAATCGCCTTTTAAGTCGAGTTGCCACTTATCAACACGGCGATATGTTGCATCATCCACATTCATAAAACGGTAAACAACACCTGAATTAGTAATGAAACCGCCGTCTTGAACGCTAGCTTCGCTTGGCGCGTGCGTATCTGCCGCAACTTCTATATCAACTTGAGCCGTAACACTATTTAGCTTTAGCGATTTTAAATATTGCGCAGTGAACTTAAGATAAAGCCCGTCACCTATGTAACTTGGGTAATCTTCTGCGCCGTTTGGCGCAGCTTCTGTGCTTTCAACAAACGACAAGCCCCCATCATTTGAAAGCATGATTCTTTTGCTTGAGCTGTCTTTTATAGCCATAAAATGCAAGTTTGAATCAAACCGCACAGCTGAGAATGTTCGACCGCCTAACTCCTGCCAGTTATTGCCGCGATCGCCGCTTCTCCTTAACTTTGCATCCCACTGAGAAAGATAGATAATTTGGCTAAAATCATCTGATAAGAATGCAGCGCCATTGAATAATGAACCGTTGGCCACACTGCCCTCAATCTCGCCGCCGCCGATTGCGTCCCATTCTTTCGTAACAACATTAAAACCGATGCAAATACCGCTTTGACTAATGCTAAGAATATTTCCAATTAACGTTAATTTAAGTGACGTTGTTGAATTATTAATAACGTCTTGGCTTACTTTGGTATTTGCATCAATAAACGCATACTGACTAAATGTGCGGCCACCATCTCTAGACTCGTAAATCGTGTATTGGCAATATGAAAATGAACTCGTGCCATTACTGCCCGTCATTCGTACAAAGAAAAACGAATCAGTAATAGGGCTTTTTATTGAGTTCCCTGACGTTAAAGCAAGCGTTGTGAATGCTGGGTGAGGTTCCCATGCGCCGCCGTCAATTGATATTTTTGGGAATGTATTGAAAGCATGAGACAAGCGCACCGCCCCATCATCTGACTCATAAAAAAACTCAGACTTAGCACCAGCCACAACAAAATCGCTAAATTCGCCTACATAGCTAGAGCTGGCAATGCTCAACGCTGGCGGCTCTTTGAATGCGAACAAGCCACCCGCAACGGGAAACTCTTCAACAGAGCCAGCAGCTAGACGCCACCCAAGCCCAGACACCGCAGCACCACCAATATAAATATCTTTATTAGTGCGAACTCTTACGGCTGTTCGTGTTAAATCTGCCCCCGTTAATTGAACACTCCCATTAACTAACATCTTGTTCGTTCTAAGAGCCTTGGCGCCAGAATTTGAATAGCGGCTTTGACTCATTGATATTTGAGCGGCCCACACTTCAATGGCGCCGTTATCACCACGGATAACAATTTCATCAAAGTCGATAGGGTGGTTGAGATCCATCCCTACCCACATTTTTGATTTAAATACCTGCTTGCCAACCTTAAGCAGCTCTACTTCAACAATTCCACCCGCGCTGACCAAGCCAAAAAACTTGCCTACAGCGGCTAAACGCGCAAAGCCGTTATGAATGACTGTGTTGTAAATCATTTTTTACTCCTGGTAGCGATTAGGGCCACGATGATCACGGTGACGCTGACGCCACCAAATAGCATGAGAATGGTTTTGTTATTGCCGTCTGCGAGGTTTGCGCCGTCACTGCGGCTAAAGCGCTCCATTAGCCCTAGCATGTCGTTAAAACCGCTAGTGAGTAGCTTTTGGCTGTCACCTGTCACATTTTCAGCAGAAGAGATCGCACGTTCGGCCAATTGCGCGTTAGTTGAATGCGCGTTCTCAATCGCATCAATCGACACGGCTGATAAATCGGCATTTTGCATCATGGCATCATTGGCTAGCTCGGCCATGTTTTCAGCAGTACCCGTTAATGAGTCGGCGACCAATTCAGCGAGGCCCGTATTGGCGTCTATTGCATCACGGCCAAAATCAAAAGCTGTCTCAGTCGTGCTTTGACTAAAATCAAGCGCGGCTGCATTGGTGCGTTGACTAGCATCAGTAAATTCATGAAAACCATCAGACAAGATTGAGCCTGTTTCGGTTAATGAACTCATGCCGAGTTGCATCATTTCGCTTTGTGCGTTAGCAACGCCGCCAAAGAGATCTAACCCTGCATTAAGAAAGTTTTCGTTTTGGTCTGCGCCAATCATGGCGAGTTCTTCAACTGTCCCAAAACCATTATTTACCGTGTCTAATGAATCGGTAAATATGCCAGGAAGTATATCGACTAAACGACCGACTATTTCAAACGCGCCACCGTCTATGATGTTGTTGCCGTCACCATTGAGAACAATGCCCAGGTTATCGCCCTGGATGCCGAAAGTGGTGCTTGTGTTATTGGTGGTCTGACTGGAGTTAGACCGAGAATTTGAGCCCATTTTTATAACTCCGCTCTAAGAATGGTTTCAGCGCGTTGATAACCCAATGCGCGGCCCATTCTGAGCATTGCATCGGGCTTTAACGTGTGAAGCCTTACTGTTATAAAGCCGTCTAACTTCGCTTTTTGGTGGATTGTCTCGGTGTGCTTAACGCAGTTTTTACCAGCCCCCGCCACTATGACTAACTCGCCTATGTCGCATTCGGGCCTTAATACGGCGAAAAACTCGTTATCAAAGCATAAAAGGTGCGCCACACCTGTTCGGACTTCGCTTTCAATGGTGCGCAAGTCGCGACCACAGGCGGGCGCAAGGGTTGTCCAGGCCTGTATTATCTTTTGGGTTTTTTCATCAGCACTGCAAGTGCTATCACGCATAAGATTAATAAAGGCCATGTTGGAATACCTTTTGCTGTGCTACCTGCACCAAAATTCACATTACCGCCTTGAAAAGCGGCGTTGTTAGCTTGATCACCTGTGCCAGAACTGGCAGCAGATGAATTACTCATAGATGGCATCGTCATGTTTTTGTTCCTGCTATTGCTCTAACAATTAGCCCTGCTATTACAGCAGCGGCAATTGACGAGATAAAATGTTTCATCAATTACCGCCTTAGCTAACGTTTAGATAGCCACCAAAGGAAAGCGATACCACCAAACACAGCTAACATTGAGCCTGTGCCGATTTTTAAGCCGCTTAATGCTTGCTGCACTAGGTCTTGGTTAGGCTGCGGAACCTGCACGACTTCAACAACTTGAGGCGACTCAACTTGCACCGTGTCATCCATAGCCTTGCGACCTGCGCCGCTGGCGTCTTTCATGGCGTTCATTTGCTCAATCTTGAGCCAGGTATTGAGGCCAAAATCTAAACCATCTTGAACCGTTCCAAGCCAGTTACTACCGACAACGGGCTGTGTGGTGTCCATCTTATAAACTGGTACCATGTTGCCCCCTTACGCGCCCTTGAGCGTGTCGATGTATTCAACAACGGCTTCGCCATAGGTTGACGCGCCTGTACCCGCTGCGCATTCAACATGGAAACGTAGATCGCGAACGTTTAACAGTGAAATAGACTGCTTCATGTCCCCTTCCATCACGTAATCAGTTGTGTAAATGTCAGCTTGTGGCGCACGACCATTATCAACTTGAATCTTTTCGACAATGGTTTGCTTAAGTTCAGCAATCTCAGTGCCGTCAACCTTGGTGACAATCTTTTCAACGGTGGCAGCGGTAACGATATGGATCGCTTTGATACGTGCATCAAATCCTTTGGGGATATTGTCGATGACATTGGTACCCGCATTAAGCGAAAGCGGGAAACGCTTAAACTTAATGATGTTACCTAGCGGCGCAGGATCTGACTGAATAGCCGAACAAGTGATATTTGGTGCAGCTGCGCCAGCATCAATCTCAAATGTGATAGTTGCCGAGGTCACAGCTGGCATTAGCGGCACTTGTTCAGGGGTTTTAGGCATACCGTTAGCAGTACCAAGGCCAAACATGCGCTGCTCTGCTAGGGTTTTCATTTCTGGCTGCTTGAAGTAAAAATCAAGCAAACCTGCTACCGAGTTGCGTTTGTAATACTTGTTAAAGTCGGCTAACGCTTGACCGTCTGCAAACTCTTGGATCACATCGTTGTTAACTTTTACACGGATGTTTTTAATCTGTGCCAGGGTGACACCTGTATAACCAAGCAATACCTGATCATACGTTGCGCCAAGCGGTAAGGTAATGGTAACTAGAGCACCTGCAACAACGGCTGAGATAGTGCTGATTGTTTTTAATGTACGTGCCATTTGTAATACTCCTTAGCCGATGACTTTTTTAACAGAGCGCACATTGTTAGACGCCCAAATAAATGACGCAGCAACACCGCTAGCAATTAGGAAAATGGGTAAATACTTTTTCATCTGTAAAATCCTCAAGGGAAGGTTGACGTTTCTCAACGTGAGAACCCAAACCATATAGAGCGATTCGGTTATCAAACAAGCGCAATTCGGTCACCGATTCGGTTAAATTCGGTCATTTTCGGTATGAACGGGCATAAAAAAGCCAGCAATTAAGCTGGCTTTTTGTTTTTTGGCTAACATACACATTTATCAAAATGAGCTTATCGATGAGTTGAATGAGCTTATACGTGAAAATTAATCGAACACATTGCGCAGATCTAACGACTCAACAAGGCCCGTTAAGCCTGGATGCTTTTTTATGTAACGCAGCGGCTCAAGCGCGGCCATATCTTCGATAGTCAATCGGCACTCCTTAGCCATGCGTTCGGCATCGGCGATCGTCTCTTGCATACCGATTATCTTAAACGGCGATTGGCTTAAAATGGTTTTAGGTACTTCGGTTGAACGCTGAAATACCGAATGCACCACCAAGCCAAACTTACGGCCCCCCGTTAAACATTCGCCCAGCGAGCTTTGCTCTTTACCAGTAGTGTCACACCATTTAGCGACCTCCTCTACAACCATATCGAGTCGGCGCAAACCATCTGATGCCAACCACATTAGCTCACAGAACCAAAGCATTTCGGCCCGATTCGGTTTAGCTGGCATGTAGGCTACCCGAAACGGTTTTTTCGAGTCCCAGGCATTCATAAACGCCTTGGCAAATTCGCCCCTGGTTTGGTAGTGATATACCCGTTTACCCGAAAAGCCTGTATCGAGTTCGCTACCCGTTTGATAAACATAGTCACCGTATGGGTCGAAAATCGCCAAACATGGGCTTTTTGGCATCATCCGCGCATATTGAACAGCAACCGACTTACCCCCGCCCGTTCCTGCTGTGTAGCAAGTATGCAGCGCCTTAAGTTGGTTATTTTTGTTAATGGCCATGATATTCACCTAAAGCTGGGAAACCAGAAAATAGCGAAACCATGCCTAATATCGCCCAAGCCATTAGCCAAGACATCGTCCAAGATTCATCAAATAGCTTTATTTTCTTAGGCCGCATCTGCCGACCACAGATAAAGCCGATGATAAACAGCGGAAAACACCACCAAAAGCCCTGATAGAATTCGCTCATTACGCCGCCTCTTGTGCTGGTGTTTCGTTAGCAGCTGCGGCGCGTTTAGCTTCCTCCATCTGCTGCTTTTGCAGTTCGAGTTTTTCTCTTTCAAGCTTGTACTTGAAGTGAAGCGACACACCCAGCATGACCACACCTTTGACAGCAATTAGCTCAACTTTATGTTTAAGCAACGCTTTCAACCAGGGCGGCATATCTTCGATTCGATTACCGTACTTCACAATCAACGGGGCCATATCTTTAGCAAAGCTATCGACTTCAAGCGGCGTTAAGTTCATATCAAGCTTTAATAACTGCGATGACCCCGCTAACAAACCCGTTAATCCATTCGCCACCATCACACGGGCAGCTGCGGCGGTGATCTTCTCTATTTCTTCGGCTGGGGTTGAGCTATCTTCGCCCTGTGGCTTTGCCTGTGAATCGGTAATAAATGCCGTTAATTCGGTGTTTTTGGTGACCGTTTCGGTTATTGATTCGGTACCTAATTCGGTATTAAGTTCGGTTGTTTCGGTGATCGATTCGGTACCTAAAACGGTATCGAGTTCGGTCATTTCGGTCTGAATTTCGGTTGATTTCGGTGTTTTTACTGATTTTTTAGTGGTCATTGTGACGCCCCTGACGCTGAATTGATGCCTAAAACAAGTAGAACGAGGAAAACGGCCCCGCCGATGAATAAACCTGTAGAGCTAGAATCGCCTGAATCGCTCTGTGACGAGTCTTTATCTAAAAGCTCACTCTCTGGTGACCATTCGTCTAATTCGACGCCTGTGTCTTGTTCTGGTTGGTTGTTGGCTACGGGTAGATTGTTAGATGTGGGTAGCGTGGTGATCTCCGCATTTGGCGCAACCATATTGTTGCGCCAAAAGGCTTGCACCTGGTCACTGCTACGTTGATCGATTTTACAATTGGGGCAATAGGTATACAGGAGCTTTTTGCCGTTGGAGCGCTCGCGCACCTCCATCACGGCACTACAAGCACCACAAGCTAGCTTACCTACTACCGTAGGATTAGCTTTCTTCATGGTTCCAACCCTCTTGACCGTCTAACCAGGCTAACAACTTATCGGCCACCTGATCGATGTGATCGAGTCGTGCCTCAATAGCTTCAATTCTGGCTTGTTGGTGTTCAACGGTGACAATGAGTTGACCTGTGAGGTTAACACCATCTTGAGTGAGCTGTTGGGCTTGCTCTGCTTTGAGGTCTGGACGAAAAACGGGAATCTTTTCGATTTCAGCCATACCGCTAATAAGGGCGCTAAATTGCGCTCTTAACGATTTTGGCTCTGCTTGTGCGGTTTGTTGTGCTTGTTCGGTTGATACTGTCACGTTGTTAACCCTCTGTTAGAGGGTTGTCTCGCTTGCAGTGTAGCAATGCTGTTAGCTGATTTCAATTTGACTTATCTTTCTTGCCAGACAGTTGCGCAGCAACAGCCCCGCAGGGACACCAAGCCTTGCTTACAAACACGCTTAGACGGTCGTAGACAAAACCAGGTACCGCGCTCGCGACTGACCCCTAGCGCAGCTAGGAAGTGGTCAGGCATTCTCCGATTAATGCTTTATCCCCAAGCTTGCGAGGGGTAAAGCATTAATCAATCCTTACCTTTTATCTTTAGATAAAACACTTAGGTAACTATGGCGTTTAAATGTTCGGACATATTACACGGAGTAGTTTTCGCCCCAAGTCACAGCTTACGCACACACTTATCCACAGTTAGCGCAATTTTTGACCGTATTAAGTCGCATTGCTCCTGGTCAAGCATAAGAATAATCTAATTTAAACTGATAAAATCGCTCAATATATAGGCGATTTATGCGATAGGTGATCGCTAAAATCCGCACTTAAGCGGCTAACACGATGGTTTAGGGTCAGTTTGGTGGTGGGGTCTTGCTGTGGGCTTGTTTGCGGCGTCTGAATTTATCTAACAGTGTGATAGGGGTTAATATGTATTTGATTGCTACGCCCCACTGCTTCGACTCACGAACGAGCTTTTTAGTGGTAGCTTTAGCGGCTTCTACGTAGGGGGCTAACAGCCCAAACACATCAAAGTATTTCTCTGTGACGCGCTTTATTGAGGCAAGGCATACATATTCGCCTTGGCCGTTCTTCATGCCTCGCGGCTGCGTAGACTCAAGCCAACCGTTTTCGATAACACGCGCAGCGCACTGTTTGACTCTCCAAAGCGGTAGATCGCACTTTTTAGCGATAGTTTCCCACGTATAGAGGAAGAAACCATTACTTGTAGTCATGCCGATTTTGCGCGTGCGTAGCTCCATATTATCGACCAAACAGCTCATTAACTTGGCGATATCCTTAAGGAAGCGCTTTTGCGTAGCGCGGCCACACTGACTAAGCAAGGCGGCTTGCTCTGATGGGGTTTCGAGGTATTGCGACCAACGCGCCCGATTGAGCGCCGCAAACGGGCGATCAGCTCTGGTTTTACTGGTTGGTGCTGCTTGAGTCATGCTTTGTTTAACCTCATTGCGGCTAAACGTTGGCGGTACTCACCAGCGCAGATCAAACAGAATGTTGCCGAACGTGGGCAAGCCGCTAGCCTGTCCTGCCTGGCAAACTTAAGCATGATCTTAGCTTGTTCGTAAAGTTCGGATTCTGACCATGACCGCATGATCACGCACCAAGCTTAACAGCTTGACGCTGATACGCGCAGACAACACCAAAGGCTTCAACAGCGGAATTAAGCTTGTCGTGTTCTAGGTGCCATTGGGCGATCTCTTGGTATCGTTCTACTTGAAGTGCAATAAAGTGACGGGTTGAGCGATTAGGCGTTAAGCCTTTGTTCATCTTAGAAATGGTACTTATAGCAATCATGGTTGTCGTCTCGTTTGTTTAGGCTTGTTCGGCTAAATGTTCAGGGGGGTATGCACACCCCCCATCACACCGAGACAACCCTGTTTGATGATTACTGCTGTTAAGTGCGTGACTACAAAACATCAGCGAGACAAACGATACACACAATTTAGTGTGCAGTACACACAGCTTAGTGTGCACTGCGTTGGTTTTTTGACCGTATTTGTCTCATTTTGAGACAGGTGCTATTCTAAGCAGGTGACTACAAAACATGGGTTTTTATTAATGCATTACGATGAGCTTTTATCTCGTGCAATTGCACGCGCATCAGAGCGTGGCAGCATAAGACAAGCTGCGGCTAAAATTGGTGTTAGGGATACTTACCTAGGACAGTTGGTTAAATGGCGTGAAACTGGTAAGTTTCCGTCAGATGACGTGCTGTTTAAAATTGCCGAATTAGCGGGTGAAGATAAAATAAAGTCTCATTTTGCGACAATGGCCGCAAAGATAGAAAATAAAGAAATATCAGCAGCTTATGAAGCCCTCGCCTCTTGATGATCCGCTTTTTTGTAACACACTCTGTATATTATGTTAAATACGGTTTATGTAGGATATTGATTCTGCAAGATTTTGTAAAGTTTCACTTAATTTCAGAATCTGAATCAAGAAGCAATTCAAGCTATGACAGTCAATAGCCTCTCTGCCTTAGTCCAGATTGTTTAAATGATGAAAGGCAATTGAATTGATTAAAGATTAGGCGTCGCTACGTGCATGAAATCATTGATACCATACGATTGCCCAGTAGAATGTGCGCAGCGTTATGACAGCCTCTTTGGAAAATGCGTCAATTTCAATTTGGATAGAATTGTTGATAGTGATAAAAATGCAGCGGGAATGTACTTTTCTGCACTGGTTTTCTATATCAGCGGTCTGATTACCTATAAATATGTGATTATTCCAGAATGAAAGGTATGGAAAGCATCTAGAACAGTAAAGTTGGCCGCAACTTTTGGTCCAATGGGTTCAGGTTGGTATCTAAACGAAGTTATAGTCCTGTCGCAAAGAATAGACACTAGTACACTTTGGCATTAGTGAGCTAAGCCCCCTAACCCATTTTTGGACAATTCCGAGTTACGATGAACAAATGCAGCCAAACTTTCTGATAACTTATTCTACATCGAACACACCAAATGACTACAAAGTAGTAGCCAATTTCACCCAAACCGCTACAGCTGTATGTTACTGGAAAGCAAGGCTCTCCCGGCGGTGAAGTCTCCGGGAGATGTTTGAATAACAAGTTAAAGGTGTTGAAGAGTTCTATAATCAAAGTGATTATTTTGAAAAGTGCAGAGAAGCACCGCACCCTATAAGTTAGCAAAGAAAATTATTTACAGTCTCAGAAAATCATTTCTCTTATCTAGATTGTATTAGCCCATTGACTTAGCTCTATGCTTCTCCAGAAGATTTATTTTCTGATTTGAAAGCCCTGCTTTGCTATACCGATAGATTAAGTAGTTAGCGATGTCTTGTTCATGTGTTGACATGATAACTTGTCGATCCCGGAGCTCTACCCTAAGTAAATCACTTAGCGATGCAATATTGATTTCATCCATACACTGGGTTGGATCATCAATAAATACAAAAGCGGTCTTTGCGTATTTTTTATTTAATGCAAGAAATAAGGCCAGTGCAAGAGCACTTATTTGACCGCTACTCATAGAAAGCGCTGCATCATGCTCATTACCTCTCGCCGTTTTAAATTGCAAAGGAGTATCTTTTTGAGTCCCGTCAGCTCGCACCAAAAAGATCCCTAATCCAGATTGCATGTTTTGCAATAAACGTCCTGTGTATATGTGGAAGAGCAGCTCTATCTCGCCGAGTGTTTGATTGATGTATGTATTACGAGCCAAGTTAAGTTTTTGTTCTGTATTTTTTAACTTACTTTCTATTTCACTAATAACTTGGAGCCTGGCATTAGATTTATTGAAAGCTTTTAGCTTACTCTGATGAGCTCTACTGATAAGATTATTAAATTCGTTGCCTATATAGCTGAGTTTGTCCTCAATAGTTTCAGAGGTAATGAGTTTTAAATCTTCAGGGCTTTTAAAGGCACCATAGTACAAAGCTAAAGCTTTCTCTGTCACTGTGTCATTTTCTTGTTCAAATGAACGCTGTATTTGCTGTCGAACGGATTCGATTTGTTCATTTTGCTTCTCAATCGTCTCTGCATATTCTTTGGGGAGCAAAATATTAAGTTGTCGAACTCGTTCTGCAATTTTTAGTAATCGGTTTGCTTGATGTTCATGAGTCTCTAGCTCTTCTAGTAGCTTTAAGTTGAACTCCGCATCTACTTTTTCAAGCTGCGGCTGAAGTTTTAACGATATTTCATGTAATGTTAAATTGATTTTTCGCACAAGCTCTGAGAGCTTTTTCCCATTTTGATCCAACTCGGTTTCAATTTGTTGGGTCCGAACGTTTATTGCGTCTATTAGCAACTGATGGTCATCATAATCGAAACCACAGAGCGAACAGCTACTTTCATTATTTCTTATTGATTTTATTAGTTTATTCCGCACCTCCAGTATCTTAGTCTTAGCATCACCAATTGTGTTTTGATAAGTTTGAAATTGGCTTTTTTGTTTAACTAGCGTAGAAAAATCATCATAGTCATTGGATAACGTTTTTTTTAATGGTGGTAAATCA
This sequence comes from Shewanella colwelliana, assembly GCF_001735525.1. Classification (NCBI taxonomy): domain Bacteria; kingdom Pseudomonadati; phylum Pseudomonadota; class Gammaproteobacteria; order Alteromonadales; family Shewanellaceae; genus Shewanella; species Shewanella colwelliana. Next base: position 389,189 of record NZ_MCBT01000048.1, read on the forward strand.
ACTTCTTTGAGATCTGTTGCATTCTTCTTTGTTACAGCAATGGCCTGTAATAACGGCTTCCTTTGCTCTCGTAAATCTCTCAATGGTTTTAGCTTTTCGAAATGATTGGCAAGACGCACAGCCAAAGCAAATTCGTCAGTATTCAGAAAAGCACTTTTTTTCCTGTTGCGATCACGCAATGCAATTTCATCGGATTGGTTCACCAACGTTTTGATCAAATTAACAGAGGCTATATGATTTGGGTAGTCAGCCAAGCGTTGTGCTGTTAACGGTGTTTCCGAATCCCAGACAGGAACAGAATCACTAGTTGTCAGTCGGCTATATTGGATAACCTTACCTGGAACAGATAATTGTTGTTTAAGCCTTTCAATTTCACTTTTTAACGAACTGTGAACTTCTGATTCTTGTTTCCAAGCCTTTTTTTGAGCATCTTTCATTTTTATGAGATTGTTCAACCTTGCATTGAGCTCATCCAGATTAATAAGGTGCTCAATTTGCTTGGTCCTTGTTGTTTCTTCACAGCAACCGTCAGGAATGATCAATGCTTTACTATCTTGTTGTAGATAGTTCAGTACGTCGAAGTTCTTTTGGAAGTTATCACCAAGATGTTGTCGCCAAAAAGTCGCTTCATCTTTTACTTCTTTCGCAGTAGACCAATCGTTGAAATCCGACAGCTGATATAATTTGAAAATAGAGAAGTCACTAGGCTTGTTATTTTTTGCTTTCATATCCTCGGCATCAGCTTTACGCATGATACATAACGACTGATCGCCTTTTATCAACTCAGCTACGATACAAATATCACCTTGATGATCATTGTGGCGGTAAAGATTTGTTTTAAAACTGTGCTTATTAGGTGTTACTGGCTTTAATCGAGCAGCAATACGCGGTAATTGACCACGAAAAAGTAGTTGTTTAGCATCAAATAGCGACGTTTTACCGAATCCATTGGGACCATCATAAATGATGAGATCATTTTTATATTGGTCTTCAAAAGAAGAGAAAACCTTAAACCCATTAATTTTTAGCCTATCAATCCGCCATTTGTTCATTAATCAATGCCTCCATAACTATTTCATGTGTTTGTCCGGCACTTAGTTGCTGTTCTATTTCATTGAAAAATGTAAGCAGATTCTGACCATCTAATAATTGGTTTGCTAGTTGGTTGGCACTTGTTAATGTAGCCTCCTTTGCAGGCACGGCTAAAAACGGGAGTTTTACATAAAGGCGGCAAGCAAGGCTAAAGGCTGTTTCTTCTGCGGGTTTTGTCTTATATCGATTAAAGTGCTCAGAATCGACTACGAGTGTTTCAATTTCCTCACCTAGCGCTAGATATTGCCCTAGCTGCTCAGTCTCCGCAGTTGTGTAATAGAGAACATGCTTTTTAAGACTATAAGCATTTTCTTCAATATCAAAGATGCTGTGCTCATATTGATGAAGTTCCGCTAGACTGTCTAATCTGTACAAGACAACTAAATCGGTGTTTTTTGAAAAAGACGGAATCTTTAGAAGCTCCGGTGGAGTTCTTTCCTGCACCTTGTTATTTAGTTCACTGGGTGAGCTTAGCTGCCCTACATCTAATACAACAAGAAAGCGTTGATAGTCTGGATTGCCTGAGTAATAGAATCTAATCTCGTCCGATGGCATCTCAAATTTCCGGAACTGACAAGGTGAGTTCTCCGCTACTTGCTGAATAATCTGTTTAATCACTTAGTTCCTCCTGAGCATCTTCTGCTGAAATAAACCTCACATTATGAATTTTAGTGAGACGACTTTTATCCAAATCAACTTCAGAAATATCCATAAACTTGCCAGTCAATTTTGACGCTTCACTAAGCGGAAAAGGAGAGTGTTTCATATCAACAATCAGGTTGTTGTATTCATACAAAACATCCTGCACGGTAGCATTTTCACGCAATGCCTCAACATTATTTTGTATCTCTGTGAGGGAGAGCTTTTCATTAGTTTTTTTTAAATGAATTGCAGTTGGAAGATATGTACCAAATTGAGCCTGATGATAATGAGGGAGATCCTGATGGACAATTAACTTATCAATCAATGCAATGATTTCCATATAACTTTCAACACTATCATGACTAAAGCCTTCTAGAGTGATGGCATCAAGGTTTGGCTTTTTAGAAAAGTAGAGTCGCTTTAGCGTAGGCCTGTTCATCTTTGCAATAGCGTCACGACAGGAAAGTATGTCGACTATTGATAAATCTGGCGTAGACTCATTTGCTTCAATCAACTTGTCAGTCCTTTCTAGCAAATTACGCCTGAAGCGATTTAAGACTATACGTTCATCGTTTTCATCCAACACCTCGGCTGTTAAGCACTCCAGGATCTCAGTTAACGTGATTGGTGTTTTGTTTGCGGCATGGAACTTTAGCTCGCCTCCATTGTGGATTTTGGCATGAGCTGATATGACTTTTGAATCAAGTAACGTATATAGAAGCCCTAGCTTATATTGGATCTGTAGAGAAGAGCAGCTTAGTTCAGCTTCGGTTAAATAGTCAGAGACAGCTTGTTCAAGTTCAGTATCAACATCACTTAACTGAAGGTATTGTCGCCCGTTGCGGTAACTATAAAATTCGACTCTAGAATGCTGTAAGTTCATCGCGGTATATGGAGAAAAATCACCTAAATCACGAGCAACGTGAAACCATCGCTTAGTATTACTATCAATATAACTGGCCGAAACCTCAGATGCCTGCACGATTGCTTTATTGTATCCACTACGGTTACTGTCAGCCTTGGCCTTTACTTGATGAAGACTTAGCGCCTTACCTTCTGAATCATAGATGACAAAATCATCTAGTGTCTCAACTTTCAAATGGTGAGCCTTATGCTCACCATCAATAAGTAATTGAATGCAATGATAGAGGGCGACTTTTCCCTGGTATATAAAGCCACTCCAAGATGCTATTGCGCTGCTATTTAATACTTTTTTCGATAAATCCATGCCTATTTCACTCCCTTAAACCTGCCCACTATACATCGACTGAGCCGCGCACATCATTAGCGATTTTACAAATTAGATGTTATAGGCCTTGCGTTACTCGGTACTTGTCATTCTTGTTTGTTCTGATCGAATAGGCGCAGATCATAAATTTAGTTATTTGCTTGTTCTAGATCTTCTAAAGCTTGTTGTGCCTTAGCCCAAGGTAAACGTCTGCCATTAGCTTACATTTGCCTGTAGGCAGATCGGGCTTGCTCTGTGTTGATTTGTTGGTGAACCACCAGTTGGCTTACTAACCAAATTGTGCCTTTGAAAATAGTGGCTGCTTTCTAAGCGCCATATCACCAGTCAGCAAGTGGGCAATGCTCCTACTTGGCCAAGGCAAGTGTAAAGCAATCGTTTCGACTCGCTTGGGTTCAGTTTGCTTTGTTTGCGAAAATTTATAGAACATTGCTACAAATTTTCTAAGGATTCAATTACGCCTGAATATTTAGACCTGAAACCATCTGAAAAGTACAAATGATTACAACCTCCCTCGAATACATATTCAAGCATTACAGGGAAAATAGCTCCTTCATAGTGTAACGCCGCATACTTATTTGCACTTAGCCCAACACTCTGTATCAACTTCTGCTTTGCCTCGTCATCCAAAGCAGACATAAGTTCACCGTATGTATCACCGTTGTTAAAGTAAACTTCATCTATCGAACTATAGCTTTCAGTATTCAGTACAAGCATAGCTAAAGCACATTTAGTTGTACTTTCAGAAAGCTTGACAACTTGAGGCGATAAATTAGCATATGATATTTTTGATAATTCCTTATCAGTTGGCGTTGTTTGACATGCAGCGACACCAACAGCACTTAGTAAAATCATGAAAATATATCGAATCTTCATTCGGTTTCCTCAGTAAAGTGCACACAATATCTTAGTATTTGTGTGTTACCACATATTTGGTAAGTGCACATGCAATAAACTTATTATTTAAGCCTTACTAAAGTAAAGCTATTGATTAATAAGCACTCTACCAGAGTGATGTTGAATAAACGAGCACAGAAAGTTGTAAAGTGAGCATTGATATTGATGTCTTATCGAAGGTAATCAGTAACTGTCATTTATCGATTAGTAAAAGTAGGTCAACTGGCTTGTTACTTATCTGTGCAGCTTATCGCCTGTAACTCGCAAAGGGGCATAAGTGAGTCAGCGCAGACTCGCTGACTCGAAAATGGACAAAACTGTGTCAGCGATATTGCTGATTTAGCAATGCCACTGAATTATCTTAGGTATGGGAAAAGTCGCTTAACGGAGTATCCAGCATTCGTTCCTACCGACCTATCTGCTTAAACCCTTGCCCCTTCGCTAGTTCTTGCGCAAATTTTTTAGCGGCCTTTAATGACTCACTATCCGTGAATTGTTCAGCCTGTGACTTTCTACTCACCAAATCGTCACCATTTAAGTACACCACTTGTAAGGTTGGATCATTACGCATTGCCTTATGGTTAGCCGTCACAGTTGCACCACCTTCACCTGAAAACACACGGTATCCTTGAGCACCTAGTCCGCCTTTAACAAGTGTTAGCGGATCCTTACCGTATGGCTTGCTAATATCTAGTAATTCGATATTAGTTGAGGTATAGGCTGTTTTATTCGTTGGGGACAGATATATCGCTACAATACGTGACATTATTGTTTTATTCTTGTTTAAGTTTATTAATGAATGCGACACTTTTTCTCTTGACTTACTTCTGCGTATTGTGGCCTGAGTATCGAATACCTCTGCGTGCTGAGCAGCAACAAACGACTCAAAATAGAAACGTGGGTTATGACTGGTTTTATCTTTAGATCGATGAGTCCCAAAAATATAGCTTTCTAGTTGATTCACCTCTACCCCGCACGCATTCGCCCATCGATTCATTCGTAGCACAAAATCGTTGAAAGCTGCACTGCGCGACGCCGTTCTTAATATAACATCAACGCCTTCCACTCGAGAAATATACTGCTTGGCCAATTGCCCATTCCCTTCATCAATTAGCAATGCGCAGTATGCAAGCTTGGTCCATTTATCAAAAATAGGTGGGATAATCGTCAAGGTATCCGCTGCAGCAACGAAGAAAAATAGCTTGGTAAAATACGCATCTCCTAAGCCATTTAACTTACCCTCTCCTTCCATGTAGTTGTACGCTTGAGAGAATGCCTGTTGCGCCAATAAACGATTAATAACCAATACGATAGCTTCTAACCGCTCTGGCGTCACATTTAGTAACTTGGTTAGATTGTCCCCAGTCACACCTCCAGTCGAAACCCCTCCCCAAATCATTGCAGCAAAGAAACCCTTATAATAATGGCGATTTTTAAAATACGCTGTCACTTGCTCTCGACCGATATAACCATCGGTACAATCAGATAAAATGTCATCGATAACCTCATGATGACGGTAATTAAAGTAATTATTAGCAATTTTAAAACTCGGTTGCTCAGTTTTCTGAATGCTTTTAAGGTTATTGTTTAAAAATGATGGAGTCATTTTGAGCCTTGTTCAATCAATATGTCATGGGTTGTGGTCGTTTAGCCGTCAGCATTTAGTAATGCTTTACACTCACGGGTCATTAGCGTTTAAGAAGCTGATTAAACGTAATTTTCAAATACTCAAAAACGTCATCACGAGACTTTTGTCCTTTGAAATTTTCAATGACTTTGTATTTATTCCCGGTTGTATTTTTCCAATCTGACAACTCAAGTGCTAAAAAACCAGTATATTTTCAGCGCAATCGGCCACGAGAAGCTTAGGCTTTAAACTCTTGGTGACGATCATGCATAGGGTTAAACCATCGAAGTTCACCATAAACCCTACTTCCCCATTAGGCGGTGTCAATGGGGTGCCGATATGGTTGTGATCAATCTTTATATCCAATTGCTCAAGGTCTTCTTGTAAACCATTAAGAAAATCGAATGCACCAACTTCTTCCAGATATTCTCTTTTTTGCTTAGAGTATTCGCCCTCATTTCTTACTTTCGCTTCAATCACTCACTCTGCTGTCGAACCACTTCTTACCTTTGCTATCAATTGATCGACTTGCTCATACACAGGTTCTTTCACATCTATCCGATAAAACTCACACCCTAACTCTTTCTGAATGTAAGCTTCGCGAATCCGATCATCTTCAACTTGAGAGTCATGATGCTCTTCATCAATCTCAACCACTAAATTTAGGTCGGGGAAATAACCATCCACCAAGTACGGACCAATTTTATATTGTGAACACAGCTGTACATCCCTTAAGGAAAAATGAAGAGCATACATAACAATAGACTCCCATCGTTTGTGGCTGGTTTTCGTATTCTGGTGAATAAACTTTTCTATTTCTGTTGCCATACTGCTGTCGGTTAACCTTTTCTACACATAATAATTAGCTTCACGCTTTCGAAAACGTAAGGAGTAAATTGAGTCCATCATCTGGAATGATAAGATTGATCATCTCTTCAATGTTAAAGCGGCTTCGCCCCAGTTCAGTCACACGTTGGAAGTCATCAATACTTGCACTGCAATCTCGATGTATCAGATAGCCAAAAGACCAGCATTGATGATGGAGTAAAGGGCCAGTGTCACTTGGGGCGTGAAAAACCTGAGCCGTATCATAAGACTTAACCATGGATTCTAACTCTGTAAGTGATACGTTAATTACACCATTTCGATGGTATATATCACTGATTAATGGAATAAACTCAGTCGCACAACATTCGGCAATATCCACATAACAATGCGCCTTAGGTACTTCAGTTGTGGGTTTCCACCACAACGTAGCTTGGTGGCGTTTTGAAGCCCAATCCATCACTTCAGGAGTAGGGACTCGAATATCAATGACGACAAAAGCGGGTCCATTCGGGCTGATCGCTCTTATTTGACTTGGAGAACGAATAATCAATTCATCGCTTTCGTATTGTTGTTCTGGAGTATCGGTAATCCAAAGTAGCATGACTCATCGTCCTTATTAATTTCAAGGTCTTTAGTGTAAAACGATAACGCGTCATGGAGTGTCGTTTTAACTCAAGTCAAATAGTGACGCCATGATATGGAAAATGGCGTCAACACTATCAATCAAGAGAACTATGCAATGAAAGAATATCTGATCACATTCACTCTCAACGGTCGCCGAACCAAACGCCGAGTATGGGCCTACCATGTGAGCGATGCTTATAAGCGTATCCGCGATGAAGAGCCGCCAAAAAGCGAGATTGGTTGGATCAAATCAGAACAAATTGAATAACGACCTCAACCTTCAACACAAAGGCGTTTTGAATAACGCCTTAGTTTGACTGATATTGGCGTACCGCTTTTTCTAAGCTTTCTGCGAGTTCCCTTCTTAAAAAATTAGGTCCTATGACTTCACTAATGTCAGAAAGCGACATTAACCACCACTTAAGTTCTTCGGTATGGTTAACTTTTGCTTTTAAAACGAAGTGATGAGGATCTGGGTAGCTGACCTGCTGATCTGGATGGATTGGGGTTTCAAGCAGGTGGTAACCTTCGATATAAGACACTTTCAGCTCTAGTGTTATCTTGTTGTCTTTAGGGAAACTCAGGTTGCCGTTTTTAATGTAGGTCGATAAGTCGAAATCTTGTACCTGGTGTTGTGCTACGGTCATCAATTCGGCATCTTGAATTCGATGTAATACAAAATGTCGATAGTCGCCACTTTCACGTAATGTCGCAATAAGATAATAAACAGGCCCACGAGTAACCAGACCTAATGGGTTTATTTGATACTTCTTACTATACCTTGGTGGCCGCGGCCGATAATCAATCTCTAATGGCGTTTGTTGGATCAAAGATCGTTCAACAACTTGCATCACTTTGTCGTCAATTATCGGCTTACAAAGCTGAAAACCAGGAGACAGGTTAGCGATACGTGATGGCCAATGGTATAGCGGGTTTTCTGGTGCGACAGCAAACTTTTGAGTTGCTTGTAAGAAGAAGCCTTTTAGATTGTCATGTACTTGTCGAGGCAACAAATAATGAGATTGTTCACTCAGCATATTAATAGCGAGTGCCGTGCTGGGCGTCATTTCTAACGATGCATCGCTAACCCCTTGAATACGAAACCAACGATGCGGCCTGACAGTATCATCGCAGCTCAAAGGGTGCTGACAACATAATATTTCAATGTCTCTCTGTAGCATCCGCATATTAATATCAAAGCCATCATTACTCAGCTTATCACTTAGCTCTCGCGTCGTCGTATATTGAGGCTCTTGAGGAATATAACGCAGTATCGCCATGTGGCGCAGTGTTCGAGTATCAGACATAAATTTTTCAAAGTAAAAGGAAACCTTGGCTTACTAAAGGCAAAGGGCTTCCTACAACGTTCATCAATGAGTGGGGGCATATTATTACGTTGAAAGAGATACGTCTTATTCAAAGCTTTAATGTGTGAGGAACTTAGAATTTAGACCAGATGCTAGTCTACAGGTAGCGGGTGCCTTTGTTTCCTTAATCAGGTCAAACTGAACATCTGTATAAAAACGGTCCGTGTTCACACAATGGCCATTACAAGCAAAGCTCAAGACTTGAGCCGAACACGCTTCGGTAGTTAAAGCTTTGGTGATATGAAAAGGCCGCTAATTTAAGTACTTATAGGGATGAGGTGCGGCCTGTTAATCTTAAAAATCTGAATTATTTACTATAAAGCTCAATATACTCAGACGCTAAAATTTTAGCTTTAGCAAGGGCTTCTCCATCTAATTTGAGTTCTGCTGACTCTAGTTGTCTACGGGCCGTTTTATTGCCTGCTGCAGCGGAAACAGATAACCAGGCATAAGCCTGTTTTCCGTCTAATGGCACGTCCAGCCTCAACATATACATTAAGGCAAGATTCAGTTGTGCGCTGGCATTGCCTTTTTTGGCGGCTTTTTGATACCAGAAAAAAGCTAGTTGAAAATCTTGACTCGCGCCCACTCCGCTCTCGTATCTCATAGCAATACTGACTTGAGCCTTTACATGCCCTTGTTCGGCTGCTTTTCGTGCCCAGGAAAAGGCTAGTTCATCATCTTGTTGTACACCCTGACCAAAACTGAACATTGAAGAAAGCTCATACTGTGCATTCACATGGCCTTGTTCGGCTGATTTGAAGCACCAAGTTGCAGCTAATTCTTCGTCCTGCTGTACGCTCATTCCATGTTTGTAGATCATGGCAATGCTGTACTGTGCTCCTGCATGATTCTGGCTAGCGGCTTCTTGAAATGACTCTATAGCTTCAGAGTAATTACGTTTGTCGAAAAGGTTATTGCCATGATCAAAATATCCTTCGGCATCTTCTATTATCATAAGTTTCATATTGATAAAAAGGTTAGTGAACACGGAAGATACAACAAATGTTCTGTCAACTGCATAACAAAATTCACACGACACAAGAAAATGTCTAAAAATGTGCGTTAATTAACACCGAACAGATCTTTGCAGTGAAACACTAAATTTCGCATGCGAATTCACCAACCAGCATGCCCAATCATATGCCTGATGAGTTACTCAATGCTCTATTCAGGGATATGTTCACCCCCCACTACTAAGACTCCATTTCCATCGCAATGCTTCCTGGACTTTTTAATAGATTCTTGGCGCCACGATGGCTTTGAGGCTTGCTCCGTTTAGTACAGCATGATGAATACTCAGTTTGTTCGAATTAGATTTTTGTATGGCAAACGCAGATTAACAGGAAGTGTATGGGTGTTTACTCTGAATTATTTTGGGACAACAACGTCTTAGGACACTCTTGTGCTGTGTAATGCTGCGATATCAATCAAACAACCATTCGCATAGGCTGTTTACTGGAAACTATAAGTGTCAATAAATCATCATCCAAAGCCACTTATGATACTTATTGAGCAGTCGAAACTTGATAAGAGGCATATAATTAGCCCCGAACTCAAGAAAAGGAACACTTTAATGAAAGTAATCAGTACGTCTTTATTGGCACTAAGTTTGGCAACTTTGGGCTCAGTGCAAGCCTTTGAATTAAATAGTAGTGATATTCAAGAAGGTTATCCTATGGCTAAGACCTTTGAATATAATAGCTGGGGTTGTAGTGGTGATAACCAGTCACCTCAGCTAACCTGGAAAGACGCGCCATCAGGTACTAAGAGCTTTGCAGTCACAGTTTATGATCCCGATGCACCCACAGGCAGCGGATTTTGGCATTGGGTTGCATTCAATATTCCAGCATCAGTCAACGAACTACCGCGAGGTGTAAAAATTAAACGTCTAGGTGGTATCGAGTCTCGTATAGATTATGGTACCGCTGGCTTTGGTGGAGCTTGCCCTCCTAAAGGGAATGGTATGCACCGTTACCAATTTACTGTGTGGGCATTGCCTACAGAAAAACTAGAACTTAACGAAAATACTCCAGCAGCTGTGGTCGGCTTTACGTTGAACAGTATCGCTTTAGACAAATCCAAGTTAACTGCTACTTATACTCGTTAAACCAAGATAACAATGAGGGGAATGATGAACCAACAATATCAAGTTACGATATTCCGAGCAGAGCAACTTCAGAAGCTCAGGAACGTACGGCTTCATTCCCCAAGCATTATTCAAATTATGACTGGCAGTAAACGTCTATTTTGGAGGGAATCTACCATAGATGTTTCCCATTCTGAATTGTTGTTATGCGAGGCTTCCGAGTCATTGAGTTTTGAAAACCTACCACAAAAGGGAAATTTTCGTTCCAGAGTGTTCAGTTTCTATGGCTTACCGAATGGCTCAATAATTGAACTAAGTAAAAGTAACGGTGGTACAGAACAGACTCCCATACTAGAAGCTAGTGACGAGTTACAAGTTACCCTTAACGCACTTTTCTCTTTCAACCAACTAAGTATGAGTCAAGAGACACAATATCATTGGGTACAGGGGCTTTATCAACAGTTGGCAGAACGTGGCGTATTACATTGTCTGTTTACTGATAACAATACTAGATTTAGTCAGAAATTAAGCCGCTATCTGGCGAAAAAACCAAGTGAAGAACACTCTTTAGATACCGTTGCGCAGCACTTTGCTATAAGCCGTTCAACAATGATTAGAAAACTTAAGAAAGAAAACATGCAGTATAGAGAAGTGCTAGCTGAAGTCCGATTAAATCATGCGTTAAATTTAATGCAAAAAGGTCACAATAACGTCGCAATGCTGGCCCTTTCATGTGGCTATCAATCCGAAGGACGATTTAGCCAACGCTTTAAAGGCAAATTTGGACTAACACCAAGTGACTACATCAAAACAATCGCTGTTCAATGATTTATTCATGTTGAATGATACATACAGGTCTAATTCTTTGAAAATCGAAATGCACCTGAAAAATAATTCATTGTGGACTGCCCCGAGTCTTATGTCCAAGAGGCTTATCACAAGGCAATCAATTTTCTATATACTTTATTAGGCTCGCACTAGAAACAGCTAATTAGCCGGTGTTTGGCTGAAGTTTTTGTATGAAAATAATCTCGGGAGGATGTTGGCACACCACTTCGACACAATCATCACTAGTGGTGATAAGAAATGAGAAGCCATCATCACTGCCCATTGCAAAAGTCACTGGACTCTCTTCACTCCAGGCATGCCCCTTCACTTTAAAACAGTTATGATTTGTCTGTATTTCATTCCAGATATTAAGTAAGCCTCCTTCATCTAACACTCTAAATGCTGATGCCGATGGGAATCTCAACTCATACACTGATTCAGTTTCAAGATGAAATAGTGTAAGGGTTAATATTGCCTTGGTGCCCGTTGGTATCTGGAGGTGATAACTTTTACCATTGGGGTAACTGACACTCCACTCACCTCCTCCCCATGCCGCACTAACCAGAAATATAGTTCCTTCATTAAAAGGGGTATCCCAATCATCAAATATCATATCTACACTCGTCTGTACTCTATTTCTCTCAGTTTCTGGCTTGAACTCCAGAACCATTAAGCGAGGCATACCATTAACTTCAACGACTGCGATCAGGTTAGCAAATTCCTATGCCACTCCAATCTCCCTTGTTGCTATGGTAACCCTTCAATTTAGTTTCATCCCGAACACTTCTTTATTTGTAACTTGCTCATACTAACCGATTCCACGAACGATATTTCCAGGGCATTACGTCCTCCAAAGCAGTCACTTCAGGCTTTGGCATATTTTTTAGCCCAAGGTTTGCTATTTTTAGGTCAAATGCCCCAGATAAATCACTTGGAATAAACACCCATGGCCTCACTTCCCAATCATTCGGTATGCTGCTATCCCTAACCAACGCGGTTTTCAATTCTGACCAGTGTAGCTCCCAGTCTTTTAACCTGTTAATGAGGCTAGATAAGTTCTTTGCATGAGTTACTTCGCACAAATAGACCTGCTTCTCTTTAAAATTCACAGCCAACAAATCACAATACCAATGGGGTCCGCTGGTATCTGGATTTAGAGCATCGATAAGTTGTATACAACACTGTGTATTTACGAACATGGCTCTATCTGCACGCAGATACTCCAAGACTAGACTTTCACAGTTATTCATTTTCAACTCTCATTAATTTTACATCCACGTGGATTTCACTTCGTACTGAATGCAAGGCTTTGCAAGATGCAAGCTCACCGAGCTAGTGCGTTACAGTCAGCGTTGCATTGTTTTATTAAGTTAACGATGTCTTTAGTCACGCTATCAATCCAGTTTTGCCTGTATACAGCGTCAGCAAGCTTAGCTGAATTCTCTTCATTGAAGTTCCTAAAGTTAATTTTGTCGTCACTATATTTCCACCCTAACCACCACTTAGATTCAGCGTTGTTTCCGATTAACTTTTTTAGATGATTATCGAGTTTCGGGACAGCACTAAGTAGTTCATCCTTGTATAGCCCTCGTTGGTTATTCTTACTTACTGTAAACCCATAGTAGAATCGGTCTTCTACTTCTAAGTACAGGTGAACACCATACTCACCAAAGGTCAAAACACGTTGCTCCAATCCGTGATAGCGACTGCGATTGTTCGCTTGATAAAAGCCTTTGCACACATCCATGCCAACTTCGTCAAATAGGTGATTTACAAAATTGAAGTAATAACCATGCTTACTAAGTGAGTCTCTCAGCCCTATCCAAACTGTTTTCTGTAACTCAGCTTTAACATCTTTTACTACCTCTTCAATTTGAAGCGCGTACTTAAAATTTTTACCTTCTAAAAGCAAGTCAGTTATTTCCATTTTATGTGTCTCTGTAAGAGTTTGGCCTGTCAGCTTCTCAATTAGTTTTTTATATTGGATTATGGTTTCCCTAAGTAGCGGTGAGTCATAAACTGTTCGGGCACAGGAATCAATCCACTCCTTAATTACTATAGAATATGAGATACATTGAACGCTCCCAGCTTCTAAATTGCCTAGACTTTCAACTGAAGGGAGCTCTCCAGACAGTGTCAAATAGTAAAGGTGATGTGCTTTCGAGCCGTAGTTCTCACCAATCGCTTGGCTATATCGCTCCATTTGTTTCGGCTGGTCTTGTGCGTATATCTTATTTTCGATTACGATAACGTCGTGTTCACCAACAAGCAGTAAATCAATCCTTCCATACTTACCCATGGAGCGTTCAACTTCTAGTGTAAACTCTCCAAGAAACATCTCGCTGTTGAGAGCTAATTGCTTCAAGAGCAGCTCTTGAAAGAGGGCCCCTTTATTATGTGACCCTTTAGGATTGAGTAGCTCGCCGATGAAGCGAGAGTGCAAAGCGACTTCGTCAGATTCACTGCGCAAAAGTGAAAAAATGTTGAAATCACATTCAGTGGCTTCACGAATTTTTTCATATTTATAGTCGATTAGAGACAGTTTACTTAACAGGGTTTCTAACATTTAACGAAGAGTCCTTTTCCATAATGTAGTGGTCAACTAATATTGGCCACGATCTTAGAGTTTAACCAGAACAATCGTTCCGATTCATTGGGCGTCAGTCCGCCGTTATATTG
>NZ_MCBT01000048.1:403117-594967 GCF_001735525.1 Shewanella colwelliana
GTATGTTGAGGCTTTTTTGTTGGTTGCCACGATGAGTAATAGTAGCCTTAATGGATGTTTGTTATTAGCGCTTTGCTGGTTAACTTAACTGCCCAATCCAACTCATTTGGCGTATAATGTATATCTTTGTTAGTGACGTGGGTTCTATGGCCTTGTATAAGAGAAATGGTTTTACCCTTATCGAGTTAGTTGTCGTTATTGTTATTCTCGCCATCTTGGCGATTGTTGCTCTGCCTCGCTTTATCAACCTCGGACAAGATGCTCATGACAGTGTCGCAAAAAGTGCGTTTGGATCATTTAGTACGGCGGCCTCGCTTTATCATAGTTGTTGGTTAACGGCAGGGGCAGTCGGTGCAGTGACAGATCTCGCTTGCTTTGGTGAAGGTGATATCGACTCAACGGTTACAGGTTTCCCACTCGGTCGTGATACACAAGGATCTGGAAGTAACGGTCAACAGCTTCAAGGTGATTTTTGTAGACAACTTTGGCAAGGGTTATTAGATAATGACGACTTTAAGCTAGCCCGGCACGAGGATGCCTCTTTTGGTGGTGATACAGATATCATCTATTGGTACTCAGGTGGCCTAGTTTCCGATCCAGGTACGCGTTGCTACTTTAACTATATTGCTGATGATCGCACTAAAGGAGCCAAGAATTGGCAACTCAGTTACTACCCTTATACAGGGAAAACTATCATTAGCCGTGTAACACTTGGCTAAAATCTTAAGTTTTTGTATAAACAGAGATAGTTGACTGACTTCTAAAATACATCTTTAGTTGTCTAGGCCAGAATTGAATCTATGCACCATAATATATCTAGGAGGATTTATGGTGCGATGGATGATTTTAAGTTTGGTGTTGCTCGTCAGCTTTACGTCAACGGGTGATGAGCGGTTGGCCGCTGCAAATAAACTGCTGTTAAACCAGCTCGATTTTATTTTGCTAGCGAGCCCCAATGACGAGATGCGCCAACTAAAAATAGAGCTGGCTTCAAGCTCCCCTGAGAGTATTCAACAAGCCAGTGCTACTATCGCAGGGTTTTGGCAGAATAATGCCATCGAAACGCGATTTGACTCACAAGTTCATTTTCAAGACCCCTACACTCAAGCCCTTGCTACAGAGCCGCAGGTCGATAACTATTTACAAGTAAGTAACCGTCTGAAGTATTTACTATGGTTGGAAGAAAACCAGGCTTGGCCAGCGATTGCACCAGGAGTTTGGTTACATTTAGGCGACCAGCATATCGATATTCCAATGATCTCAAAAAGGCTCAACTTATTGGGCGATCACCCTCAAGCAGATACTGACAGTCGAACATTTACGGAATCATTGCACCAAGCCGTTCTTCGGTTTCAACGACGTCATGGATTAAAACAGGATGGTATTATTGGGCCTGCGACTGTGAGGTGGTTAAACTGGAGTCCTTTTAGGCGGGCCCAAGCGTTAGCCAGCAACTTTGTTGAGCAGCATCGCTATCTTGCCAGTGTCGAACCAACCTACTTACTCATTAATATTCCAGAGTACCAAATGGTATTGGTCGATCACGGCAACATAGCACTAAGCTCTAAAGTGATTGTTGGCAAACCCTATCGACAAACGCCATTGATAAAAGGTCAAGTGAGTAACTTAGTGCTTAATCCCAGCTGGCGCGTGCCAAGACGATTACTTAAATACGACCTGTTACCTAAAGTAAGAGAAGATGGTAGTTACATTACGGCTAGAGATTTTGAAGTGTTCGACTATTCTGGGGAGAAAGTGACTAAATCCGATGAGGAGTGGCGAGATATCGCTAAGGGGCCATTTCACTATCGGTTAGTGCAGAAACCTGGTGAGAGTAATACACTAGGAAGATACAAGTTTTTCTTTGCTAATCAATATAATATTTATCTGCATGATACGACAGATAAACATCTTTTTGCTAAAGACATTAGAGCGCTATCTTCTGGCTGTATTCGGGTTGAGAAAGTTGAACAATTAGCCAACTGGATGGCGTCTCATTTGGTAAGGGATAAGCAGACTTGGGTTGACATGCAAATTGAGCGAACCAAGACTCAGTGGTTTGCGTTCGATGAGAAACTTCCGTTACATCTAGTCTATTGGACATCATGGCTAGACAGACAAAACACGCCTCAATATCGTGACGATATATACAATAAAAATCAACGTACTAATCAGTTAAACAGCAACACAATACGCGCGCAAACCCAGGTACCTTAAGGGACTCCTGCACAATCATCACTTGATCTTGTTTGCATTTCAGTTTAGTTTGTTGGCTGTTTTGTTTAAAAAGTAGTCGGTGGTATTGATTTGACAATAGTTTGTCCTGCACGTAGGCAGTTGATGTTAGGCCTAGGTGGCGTTGCGATGTTTTCAATGGTTCCTGCAAAAGTATATGCAAGTCGTTCTACAACTGGTGTTCGTAGTTTGGGCTTTTACAATAGACATACAGGGGAACGTGGGCAAGGAAGCTATTGGGTTGATGGGGATTACCAAAATAATACCCTATCTGATTTTGATCATATTCTGCGCGATCATAGACAAAATGAAGCGGCGCCAATGGATAGGCGCTTGTTTGACCTTTTGTTTTCGCTAAAACAAACACTTAATCTTGATAAAGAGTATCATGTTATCTCTGGCTATCGATCGCCAAAGACTAACCAGATGCTTGCCAATCGTAGCAATGGCGTGGCTAAGAAGAGTTATCATATGAAAGGGATGGCAATGGATATTGCGATACCCGATGTGAACCTTAAAGATCTTCGTGATGCGGCCATTTCACTTAAACTTGGCGGTGTTGGCTATTATCCTAATTCGGGCTTTGTGCACGTGGATACTGGGCCGGTAAGAAGTTGGTAAGCCATTGTCGTGTATTATTTGTGTACTTAAGATTGATGTGCTAGTATTCGCTCGCTTTAAATGAGGTCATCATTGGTCGAAAATGATGACCACCTAAAATTATTTTTAATAAGTGAGTCTATTATGTCTTATACAATCGCCGCACAAACCCGCACTGCAGTTGGGAAAGGTTCGAGCCGCCGCCTACGTCATGCTGGTAAAGTTCCTGCTGTTATCTACGGTGCGGGCAAAGAACCAATTTCTATTGAATTCGAACACAAAAACATCATCAATATCCAAGCTAACGAAGATTTCTACAGCTCAGATATCACTATCGTTCTAGAAGGCGATAAAGAAGTTAAAGTTCGTGTTCAAGCACTACAACGTCACGCGTTCAAGCCACAAGTTGAGCACGTGGATTTCACTTTCGCTTAATAGCGAATTGAAATAGAAAAGCGCCTATATGGCGCTTTTTTTATATTCGAAAATCATGGTTTATCTTCAGATTGCTTGTCTGGACATTGGGCTATGATTTTGGTCTCACCAGTTTCGTTAACCTCCTCTAATGTCACATCGAACCCCCAAAGCCGGTGCAGATGCTTTAATACTTCATTACAGCTTTCATCCAATGGAATACGGTCATTGGGGACATGGCGTAAGGTAAGAGAGCGATCGCCTGTCACAGCAACATCTTGCACCTGAATATTGGGCTCAAGATTTGAAAGATTATATTGTTGTGATAGTGCGTGACGGATCTCTTGGTAGCCTTGGTCATCATGAATCGCGGAGACAGAGAGATAGTTTTTTCTGTCGTCATCTAAAATACTAAACAACTTAAACTGGCGAATAATGGTCGGCGACAAGTATTGGCTAATAAAACTTTCATCTTTAAAGTTTTCCATGGCAAAGTGCAGCGTGTCGAGCCAATTACTACCTGCAATATCAGGAAACCAACGTTTATCCTCTTCGGTAGGGTGTTCGCAGATCCTGCGAATATCGACAAACATATTAAAACCTAAGGCGTAGGGGTTTATACCGCTATAATAGGGGCTGTTATAGCTCGGCTGTGCGACAACATTGGTGTGATTTTTAAGAAATTCGATCATAAATCGATCGCTCACTAAGCCATCATCGTAAAGGTGATTGAGAATGGTGTAGTGCCAAAATGTTGCCCAACCTTCATTCATCACCTGGGTTTGTTTTTGCGGATAGAAGTATTGCCCCATTTTTCTGACAATACGCACGATTTCACGCTGCCAGGGTTCAAGCAAGGGGGCATGTTTCTCAATAAAATAGAGAATATTTTCTTGTGGCTCTGCGGGGAAATGGCTTACATGCTTTTCATTGGAAGCGGCTGGCGATAAAGGAATTGTGCGCCAGAGGTCATTCACTTGGCTTTGAAGATATTCTTCGCGCTCTTTTTGGCGTACTTTCTCCTCTTTTAACGAGATCTCACTGGGGCGTTTGTAACGGTCAACTCCGTAACTCATGAGCGCATGACAAGAGTCTATGATCAGTTCCACTTGCTCGGCGCCAAAACGTTCTTCACATTCTCTGATATAATTTTTAGCAAATACCAAATAATCAATAATTGAGGTGGCATCGGTCCAAGTTTTAAATAAGTAATTGCCTTTGAAAAAGCTATTGTGACCAAAACAGGCGTGAGCCATTACTAGTGCCTGCATTGTGATGGTGTTTTCTTCCATAAGATAGGCTATACAGGGATCTGAGTTAATGACAATTTCATAAGCCAAACCCATTTGGCCGCGTTTATAGCCTTGTTCTGTCTCGATAAATTTTTTGCCAAACGACCAATGTGTGTAACCAATGGGCATTCCTATGCCGGCGTAGGCATCCATCATCTGTTCTGCTGTGATCACTTCGATTTGATTTTGATAGCTATCAAGACGATAGTGGGCTGCAACTCGTTCAATTTCGGTCAAATAGGACTGTAAAAGGTCAAAGGTCCAATCCGGCCCATCATCTAGCACTTTGTTTTTATTCGATTCCATAGCGCCCCCTATACTGCTTGTTTCTTAAAGAGATCCCTAAATACCGGATAGATATCTTCTGCTTGTTTGATGTGCTGTACTGCAATATTGTCATGGACTTTCTGTAAGGCTTCATACTCACGCCATAGGGTTTGGTGTGCGCGGTTTGTGATCTCGATGTAGCTAAAATAGCGCACCACAGGTAACAATTTTTTTTCTAATAGTTCTCGACAAGTCGGCGAGTCATCGGCCCAATTGTCGCCATCCGAGGCTTGGGCGGCGTAGATATTCCATTCGTTCTCAGGGTAGCGCTCTTTTTGAATCTCATGCATTAATTTTAAAGCACTGGATACAATAGTGCCTCCAGTTTCTTGGGAGTAAAAAAACTCATGTTCATCAACCTCTTTGGCTTGAGTATGATGACGGATATAGACGACATCTAAGTTTTTATAGGTACGTGTTAAGAAGAGATATAACAAGATGTAGAAACGTTTCGCCATATCTTTAGTGGCTTGGTCCATTGAACCTGAGACATCCATTAGGCAAAACATTACCGCTTGAGATGAGGGGACTTCACGCTTGGCAAAGTTGTTATAGCGCAAGTCGAAGGTATCAATAAATGGCACTCTGGCTATCTGTTTTTTGAGCTCCTCAATGCCTTGTTTGAGCGTCAAGATCTTCTCAGCTTGTGCGCCTGGAGTAGATTCAAGTGTTTCTAGTTCAGCTTGAAGCTCGGCCAACTTAGCTTTTTTAGATGATGACATAGCGATTCGCCGCGCCAACGAAGAGCGCAGAGAGCGTACGATATTGATATTTGCTGGCACGCCATCATTGGTAAATCCAGCGCGATAAGTTTGATATTCCACCAACTTATTTAAACGATTATTCTGCAAGTTAGGCAGTTCAAGATCTTCAAAAAGTAGCTCTAAGTATTCGTCTTTAGAAATTTGGAATACAAAATCATCTTGGCCTTCTCCTGAGTTTGAAGCATCACCTTGGCCACTACCTTGACCACCGCCTTGAGGAGGCCGATCGACTTTATCACCTCGAGAAAACTGGTCATTCCCGGGATGCACTCGCTCGCGCACACCACCACGACCTTGGTGAAAAGTGGGTTCACTGATGTCTCGAGTCGGTATACCAATCTTTTCACCCTTATCGACGTCAGTGACACTACGGCGTGTTACCGCATCGCTCACCGCTTTCTTTATCTGTTGCTTATATCGATTGATGAATCGTTGTCGGTTTACCGTACTCTTTCCTTTTGCATTAAGCCTTCTATCAATAAAATTAGCCATGCGCACCTCCCAAAGACTAGTGGGGAGCATGCTCCCCAAACTCTGCCTATCACGATGATTTACGTACGCGTAAATACCACTCAGATAACAGTCTTACTTGCTTTTTGGTGTAGCCTTTCTCCATCATTCGATTAACAAAATCATCGTGTTTTCGTTGATCATCGTTAGAGGTTTTGGCGTTAAAGGAGATAACGGGCAGAAGATCTTCTGTGTTGGAGAACATCTTCTTTTCGATGACGGTACGCAGTTTTTCGTAGCTGGTCCAAAGTGGGTTGGAACCGTCGTTATTGGCCCGTGCACGCAGGACGAAATTAACGATTTCATTACGAAAATCTTTCGGGTTACTGATCCCTGCTGGCTTCTCTATTTTCTCCAACTCGGCGTTTAGTGCTGCTCGGTCAAATAATTGGCCAGTTTCAGGGTCGCGATACTCCTGATCTTGAATCCAAAAATCAGCGTAGGTGACATAACGGTCAAAGATATTTTGCCCATATTCAGAGTAGGACTCTAAGTAAGCGGTTTGAATCTCTTTTCCGATAAACTCGATATATTTGGGCGTTAAATAACCTTTTAAAAACTCTAAATAACGTTCAGCCATTTCACTTGGGAATTGTTCTTGCTCTATTTGACGTTCAAGCACATAGAACAAGTGGACTGGGTTAGCGGCAATTTCACTGTGGTCAAAGTTAAAAACTTTGGATAAGATTTTAAAGGCAAAGCGGGTAGACAATCCCTGCATCCCTTCGTCTACGCCAGCATAATCGCGATACTCTTGATAGGATTTTGCCTTTGGATCTGTGTCTTTAAGGCTTTCACCGTCATAAACTCGCATCTTAGAATAAATAGAAGAGTTATCAGGTGTTTTTATCCGTGATAGAACACTAAATTGGGCAAGGGTTTCTAAGGTATATGGTGCGCATGGCGCTTGAGATAACTCAGAATTAAACAGGAGTTTTTCATAGATCTGTATCTCCTCTGAGACGCGAAGACAATAGGGCACTTTGACTATATATACCCGATCTAAGAAGGCTTCGTTAGTTTTATTATTTCTAAAAGTAGTCCATTCTGATTCGTTAGAGTGAGCCAAAATGATGCCGCTAAAGGGCAGTGCAGAAAGGCCTTCTGTACCATTGTAGTTGCCCTCTTGTGTAGCTGTGAGTAACGGGTGTAATACCTTAATCGGGGCCTTAAACATCTCCACAAATTCCATTAAACCTTGGTTTGCACGGCACAGTGCACCAGAGTATGAATATGCGTCGGCATCATGTTGGGCAAAGTGTTCGAGTTGGCGAATATCGACTTTACCGACAAGAGATGAAATATCCTGATTGTTCTCATCACCTGGTTCTGTTTTGGCAATACCCACTTGATCTAAAATTGTAGGGTAGACTTTAACGACTTTAAATTGGGTAATGTCACCACCGAATTCATGTAAGCGTTTAACAGCCCATGGCGACATGATAGTTTTTAGATAACGCTCTGGTATCTGATACTCATTTTTGAGAATCTCACCATCCTCTTCAGGATTGAATAAGCAAAAAGGGTGATCGTTTACCGGACTACGTACCCCATTGGCACTTAACACATAAATAGGGACATGCTGCATTAAGGCTTTGAGTTTTTCAGCAAGAGAAGATTTACCTCCGCCGACAGGCCCAAGCAAATATAGGATCTGTTTGGATTCTTCTAAGCCCTGAGCCGAGTGTTTAAGGTATGCGACTATCTGTTCAATCGCTTCTTCCATTCCATAAAAGTCTTTGAATGCCGGATAGCGTGAGATAAGTCTGTTAGAAAAGATGCGACTTAGTATTGGATCTTTGGACGTATCGATGACTTCTGGATCACCGATTGCGATTAATAAACGCTCTGCAGCCGATGCATACGCGATGCGATCCTCTTTACATATGGCAAGAAAGTCTTGCAATGAATACTCTTCGTCTAATTTCTTTTCATAGCGTTGTTGATAATGCTCAAATATGCCCATTTTCCACCCCCTGAAAAGCCAACAATTAGTGCTAAGGAGCAACTGATAATCAGTTACCTACCTCTAATAATAGACGGGAAATGTGAGCTGAGTATGAAAAATCATAATAAAAACAATAACAAAACGTTGCAAATGCAACTATTGCAACTGCAGGCGGGTGACAAATGTTGGATCTATTAGTCGGTGAGAAATAAAAAAGGGAGCCGATAAGGCTCCCTTTTTAATGCGAAATTTAAGATTAACCAGCAAAGTTGCTGTTAACAAATTCCCAGTTAACGAGTTCCCAGAAATGTGCTAAATAGTCAGGACGAACGTTACGGTAATCGATGTAGTACGCGTGCTCCCACACGTCAACTGTCATCAGTGGCGTAACGCCTGCATCTGTTAGCGGTGTAGCGGCATTGCTGGTATTAACGATAGCAACGCTACCGTCTGCGTTCTTAACTAACCAAGTCCATGCGCTACCAAAGTTGTTCACTGCAGCGTCGGTGAACTGAGCTTTAAACGCATCAAAAGAACCGAAAGCGGCGTCGATAGCAGCTGCGATTTCACCTGTTGCAGCACCGCCACCGTTTGGTGATAGGCAGTTCCAGTAAAATGTGTGGTTCCAAATTTGTGCTGCATTGTTGAAAATACCGCCAGTAGAGGTCTTAATGATCTCTTCTAGGCTCTTCTCTGCAAGTTCAGTACCTTCAACTAGACCGTTTAACTTCACGACGTACGTGTTGTGATGTTTACCATAATGGTACTCAATGGTTTCTTGGGAAATATGGGGCTCGAGCGCGTTTTGTGCATAAGGAAGTGCTGGTAATTCAAAAGCCATGTGTATTCTCCATTGACATTCATTTGTCTTTTATATGTTTGCTCACTGCGCCACATTCTACCTGATAAAATTGTGATGTGAATCATTGTTTGGTGGATTTTTTCGATTAATGCAATCGATACAGTAAACAGATAAATAACCCTGAAAAAAGTAGGTTTTCGTTCTGTTCCAACCTGACGTACAATAGGCGAAACTGTTTAAGACGTTTAGCTGTTATATTTAGGAATAAACATGGACACAAATGAAACTGTAGAAAAGATCAAACAACAAATTGCTGAAAACCCAATCATTGTTTATATGAAGGGATCACCTAAGTTACCGAGCTGTGGTTTTTCTTCTCAAGTTGCACAGATCATGATCAATTGTGGTGCGCAATTCGCATTTGTTGATATTTTACAGCACCCAGATATTCGCTCAGAGCTTCCTAAGTATGCAAACTGGCCAACCTTCCCACAGTTATGGGTTGAAGGTGAATTGGTTGGTGGTTGTGATATTTTGACTGAAATGTACCAAAAAGGTGAGTTACAAACGCTTATCTCTGAAACTGCAGCAAAGTATCCTGCGGCCGAAGATCAAGCATAATCGCTGCCTAAAAGTCGATTTTTTACCAAAAAAAGCCCTTCAATAGAAGGGCTTTTTTGTTCATTTATACTAATTTATATCAGTTTGGATTCCCTGATTCTGTTGTCGGTTTTGGTAACGGAAGCAGTAGATTCATGGTAATTGCAACGATACCGCATAAGCTGATACCAGTCAGACTAAAGGACCCGATACCAAAAGCCATCCCACCTATACCAAATACAAGCGTGACGCCAACAATACAGAGATTTCTAGGTTCGCTTAAATCGACTTGATTCTTGATTAACGAATTTAAACCTACCGCGGCAATAGAACCAAATAAGAGGCACATAATCCCTCCCATCACTGGCACGGGGATAGTCTGCATTAAGGCGCCGAGTTTACCGACAAAAGCTAGGGTAATAGCGGTGATAGCGGTCCAAGTCATAATACGTGGATCAAAACTCTTTGTTAATGTTACAGCGCCCGTGACTTCGCTATAGGTGGTATTTGGTGGCCCACCTAGCGCGGAGGCAGCAATGGTTGCGACACCGTCACCGCATAAGGTGCGATGTAGGCCTGGTTTCTTCATATAATCCTTACCCGTGACATTTGATATCGCCAAGATGTCGCCAATATGCTCAACGGCGGGCGCTATTGCCACTGGGATCATAAAGGCAATAGCATGCCAATTGAATTCTGGGGCGACAAAATTGGGGATAGCAAACCAGCTGGCGTTGACAACAGGGGAGAAGTCGACAATGCCAAACGATAGGCTGAGGCCATAGCCAACAATAATTCCGGCAAGAATTGGCATAAGCTTAGCGATGCCTTTAGCAAAAATAGCCACCGCGATAGTGGTCAATAATGAAGCGAGTGAGATAATTAACGCTTGATTAGCGCCTACTAAAGTTAAGCTGCCGTCACCACTTTTGCCCAATGCCATATTGACGGCAACGGGCGCTAGCCCAAGGCCGATGACTATAATCACAGGGCCAACCACAACTGGTGGAAGCAGACGTTTAATAAAGCCGTCGCCACGAACCTTCACCAAACTGGCTAGGATGATGTACACACAACCGGCCGCCATCAGTCCGCCCATGGTTGAAGGGATCCCCCAGGTCTGGACGCCATAAAGGATGGGAGCAATAAATGCGAATGATGAGGCTAGAAAAATGGGTATTTGACGTTTGGTGACTAACTGGAAGAGTAGGGTACCGAAACCAGCGGTAAACAGTGCTACATTGGTATCTAATCCCGTTAGTAAGGGCATAAGTACTAATGCACCGAAGGCGACAAACAGCATTTGTGCGCCCTGTAGGGGTATAGCTAAACGATTCATTATTATTCTCTTTTTTAAGGTAAACCGCTAAATGTTACCTGCTTGTTGTTACATTTGCATCTGTGTCGATCACATTTACTTAAAGACGCTCGCGTGCGAGCCAAAAAACACCATGCTTCTCACATCGGGGGAAGGCATGTTTTTAGAGAGTATGTTACACTTGCGCCATTCTTTGCGGTTATAGATTTTATACGGATGTTCAGGACGACTTTTTTAGTTTCATTGCTGTTAAGTGCTGCAGCATTATCGGTGACAACCAGCGCTATGGCTGCGGAAGTGTCTCAATTAGATGAAAGTTTCGTCAAGGTCGAAGACCGGGCGGTTAAGACCAGAAATGAGGCGTTAAAACAGGCTTTGCAAAATGTGATCTTGAAGAATTCTGGCAGCCAAAGCGCGTTAATGGCACCGAGTATTGCATCGAGTATCAACAAGCCTACCTCTCTTATTCGTCAGTACGGCTATAAAGAGATTGATGGCGAACAGTATCTTCATGCCTCTTTTGACCATCAAAAAATTATTCGCTTACTTCGTGATGCACAATTGCCTGTCTGGGGCCAGCAGCGTCCGCTTACCCTAATTTGGCTCAGCCTCGATGCTGATGGTAGTCGTAAGATTTTGAATGACTCATCGACCGATGAAAGCCGTCAAACGATTACAGCTACGGCCAACCAAAGAGGATTACCCGTGTTGTTGCCGCTGATGGATCTCGATGATTCTATGGTTATCGCTGCAAATGATGTACGTGGTATGTTTAATGATGTGGTTGCATCCGCATCGCAGCGTTATAACACCGACTACTTTGTTATGGCATCCATTGAACCCAGCGCCGATGGATTATTGAACTACAATATGGCGTTGTACCCCAGCGTATCAGACGAACCGTTATTCGCGCCTTTAATCCAAGATGAAGGTAAAGTTGCTGATGCTGATAGCGCGATGGGGGCAATACTGTTGGCATTGAGTGAATATTATGTGGGCCAATATGCCGTCGCGGATAGTGGTGAGGCATTACAGACTCAAATTACTTTTATCGACATTACAGATCGTAAACAACTTGTGGATATCGAAAAGTATTTGCAGCAGTTAAGTGCGGTAAAGAGAGTCTCTTTGACGACATTACGGGGTGTGACGGCAAAGTTTTCACTGGATCTGTTTGGTTCAGAGGACGATCTTCAACGGTTGATCAACCTTGAATCAAAGATCAGGCAACAGGTTGTTCAACGCCCTATAGCGAATGAAAGTTTAGATCCGTTACCAGTGTCACAGACTCAATCTACCAACTATATTTGGTTAGGAAATTGATGATAAGGTGCTGCACCTATTTGTCGGCAATTGCCGTTTCTATTTTATGAGTGAATTTGAGACATAATTAGTGGTATCTAACTCACCTTTACAATTGTCATTACCTGTCTATCTGCCCGATGATGAAACCTTCAACAGTTATTATCCGGCAGCAGGTAATGATGAGCTTATTCAAAGCTTACAAGGCTGTGCCGATGGTAGCGCCAATAACGCTGTTTATGTTTGGGGCCCGGTAAAGTCTGGTCGTACACATTTAATGCACGCGACTTGCGCCCATGCTAACGAACTTAATCGTAACAGCTTCTATCTACCCCTTGGTATTCATGCGAGCATCTCGACCGATCTTCTAGAAGGTTTAGAGCTAGTTGATTTAGTTTGCATCGACGATATTGATGCAATTGCTGGACATCCATTATGGGAAGAAGCACTGTTTGACCTTTACAATCGAGTCGCTGAACAGGAAAACTGCGCATTAGTGGTAAGCGCTAGTGCTTCTGCGGTCGATAGCGGCTTTGTTCTGCCGGATCTTATTTCAAGAATGCAGTGGGGCTTGACCTATCAGCTGCAACCTATGGCAGATGATGAAAAGTTGGTTGCGTTACAGCGACGGGCGGCAATGCGGGGGCTCCAGCTGCCTGAAGATGTTGGCAGGTTTTTGCTCAATCGATTGGCACGCGATCTTCGAACACTATTTGACGTACTTGACCGACTTGATAAAGCCTCGTTAGTCCATCAACGTAAATTGACGATTCCTTTTGTCAAAGAGATGCTAAGACTATAAAAAAGCGCTGATTAATCAGCGCTTTTTTTAGTCTATTCACTTATGGCGGTCGCCGCTCAATTGTAGCGGCGGTTCAGCTAACAGTAACGTCGATGGACTCGACTGTTTTGCTTTGACTTGACTCACGGTTTGCTGGGCTGTCAGCGATAGGTTTTGTTGCCAAGTTTCACCGGCTCGCATCGCTATAGGAGCGGGTAAGTTGGCGACCCATTGCTGGGCGTTCAACTCTGGCAATATACGATCAATGACGAGTACCGCTCGGTCGGCCAATTCTACTTGGCCAATACGACCACGTTGCCCCCAGTCGACAACAATGCTGCTGGCGGTTGCATTATCAGGATAATCTGTCACACCAACATCTCGCTGAATTTGGTAGCGATGACTCATCATTGCTTCTTCAAATAGCATTGCGGCATCTTCGCGTGTTGTTGAATAGGCATAGAAGTCACTGGCTCTATCATTAGAAAAGAACTGGCTAATATCACTGGGTTGGTAACTTTTTTGTGTCTCAGACGCACTTTCACCTCTAAACCTGACATCGGCAAGACTAAACATCTCTTGGCTGACTAATGGGTAGGCGCCTTCTAGTTGATCTGATACTAATAACTTGCTATCGCTGCGACGCAAGTAGTCGTCGTACAGTCTGGGTCCTTGAAGGAGCGCATGACTACTACGCGGAAAGAAATCATTAGCATGGGCCAACTCATGTAGTAGCAATGACGCAAAGTCTGGTGCAGCTGCTTGCCAATTGCGGTCAACACGTTGTTCTCTTGATACAAGATAAGAGGTGTATTGGTTATCTTTGACATAGCGCCAGGGCATTAAAAAATTGAGGTCACTGCCAAAACCACTACGATAATCGGGCGCTTCATTGATGGTATCTCGCTCAAATTTAGTTAGCCATAAATCATTGGGGTCGAGGTAGATAGCACCGGTGGCAACCCAGTAAAAAGAGGGGCGGATATCATAGCTAATGACCACAGCGGTAACGGATTGCAGCAATCGTGCAAAATCGCTGTTTGGATCAAGGCTTGTGAGAAATTCGGCAAAGTTGTCTCCCATCCATTGATGGGACACCAGAACTCTATCCAAGATTAATTGATTATCCAAGTTTTGGTTTAATTGTCCAATGAGAGGCAGTTGGTTGATGTTACACAGACTGGTTAACTGGTTTGAGTAAACACAGCGCTGTAATGTTTGTGCGTAAGGAGAGTCGCTGTTATAGGCGAACGTTCGTGCGACGGGTTCTTCGAAAAAGGTTGAGGTAATGGGTGCCTCTTTAGTGATAAGCAAATGCACATCGTCTGACACACTTTGACCATCAACTTGGGCTGTTGCACGAATAATGCTGACAGTATCTGCCGGTACGTTAGGCGCCGTAAACAGTGCTCGTTCGTTATTCGACAGATCCAAACTGATATTAGGACCCGCAGCGACACACCAACTTAATGCTGATGGCACTTCACCATTGATGCGATCGATACGTACGCTGACATTATTGCCCTGAACCACTTGATGGTCGTTACGCAGACGTAACACCGGAGTCTCGTCGGTCACAGTGATCGGGATACTCTCGCTATAGGTCTGACCCGTAGATGTTACCGTGAGTTCAAACTGGTATTCTCCACTACTGCTGGCTTCAAATGAAAATATGGGAGAGCGTTGATTGGTTAATTCAAGAGCTGGTCCTGCCGTCTGTTGCCAAAAATATTGATGTTGACGACTGTCTTGGTTACCTATTTTTCCGATAAGTGTACTCGGCTGACCAACTTGGTAACTAGGTTCGGTCAAAAAGATTAACCCTGAATCTGTGGTGTTAACATTAAGCGTTGATGAAACATTACAGCGGCCGAGATCGGGGAGGGGGACTTCTGGGTTACCACTATTATCAGAGCTACTACCACCACATGCGGTAAGTGTTAATGCCGAAAAGAGGATTAAATACAGGGGTTTACTCATTGACACTGTCTCCGCTGTCTTTATGTTCTTGTTAAGATTCGAGTAATCTTTACTAAAATATAACATGTGAACTAGATCACAGGTAGTCAGGCAGAGATAAATCGGTGTAAAGGGTGGCGTTGATGTAGGGCACAACAGCGCTATGAAACGATTAAAAAAGCGCCAACTGGCGCTTTTTAATGGCCTATTCTTTGCGTTTCTTGAGTCCGAGACCTAACTCACGTCCGCGGATCCGCGCATAGAAAGGTAAGCCAATCAGCAACACACTCAGCAAGGCGACTTCGACAATGGCGAAAATCAGCGCAGTGTCTGTGACGTACAGCAGAGTTAGTCCATGCAGCATATAGAGACAAACAATAAAGCTTGCCCACGCATAGGTATAAGGATTACCAGTTAAAATACCTTTAAGCGGTGCTAGTAGCGGTAAAATCCACAGCAGGCTAAACACCATCGAATATTCACCGGTCAAACCTTGATTACCAAACCAAGCTATCATGAGGAACAGTAATGCGACATAGGTAGCACGGCATAATTTAAACAGAGAAGTTGAGCTCATAAAAACGCTTAGCCTTATAAAATTGCGAGAACGCTTTCAGGAGGACGGCCAATAGCTGCTTTTCCGTTAGCGAGTACGATTGGTCGCTCAATCAGTTTTGGGGTGTCGACCATAGCTTGCAATAACTGCTCGTCGTCTTGAATATCGGCTAAGCCTTGTGCCTTGTACTCATCTTCTTTAGTGCGCATCAATGCACGAGGTGAAATGGCCAATTTTTCGATGATGGTGCGTAATTCCAACTTAGTGAGTGGTGTTTTTAAGTATTCGATGATCTGAATATCACAGGCGTTTTCTTCAAGTAACGCCAAAGTTTGGCGGCTTTTTGAACAGCGTGGGTTATGAATAATGCTTACTTGAGTCATAGGATGTCTGCTTGTTGTTAAAAAGTGCCGACATGATACTTCAAAAGGTGAGCGTAGTCACAAAGAGTTCGCTCACCTTACTAATTGTTAAAGCTGTTCTATGGCACGTTTCGATTGTTTAAACTGACGAATCCGAGCTTCGATACGCGCTAATTGCAATGGATCGGATTCAGATAATCGATAGGCGAAATTAAGTTGATCAATTGCCCCATCATAGTCAGCTGCCAAGGCCATTGATTCCGCTTTCGCATAATGTTCCATCGCCTTGTTGCCCGATTTCCGGTACGCATCACTGAGCAATAGCAAAGGCAACTGATTCTGTCTATCAAGGAAAATCATATCTTCTAAAATCGGTATCGCCTTAGACGCCTGATTATTTTCAATATAGGTGTTTGCCAAATTGATGTTGATGACTTGCGATGTCGGTTTAAGCAGACGTTGTTTTTCCAATAAGGTGATAGCTGCTTTATGTTCCCCACGAGCGAGTAACAGATCTGTTTTAGTATCGATATAAAATAGGTTATTCGGATCTTCACTAAGCAGCTCATCAATGATCTGTTCTGACTCTGCTTCCTTCTCTGATCTCAGTAACGCCAACGCTAAGCCATACTGTGCCGCTTGCTTAAACTCATAACTACGTTTCTTTAATTTATCGGTAAAAAGCGCCAACGCAGCTTCTTCGCTGTAACTTGAAAAGCGTACCTGAATACGCGCCTTTGCCAGCTGAAAATCAATATTATCCGGTATATACCTGTGAGGATATTGTGCTGCGCGGTTACGTGCTTCAGCGATACGTGATTCGGGCAATGGATGAGTCAGCAGCATTTGTGGCGGCTTAGAGGTGAAGCGGTACCGAGTGGCGAGTTTAGCGAAGAAATCTGCTGCGCCATTAGGGTCAAATCCGGCATCTACCAATATTTGCATACCAATACGGTCGGCTTCTTTCTCATGTAAACGGGTGTAGTTAATTTGTGCCTGGGTGGCTAACGCTTGGGTGGTTGCCAACGCTGCCATACCAGCCTGAGGGGCTGCAATCGTCAATAAAATTGCCCCAAGTAGACCAGCCATGGTCGCCGCTGAACTCTTTTCCTTGGCTTCTAATGAGCGCGCAAGGTGACGCTGGGTAACGTGAGTGATCTCGTGACCAATCACTGAGGCGAGTTGACTTTCATTATCGGCGTTAAGAAAAAGCCCAGTGTGTACGCCAACATGTCCACCAAAAAATGCGAAAGCATTAATCTCATCATTTCTAAGTAGGAAAAAATAAAAGGGGGTTTTAACCCCAGTTGCATGGGCCACCAACTTATTACCCAGTTCAGTCATGTATTGATTTAATACCGGGTCATTTAGGAGTGGCGCTGAAGAGCGGATGACACGCATGTACGCATCCCCATAGGTATTCTCTTTTTCTAAACTGAAGGTATTGACCGCTGCCGTGCCAAGGTCTGGTAGATCGCTGTTGGCAAAACTCATCGGTGCAATAGAAAAGTACGCCAGTGATAGGGCACCAGCGACCAGAGACTTTGCTGCTTTAATTTTAGTCAAACTAATCCTTAGCCTGTGAAGATAGATACAATACAAAATATTGGAGTAACTAAAGTTGAATTAGTTCACCGAACATCGCCATGCCAAGCGGATTTTACTATGTCCTTAATGTCATTGGCGTAAACACTGATTGATATCTTGTGGTTTACTTTGAGACTTAGGATAATAGCGCAAGTTTGTCTTTAGCAAGTTCATTATGACTTTTATTGATTTAACCGCCTATCGTTGCCCGCTAGCCTTAGTTAAACTTAAGCTTGCTTTAAAGGGGCTTGACGATATGGAAAGGGCTCAGATTTCTCTTGCCGATGCAGGCTCGCGCCGTGATGTGCCTCGTTTTTTAACAAAAGCGCAGTACCAAATTCAGGAACTGCGTAATGATGAACAGATGTTAGTGTTGGCTGTGGTTAAGACCGCTAACGCCTAATATTTGTCGAAAACCTATTTGGGAATGGTGGATGTTTAGTTTATTAACGAGTTGGTATAAAGAGCGATTTAGTGATCCACAAGCGGTCACATTAGTGTTTATTTTGGTGGCTATTGCTCTGGCTATCTATTTTGCTGGTGGGCTGCTGGCTCCCTTGATTGTGGCGTTGGTTTTGGCTTTTTTACTGGAATGGCCTGTGGCGCAAATGGTAAAAGTGGGGATTAATCGCACTACAGGTGCATCATTAGTCTTAGTGCTTTTTATTGGCATAATGCTGCTGCTCACCTTTGGTTTAGTGCCGAGCGTTTGGAAGCAAGGGGTGTCACTAGTCTCAGATCTACCCTCTATGTTAGATAAGGGTCTTATAACCATCAAAGGCTATGTGGAGCAGTATCCACAATTTATGAGTACGACTCAGCTCGATACCATGGTCAGTGAATTAAAAAAGCTACTAGATACCCAACATATTTTTGACCTAGGTAAGCAGCTAATTGGATACTCAGCCTCATTATTAGTGTTAATGGTTTACGCGATTTTAGTACCACTGCTGGTATTTTTCTTTTTGAAAGATAAAGATTTTTTAATTAAGGGCAGCAAGCGGTTTATTCCGACTAACCGGGATTTAGCCCGTAAAGTTTGGCTGGAGATGAATCAGCAGATCTTTAACTATATTCGTGGCAAAGTCATTGAAATAGTCATCATTGGCGCCGTTAGTTATATCTTCTTTGCGATTATGGATCTGCGCTACGCAGCATTACTTGGGGTCCTAACTGGCTTCTCTGTGCTGATCCCTTATGTTGGCGCTACCTTGGTCACTTTGCCCATTGCTTTAGTGGCTTTCTTTCAGTGGGGCGTGAGCCCTGAATTTGGTTATTTGATGTTAGGTTACGGCATCATTCAGGCATTAGATGGCAACCTATTGGTACCTATTTTGTTTTCTGATGCGGTGGACCTACATCCTGTATTCATTATCGCCGCAGTGCTTGTATTCGGAGGTTTGTGGGGGGTGTGGGGAGTATTTTTCGCGATTCCACTCGCATCATTAGTCAAAGCCGTGATAAATGCATGGCCGCAGTCGGCAAAGGTATCTGAAGAAAAGCCCAATAAAGAGCATACGGTGTCGTAAAATATGACCCATGAAAAAGGCGCCTTAGGCGGCTTAGGCGCCTTTTTTGTTATTGGGTTAAAGCTTGTTTAGCCGTTGCGGCTAGGGCGCGATATACCAAAGTGGTTTGTTTCGCTTTAATGTTCCAATGTTGCCAGTATAGAGGGACAGCCATCAGTTTTTCTGGACAAAGCGCCCTGAGGCGGCCGTTTTCAAGCAGTGGCTTAGCTTGTAAATGTGCCACAAGACCATAACCCATCCCCAATAAGATGGCATCTAAAAAGCTTTCCGAGGAGGGGATCTTGTGTTGTTGCCATCTACCGGGTGCAATTGAGAAATGATCGCCTAGAAATTTTTCATGCAGTTTATCTTTAGTGGAAAAAACCACTGCCGGGGCTTGCAGTAAGCTCTGCTTATTAACGCCTGCTGCAAAATGCTTATCAATGAACTCATCGGTTGCTACACATAAGTATTCCATTTGGCCCAAGTACTCACTGCTGCAACCTGGCAAAGCGACCGCTGTGGTGGTGACGCAGCCAACAGCTTCGCCTGTTTTGAGAAGATAATGGGTATATGACTCATCATCAACTATCAACTCCAGTAACCAATTATGCCGTTTGAACAGTTGGGCCAATGCCGGTAAAAACCAGGTCGCCAAACTGTCGGCATTGACCGCTATTTTAACAATCGTGGGCAAACTTGGGTCGTCAGCATCAATTTCGGCGCTGAGCTCGCTTTCTAATAGTTGGATTTGTGCAAAATGGCGCAGTAATCGCTTGCCCATTGGCGTTGCTTGCACTGGTGTTGATCTTACCACTAAGGCTTGGCCGACTTTCTCTTCCAGCTGTTTAATTCGTTGCGATACCGCCGATTGGGTAACAAATAACACCTTTGCAGCGCGTTCAAATCCACCTTCTGAGATCACAACACTCAGCGCCTTAAGATGCGCTTGATCTAGCATACTAATCACCTGTCGACATTATAAGTTAGGCTAATGATACATTAAAAACATTAGTTATATTTAATTGCCTGTTTTGGTTATTCTCGCTTTCTACTTTTTTAGGGCGAGTGTTGGGAGAAGATTGTGCAGGCGTTTATTCAGGGGATTGGTGTTGGTGGTAGTTTGATTATGGCAGTGGGAGCCCAAAATGCCTTTGTGTTAAAACAAGGGTTAAAGCGCTCACATTCGCTGCCTATCGCTGCATTATGCTCGCTTATTGATGCGTTAATGATCACCGCGGGTGTTGCTGGACTTGGGCATCTCATTTTGGCGTTTCCACTGATAAAAGATATTGCCAGTATCGGAGGAGCAGTTTTTTTAGTGGTATATGGTGCCAGGGCGCTACATTCATCGTTTATTCCCCAAGCACTGTCAAGCGAGTCGGAGCTGAAGGGCGATACATTGCGGGCGGCAGTCCTGACGACACTTGGCATAAGCTTACTAAACCCGCATCTTTACTTAGACACTGTGGTTTTGCTTGGCAGTATTAGTACCCAATTTGATGGGGCTGACAGGCCGTTGTTCGGCGCAGGTGCTGTGCTAGCCTCTTTTGTGTGGTTTTTTGGCCTAAGCTTTGGAGCAAAGTATCTTTCACCGCTGTTTAAAAAACCGAAAGCTTGGTGTTATCTCGATCGTCTCATTTGTTTGACGATGTGGAGTATCGCTGTTGCGCTAATTTGGCCTTATCTGTAACGATTAGTACTAAGTTTGACAGAAGGGATTTGTAGATATTTTCTGTTAAGTCATATGACATTATGATTTATTGGCTTATATCGATTGGGGTAAAACGTAAAAAGCCAGCTATACGCTGGCTTTTTAATTTGTTACGGTTTTGACAGGTTAAGATTTAATATGATTAAGCACGACGTCATGGTGCTCTTTGGTCTTAAACTTATTAAACACATGGGCGACTTTGCCATCTTGGCCAATTAAAAAACTGAGTCTGTGGATACCGTCATAGATTTTACCCATGAATTTTTTTTCACCCCAAACACCAAAAGCATCGGCGATAGCATGATCTTCATCGCTCAAAAGTGAGAAATTAAGTTCATGTTTATCGGCAAAACGCCCCAATTTGGCCACAGGATCTGGACTAATCCCCAATACAGTAACGGTTAAATTGTCTAACTCACTTTTGCTGTCACGTAAGCCACAGGCTTGCACTGTGCACCCTGGTGTCAATGCCTTAGGGTAAAAGTAAACCAGTACAGGCCCATTTTTTAGTGAATCGGTCAGTGATACGGTATCACCATGTTGGTTTTGCAATGAGAAGTTTGGCGCAACATCGCCCTGTTGTAACGTATTCATTATGTTTCCTTATATCTGTGTTTCTTTATCTTGCATACGTTTGATATGGCATGTTAGATCCATCTCTTTTGCAAGTTCATCGATACTGAGTTCAAGTTTATCGATATCCACTTTCTCAGGTACATTGATGGCTAAAAAAACATTTTGCACAGGTTGGCCTTCACTGGTTTCTTCTGCATGAGAGCGAACGGCGGCGAGGTCTAGTGAGCGATCGGCAAGGAACTGGGTAATGCTCTTCATCGTGCCGCGCTGGTCTTGGCCGTTGAAGGTCACTTCTAGGCGTGAGACATAATTGGCTGCAACGTGTTTAGAACTGCGTTTCATCACAGTGAGCAAGCCTAGTTCAACACTCAATGCTGGCAGGGTGGTCTCCATTTTGGTAATAGATGCCCAAGAACCCGAAATCATCATGATCAAGGTAAATTCACTTCCAAATAATGCCATTCTGCTGTCGACAATGTCACAGTCGCATTCACTGGCTAGGCGTGCAAATTTACTGACGATACCTGGACTATCAGAACCCAGTGCAGTGACGACTAGATGATTGGACATGAAATTCCCCCATAAAACAGTGCTGGTTGTATAAATAAACGGCGATTAAACATGGTGACGTTTTGCGGAGCGCTATGCTAACACATGTTAACAGTTTTGCGATCCCCGTCTTAATAATCAAGTCGACAATTGCCTAGGATCAGCGAAACAATATATTCCAATAATTCTCAAGATACTTATGCTTGTTTTTACGAGTGAGCATCAGTACCATAGCGAGTCCTGAACCCTTGGGGAAGTCACATGATAAACGGAAGCATTGTAGCCTTAATCACACCAATGAATAGTGATGGCTCAGTCGATTATGCAAGTCTAGAGAAGCTCGTTGAGTACCACATAGCCCAAGGTACCGATGCGATAGTTGCCGTAGGCACCACTGGCGAATCAGCCACTTTACCGCTGTCAGAACATATCGCGGTTGTCTCTCATACGGTTAAGTTTGCCGCTGGACGAGTCCCCGTAATTGGCGGGAATGGCGCCAACGCCACAGCAGAGGCGATAGAGCTTACTAAAGCACAATCCAAGATTGGGGTGGCCGCCATGCTTGGTGTGACCCCTTATTATAACAAGCCAACGCCTAAAGGTTTAATTGCCCATTATAAGGCTGTAGCGGCTTCGACCGATATACCACAGATCCTTTATAATGTACCCGGTCGTACGGCTGTGGATATGTTACCAGAAACGGTCGCCGAACTTGTTAACGTTGCTAATATCATTGGGGTCAAAGAGGCCACTGGTGATTTGAGCCGAGTTGCACGCCTTAGAGCATTGTGTGGTCAAGACTTTAAGCTGTACAGTGGTGACGATGCCACATCAAGAGAATTTTTACAGTTAGGCGGCGATGGTGTCATCTCAGTCGCTAACAATATCGTACCCAAACAATTTAAAGCGATGTGCGAAGCGGCCTTGAAGGGCGATAGCGTAAAGGCGCTTGCTGCTGAAGCTGAAATCAAATCGTTATTCAGTGCGCTATTTTGTGAGGCGAACCCCATCCCGGTTAAATGGGCCGCACATCGAATGGGATTAATCAATAATGGACATATTCGTTTGCCATTAACGGAACTTTCACCCGAATATCATGGTCTGTTGCTAGAAGCGATGAAAAATGCCCATATAGAGGTTCAATAATAGATGCTAAAGCA
This sequence comes from Shewanella colwelliana, assembly GCF_001735525.1. NCBI lineage: Bacteria > Pseudomonadati > Pseudomonadota > Gammaproteobacteria > Alteromonadales > Shewanellaceae > Shewanella > Shewanella colwelliana. The sequence goes on from NZ_MCBT01000048.1 coordinate 425,982, forward strand.
AGTAACCCCGATAATATTGATTGCAGCGGTGACCGCTTGTAGTTCACCGGTCGATAGACGACAAGCAAATGGCAATGATGAGTATGCGACATTAACCTCACAAGCCAAGCTGGTTATACCTGAAGGATTGTCAGAACCTGTTTATAGTAGCGAGTATGACATCCCCAATTTAAGTGCCAAAGCAGATACCGAACTCGTTGGTAAAAGGTTAGATATCCGTCCGCCGCTACAAGTCTTGCCAATGGCTGAAGGAACTCATGTTGAAGAGTCTAGCGACAGCATTAAGGTTGTTGTTGAATCTATCGATAATGATATCAACTTAAGAGATGAGCTGTTCGGCATTCTCAAAAATTACTTTACGAGTCAATCTATCCCTATTCTAAAAGAGGATCCGCAAGCCGGAACGATTGAGACGGATTGGATTGAAAATCAAGAAGTGATTGACTCAAGCCTATGGGGTAGTGACGAAATCTACCTAGTGCGTCAACGTTATCTGTTTACGGTTGACGTGCGTCCACATGGTCGCAGTGGTGCATTGAGCATTGAACTGATTGATCATGAAGAAAGCTATGACGGTAAAGATCAAGAGATTTTGCTGAGCGGTGAAGATAAGCGCCGTTACACCATCGATATGCTCAACAGTTCAATCGCATACATGAGTGTAAAACGGTCACAAGCTATTAAGGCTAAACGTTTGCGTGAAAGCTTAGGTATTGAGGTTGAGTTGGTTAAGGCGCCAGAAACGGTTGAAGGTGAAACGCCTCAGGCCAGTTACTGGTTAGCACAAGCCCCTTATACCCGCACATGGGATCGTTTACGCATCGTATTGCCAGAAATGGGCTTTGAAATTGTCGACATGGACAGCAACAAGGGCTTGTATTACATCAATGTTAACGATGATTCTGGTTTCTGGAGTTCGTTATGGAATGAAAAGAAACTGCCTGTAAAAGAAGGTTCATATCGTTTACGTATTGAGCAAAGCGACGAGAATGTCACAACACGAATTTATCTCAATAACATGGCTGATGAGCCAGTAGACAATGAGGTTGTCGAAGCCGTTTATGATGGTTTGTCTGAGCTGATGAGCGAAGATCGTAAAGTCAGATAATCTCTCCACATCGCATAAAAGAGGCCTTAAGGCCTCTTTTTTTTACCTCAATAATAGTTAGTTTTCTGTTGACTCAACATAGCGAGATGAAAAGTTATGCCATATAGTTGATTGAGCGAGTGTTAATCGTTTGGTTGGACAAGATATGGGGACTCAATGACATCATCAGTTCATCTTAAGGATATCGAAGCAAAGTACCTCAAAATAGTCAGTGAATTTGCGATCGATATGTTGTCACTCAATGGTGTTGATAACATCTTGTGGCATTTGGCGCGTAATGTGGTATCTCAGTTAGGTTTTGACGATGTAGTCATCTACCTGGTCGATGAACAACGTCAATGCCTGATACAAACCGCTAGTTTTGGTGCGAAGAACCCAAAAGATAAAGAGATTTTATCACCAATTGAGCTGAAAATTGGTGAGGGAGTTGTAGGGCAAGTCGCCAAATCTGGCATCCCTATTATTATCAGTGATACGCGTTTATCACCCCACTATGTGGTGGATGACGCCCCCAGGTTGTCGGAACTTGCGGTGCCGATGATCGTCGAAGGCGAAGTGATTGGTGTCATCGATACCGAACACCCAAAGAAGAATTTCTATAATGAACAGCATCAGCAAACCTTGTACGCGCTGGCCACCATTACCGCACTAAAAATTCACAAAGCCCGCACCCTGTTGCAATTACAAACCACCATTGAGGAGCTTGAGTACTCAAGTAAGATCCAGGATACCTTATTTGAAATCGCAGAGATCATCTTTGAAACGGATTCTATTCATGATTTTTATGCACGCCTACATCAATGTATTAGCCGACTAACGTTTGCAAAAAACTTCTATGTAGCAATTTTAAGTAAAGAGGGAACTTCGCTATCGTTTCCTTATCATATAGATGAATTTGACCTTGTTGAGCAAGATACTGAGATCTACATTGATGCTGCAAGCCCAAGTATTACCGGCCACGTGCTACTAAAAAATAAACCACTGCTACTTAATCAGCTTCAGCTAGCTCATATGGTTGCGGCAGGGGAAATACATATAAACGGAACGGTTCCTAAGGCGTGGCTCGGTGTCCCTTTTGGTGACGAGCACTTCCGCGGTATCGTTGTCGTTCAAAACTACAGTGACAGCTACGCATTCCAGCTAAAAGATAAACAGTTACTGATGTTTGTCGCCAAGCATATCCGCAATGCTATTGAGCGCATGAACGTTAAATCGCGTATGGAATTTCTGGCACTGCATGACCCATTAACCGCATTACCTAATCGTATTTTATTTTCTGACAGGTTTAATCGATCCCTAAAAACATTGGCCTCTAATTCTGGCAAAGGTATCGCTATCCTCTATATTGACCTAGATAGATTTAAGGGCGTTAACGATACCTATGGCCATCACTTAGGCGATGAACTGCTTAAGGCGGTGGCAGCACGACTCAAGCTTGTACTGCGGCCTCAAGACACCTTATGTCGGTTGAGTGGCGATGAGTTTGCGGTATTGCTAGAAGATATTAGTAGCGCAAACGAGAGTGAAACCATTGCCACTCAGCTGTTGCAGGCGATGTCTAGGCAGCAGGATTTAGGCGGTATTAGGTTAAAAGTGACCGGTAGTATTGGCATAGTTAACTGTTTTGATGCTGATGCAACACCTGCACAACTGCTTATTTATGCCGATGAGGCGATGTATAAAGCAAAACTATTGGGCCGGAACCGTTGCTATAGCTATCACGGAGATGGTGATAGCTTGTTGTCTACGACCTACAAGTTTGAAACTGACTTTACCCAAGGGTTAGCAGAAGGTCAGCTGTTTTTAGAGTACCAACCCCTTTATCACTTAAAAAACGATGAAATTCTAGGGGCCGAGGCGCTCATTAGGTGGCGTCATCCTAGTCATGGAATGATTGCCCCCATTCGTTTTTTACCTGAATTACAAAAAGCGGGGCTGCTGGATAAGCTCGACCTATTTGTAGTCGAACAGGCCATGAGTTTTTTGGCCAGCCAACAAGCTCATCTTCCCCCGGCGTTTAAACTCAGCATTAATGTGTCAGGTGCTGGGCTTAACTCTATCGCTTTAATGGCGCTGTTTGACCGTTATTTCAGGTTTCAGCCAGTATTACTTGCCATGTTGAGTGTCGAGATAACCGAACAAACCATTGTTAGTTCGGTTGAAGAAACGCGTTCCACCATCGAACGGCTGCACGGTATGGGCGTCACTATCTCGTTAGATGACTTTGGTACGGGTTATTCTTCGCTGAGCTACCTGCATCAATTTACGTTTGACCTATTAAAGATAGACCGTTCATTTATCAGTCATATGGACTTGACTTACGATAACCAAATAATTCTAGAAACCATCATTAATTTAGCCAAAAGCCTCAACATTAAAACGGTAGCAGAGGGCATTGAAACTAAAGAGCAGTACCGCCATATGCAAGCATTAGCCTGTGATTATGGCCAAGGCTATTACATGAATCGTTCATTAGTGGCAGCTGACTTTATGAATGAGCTTAAACACTCGCCAATATTTGTACACTGAGTCGGTTATTTATGTTTGCAGTGATCGATTAATTTGAATCTAGCGTAAGATTCTCCGTTGTGTGCTTGTTAAGTTTGTAAGCAAAAGTAAAACACCTTGAAGCGCCGTAATTACTCGGTAAACTACCGTTAACAAACTGACGTTCAATGGAATATTGATGAAAAAAATTATAATAATCTCAATACTGTTGCTGGCAACCGCTGCTGGCTATTATCTGTCAAATCCTGCCAAAGAATCCCGCGTAGCGAAACCTAGACCCACTCCTAATGTGGTGGTTGCGACTGCGGCATTGCAACCCATACGTGATGAAGTTGAAGCGCTGGGCACAGGCAAGGCGAATGAGTCAATCACTGTGACGCCTAAAGTAACCGATATGGTCACCGAGCTGAACTTTGATGATGGACAGATTGTTGAAAAAGGTCGCTTGTTAGTGCGTTTGCAAGATCGTGAGCAGATGGCTCGCGTTACGGTTGCTAACGTCAAAATGAACGATCACAAACGAGAATTGGCCCGTATCAGTTCGCTAGTAACCAGCCAAACGGTTGCCGCACTTGAGCGAGATAGATTACAAACACTGATTGATACGGCTAAAGCAGAACTTGAGCAGGCGGAATCAGCACTCAAAGACAGACGTATCCTAGCGCCATTTTCTGGCCGACTAGGCTTGCGCCAAGTCAGTCAAGGCAGCCTAGTGACCCCAGGTACAGTGATCACCACCTTAGATGATATCTCAACTATTAAACTGGACTTTTCTGTACCCGAACGTTTTCTCGCAGCGTTGGTGATAGGTAAAGAGGTTGAGGCAAGCGCCGTTGCCTATGATGGTGAGCTGTTTAAGGGCAAGGTTGTCTCGGTTGATAGCAGAGTGAATCCGGTAACTCGCGCTGTAGTTGTTCGCGCAGAAATACCTAATCAAGATTTACGTCTGTTACCAGGCATGTTGATGAAGGTGAAATTAATTAAACAAAGCCGTGAAGCATTAATCATCCCCGAGGCTGCCATTATTCCTATCCAAAGTGATCACTTTGTGTACCTCGTTAATGAGGAAGGTGTGGTTGAGCGTCGCCAAGTTAAATTGGGTTTACGCAAGCGCGGTTGGGTTGAGATAACAGACGGCATCGCTGTGGGTGAGCAAGTGATGATCCGTGGCATTCTTAAAGTTAGGCCAGGTGATAAAGTTAAAGTACAAATGAGTGAACATTTTAGTTTCTTAGAACAAGCTAAAGTGGAGCCTATAGCATGATCTTGACCGATTTGTCGGTAAAACGGCCGGTCTTTGCTTCCGTTATTAGCATTTTACTTATTGCCTTTGGTTTAGTCTCTTTCGACAAATTACCGCTCAGAGAATACCCCAATATCGATCCGCCTATCGTATCGGTTCAGACTAACTATCGCGGCGCAAGCGCAGCTGTGGTGGAAAGCCGGATCACCCAGTTAGTGGAAGACAGGATCAGTGGTGTAGAAGGAATCCGTAATATTAACTCTTCAAGTCGCGATGGCCGCTCGTCGGTGACTCTTGAGTTTGATGTTGGCCGAGACATTGAAGCGGCAGCCAATGATGTTCGTGACCGAATTTCTGGTTTGCTCAACAATTTGCCTGAAGAAGCCGATCCCCCAGAGGTGCAGAAAGCCAATGGTGGTGATGAAGTGATTATGTGGCTGAACTTGGTTTCAGATCAGATGAATACGCTGCAACTCACTGATTATGCAAGACGCTATTTAGTTGATCGCTTTTCGGTCATCGACGGTGTGGCCAATATTCGTATCGGTGGCGGGAAGGTATATGCCATGCGGGTGTGGATTGACCGCCAAGCACTAGCAGCACGTAATTTAACCGTGGCCGATATCGAACGGGTATTGCGCTCTGAAAACGTTGAACTTCCAGCAGGTTCAGTGGAGTCTCAGGACAGACATTTTACTGTTCGTTTAGAGCGCTCATTTAAGAATCCCGATGATTTTGCCAACCTAGTGTTAGCAGAGGGCTCTGATGGCTACCTGATTAAGCTTGGTGATGTGGCTCGGGTTGAGATTGGATCGGAAGAGGAGAGAATTACCTTTAGGGGTAACCGAGAGGCGATGATTGGCCTAGGTGTGTCGAAGCAGTCAACGGCCAATACTCTAGAGGTCGCCCGCGCCGCCAATGCACTGGTGGACAAAGTCAATCCTACGCTGCCAGCCGGTATGGAGATAAAGCGCTCCTATGATAGCTCAGTCTTTATTGAAGCCTCAATTAACGAAGTCTATCAAACTCTGTTTATTGCTATGTTCTTGGTGATTATGGTGATTTACCTGTTTTTAGGCAGTGTACGGGCAATGTTGATCCCCGCGTTAACGGTGCCAGTTTCCCTTATGGCAACATTTATCGTGCTATTTGCCTTGGGTTATACCATTAATCTACTGACCTTACTGGCGATGATCTTAGCCATAGGTATGGTGGTGGATGATGCCATTGTCGTGCTTGAAAATATCCATCGACGTATCGAAGAGGGTGATTCACCGTTGAAGGCTGCCTATCTAGGCTCACGGGAAGTCGCCTTTGCGGTGGTCGCGACGACTTTGGTATTGGTGGCAGTATTTATGCCGATCACTTTCCTCGAGGGCGACTTAGGTAAGTTGTTCAAGGAGTTTGCTGTCGCCATGAGTGCCGCGGTGATTTTCTCAAGTATTGTTGCCTTGACGCTAAGTCCAATGATGTGCTCAAAACTGTTAAAGCCTGCTGGGCAAGACCCTTGGCTAGTACGTAAAATTGATGCGGGCATGGAACGCTTGGCCAATCTCTACCAATACACGCTGCTTAAAGCGATGAAGCATCCTTTTGTGGTCAGTTCCTTGGTCATTATTGCGTTGGGATCTAGTGGATATTTGATGACTCAGGTGCCGCAAGAATTTGCTCCGCGCGAAGACAGGGGATCGATGTTCCTGATTGTTAACGGGCCACAAGGGGCAAGTTTTGAATATATCACTCCTTATATGGATGAAATTGAAACGCGTCTTATGCCATTGGTTGAAAGTGGCGACATTAAACGCTTATTGATCCGAGCGCCCAGAGGCTTTGGCCGTAGTGCTAATTTTTCTAACGGGATGGCAATTATTGTGCTTGAAGATTGGGCGACAAGGCGCAGTGCATTCGAGATCATTGGCGATATTCGTGGTCGGCTGTCAGACTTAGCGGGCGTTCGAGCCTTTCCGGTGATGCGTCAGGCCTTTGGTCGTGGTGTGGGTAAACCAGTGCAGTTTGTTCTCGGCGGACCCAGCTACGAAGAGATTGCCAAGTGGCGCGATATCATCTTAGAAAAAGCCAAGGAAAACCCAAATTTGGTGGGGCTTGATCATGATTATCAAGAAACTAAGCCTCAACTAAGGGTGATCATTGATAAGGACCGTGCAGCAGATTTAGGTGTTTCAATCTCTCATATCGGGCGCACATTGGAGTCGATGTTGGGCTCACGATTAGTGACCACCTTTATGCGTGATGGTGAAGAGTACGATGTCATCATTGAAGGTAATCGCGATAATCAAAATACTGCTACCGACCTAAGCAATATCTATGTGCGCTCCGATAGAAGCAAGGAATTGATTCCGTTAGCGAACTTGGTGACCGTTGAGGAGTTTGCTGATGCAAGCCAGTTGAATAGGTATAACCGTATGCGTGCCATTACTTTGGAAGCTAACTTAGCTGATGGTTATAGTTTAGGTGAGGCGCTCGACTATCTAAATGATTTGGCTTATACCTACTTGCCAGCTGAAGCTGTCATTAGTTATAAGGGGCAATCTTTGGACTACCAAGAGTCTGGTAGCTCTATGTACTTTGTGTTCATCTTAGCCCTAGGTATCGTATTCCTTGTACTTGCAGCGCAGTTTGAAAGCTACATACATCCAATTGTCATTATGCTTACTGTGCCGCTAGCGACATTGGGTGCCTTGATTGGTCTATGGGCCACAGGGCAGAGTTTAAACATCTACAGTCAGATTGGCATCATCATGTTGGTTGGTTTAGCAGCTAAAAATGGTATTTTGATTGTCGAGTTTGCTAATCAATTGCGTGATAAAGGGATCGAATTCACTGAAGCGATTATTCAAGCGTCGCGCCAGCGTTTAAGACCTATATTGATGACTGGCATCACGACTGCAGCAGGAGCAATACCTTTGGTGTTAGCTGAAGGAGCTGGTGCAGAAACCCGTTTTGTAATCGGTGTTGTTGTGTTATCGGGAATCATTTTGGCGACCTTCTTTACCTTGTTGGTCATCCCCGTAGCCTACTCACTGATCGCCCGTAACACCGGCTCACCGGAGGCGGTTGCGCAAGCATTAGAAAAAGAGTTGAAACAAAACTAAACAAGACAGATAAAAAACCAAGGGCCAACCTAGTGATAGGTTGGCCCTTTTATTTTCGAGGGGCGCTGTGTATTAGCCAAGCGATTCACATCAGGCTACCTGAGCAGTTCACTTTGCTTTCCAATTATCTATTTAATTATCGATAGAGAAGTTGGCCAGTATTTTTAGGCAACTTGTATTTTCTTCTATCACGGTTGAAACACCTGTTACGCCCAGCAGGGCCGCTAGTTGATGCCGAACTGCGATAGGTTCATCTAATTAACTCGCTGGATTATTTTTAGCCAAGTTATCTAGACCAAAAAGCCAAATATTATTGTCATTGCCAAGGGTTATCGCTAAAGTCACGAGTACACCACCATTGCTGTTATCCAAACGCCTGTTGATAGTGGCCGGATTGAATCATCTTTAGCCTATCACTGGATTGCAATGAGAAAAATGGCTGTAAATTGAATTATAGTTAGTTAGGTTACAGGGTAAAAGGGCACCTACTATCACGTATATAGACATTAAAAGGCCTCATGCCGTTCAAAACATGTTTAAAGGAAATTAGTAGAAGATGGAGAAGAGTAAGGCGGGTAAGTCATGGTTCGTGCATTATTTGGCTTTTCTTATTGCGTTAAGCCTAGTTGATACCATTTATTCCTCTTTGGGCATTGGTATTGAGTCAAACTCAACGCTTATTTTTATCTCTTTGGTGTTAGTTAAAGCTGTCGTCATTATCCTGTTTTATTATCCCATTTTTAAGTTTTTCGTCTGGTTGTATTCTTAATTAAAGATACTCGGCTACCAAACACCAAACACCAAACACCAAACACCAAACACCAAACACCAAACACCAAACACCAAGCTGTGGGTATATCTACGCAACTCTGCACGTCATCGTTTAGTGCTAGTTAGCAGGATTAAACATTCTAATTGCTTATGGTTAGTCATTAATGCCCAATCAAAGGTTTAGCATTAAATCCCTTGAGTTTATAGGCTGTTGAAACAGTTTTTCATAACTTTTCATTAAATCGCTAAAGCCAAATTTATTGGGGATAGCTTTAACAGCGATTACCTTAACTGACAGTTATTGACGTAAAAAGTTTGTCATAAGTAGTGATAATGTCACTCACCTGTTAAGGAAATTATTTTGAAATTTAAAACTGCTTTTGCGCTAACGAGCCTTTCGCTGCTTATCCCTGTATTGTCTGCTTGTGGCTCTGATGAAGATACGTCAGACAGTGCAACCTATATTCAGTATTACAACGGTTCCCCCAATAGTGTCGCCACGGCACTGATATTAGATGACTATGAGTATGCGAGGGTCAATTTTGCCGATTCTCTTCCCCGTTATTCATACACTACGGGTAACAGCGACTTACAAGTTACGGGCGTAGATGAGTTGGGAGAAGACATGATATTGCATGAGTTGTCGGTGAGTTTAAGTGATGGTGATAACCATCTATATATGCTGGTGGGTGACTATGATGCATCTGAACTGATCGATATTTCATATCGCAGAGAGGAGATGGATGAACTTAATAGTGATATAGATAACGATTACAGTAAGATGCAAGTCGTTGTGATTAACGCTGCGATGGATACGCAGACCTTTGATGTTTATCTGGGTAAAGAGGGGGAGGCGATTACCGCAGCGACATTGATAGATTCGCTAGGTTATAAAGCCTTCTCTACTGAGCAGATGTTCGACACGGGAGAGTATCGACTCTACCTAACAGCGGCGGGACAAACCGAGGTACTTTTTGAGACCTCGACTTTGGATCTGACTACCAATACGGTATATAAACTTGTGATAAGGAATAGTTTTGGTCCGGGCGAGCCCAAAATTACAATCGACAATGTGGATTCAACGGGAACACCGATAGCGTTTGCCAATATCAATGCCAACGCAGAATTTAGAGTCTTCAATGGCCTAAGTAGCCTGCAAGCGATTGATGTGACCTTAACGAGCCCGGGAGCTTCGATTAATCTTACACAGTTACCCGTTAATACCTTAAGTGCTTTTGAGTCGATTGATTTCAGTGATTATGGGGTCAGTGTTACTCAAACTGCTGATGAGCAGTTACTGGCTAATAATTTACTAGTGACCTTTAATCAGGATGAGAGTAAAACCTTAGTGATTTTTGATACCCAAGAGGGTGAAACTAAAGGCATGACCTTAACCCATGATTTACGGCCTTCTCCTTTTTATCATACTGTTAATTTTGCCAATTTGGTCGATAAATATGACCGTTTAGACGTCTATTTTGTGCGGAGTAATGAAACCATTGAAACGGCAGAGTACAAACTGAGTTATGTTGAATTTACTGAGTTGGTATCGATCGAATTGCCATCAGATGATTATGATATTAGTGTGGTACACAGTGATAGTAATGGTACCTTAACCCTTCTTTACCAATCTGACGCGGTCAGTATCAATAAGAGTGGCGACTATACCATGCTACTAACTAACGATATGACGCAGCCACTTGGCTATCGTGTGACAAGTTTTCAGTAGCAATCAAAAAAGGCTTACCTGTGAGGTAAGCCTTTATTTTATTGTTTATCGTCGTTGGGACCGGGGGACGTGGACGTTGTAGATGATTCAGCTTCCTGTTTAGCACTATCATCAGTGGTTTTGGCTTGAGACTTTTTGGTTGGCGCTTTACCAAACTGCGGCATCTTAAATTTTGCACTGTATTTCAATACGGCAATGTTGCTTGCAATGACGCCTAACACCAAAATAATAATGAGCCAGGCTTCTAGGTTAGACATCATCTCTCTCCAGTACTCGACAGTTTAGTCGACGGCTAATCGTGCTTCGCAGACACGAATATCTTCAGGTGTGTCGACTTCTGGTGAGTCGAAGGCACTAATGGCGACCTTAATCTTGTAGCCATGTTCAAGCGCACGTAACTGTTCAAGTTTTTCAAGATCTTCCAAGCGGCCTAACGGTAACTTGGCAAAGGTCGATACAAATTCACGCGTATAAGCGTATACACCTAAGTGTTTATACACAGGGTAATCATCGGTATCACGGCCAAAGGGAATACGTGCACGGGAGAAATAAAGTGCATTAAACTCATTGTCAAACACCATTTTGACATGTTTAGGATCGTTAAGCTCACACTCTTCGGTTATCTCAAAGCCCAAAGTTGCCATACCAAATTCACCTGGGTGGCGTTTAAAGAGAGTGATGATCTGCTCAATTGAAATAGGGTCAATTAGCGGCTGATCGCCTTGTAAATTGATAACGAGATCATCGTCCTTGAGTCCGAGCTGGGTGATTGCATCTTCAATACGGTCTGTACCGGATGCCGCTTCAGCACTAGTCATTACAACTTGGCCACCAAAACCCTCTACGGCATCTTTAATTCGCACATCATCGGTTGCGACATAGATAGCTGTTAATCCTTTTGCTAATGAGGCGCGCTCATAAACATGTTGGATCATTGGCTTGCCGTTAATCGGTGCTAAGGGCTTGCCTGGAAATCGGCTTGAACCGTAGCGAGCAGGGATTAACAGAGTCACATTCATTGGATATACCTATTTAAAAATTAAAACTTTGATTAAAAGGGCCTGATTGAGCCCTTACAATGCCGATTAGATGCGGCGGAACAGCTTAGTTAGCATCTCATCGGTCACTTTCTCTTCCCAGCCAGCACCGTAAACATTGTCCCATAACGGGCCCATGCTCTTAGTTACTGCAACCATCTTAGCGATCGTCTCATCGGGCAGGTCTTTACAGATGTTTTTAGGCAACACAATGTTGTGTTTATCCATCATCTTGCGGAATTCTGCGACGCCTTCTGGGTAAAACTCTTCTAGCACATCAAAGGCTAGGCAGTTACCGATACCGTGATGGTAACCCAGTACATAGCCTAGACCATATGAGACAGCATGACAGGCACCGACTTGACTGTAAGCGATACTCATACCGCCCATGTATGATGCCATCATTAACTTGTCATCTTTTTCTGGATGATCGTCTAGGTAGACTTGACGGCAAAGGTCCATCGATTTCTCTGCAAAGGCTTTTGCAAATTCGTTCAGGTAAGTACCTTCCAATGACTCAACACAGTGGATATAACAATCCATACCAGTATAGAACCACTGATCGGTCGGCACGCCATCGATAAGCTCAGAGTCCATGATGATCTGATCGAACACTGTGTAGTCAGAGTTAAGGCCGAGTTTACGCACGGGTCCACACAGTACAGCAGTACGCGATGCTTCAGCACCAGTGCCCGATACTGTCGGGATGCCGATGTGATGGACCGCAGGGAACTTAATCAGATCCCAGCCCTGATACATGGCAGAGCCACCAGGGTTGGTTAACATAAGTGACACGGCTTTGGCCAAATCAAGTGTCGAGCCGCCACCTAAACCGATAATACTAACAGGCAACTTATTGTTAAAGTGCTGAACTTGTTCAGTCAATGCATCGACTTGTTTAGTTGTCGGTTCATCGTCGACATTGACGTAGATAACTAGGTCATGTGCTTTAGCTGGAACACGGTCTGCAAGAGGCTTAGTTTGGTGTACATCGTCAACCAAAAATACGACAAAGTCTTCTGCTTCAGTACGTTGCTCACTGAGAACTTGGTCAAGCTGGGCAAAAGAACCACGACCGAAAATCATTTTTGGGACGCATTTAAAATTTTTAAAACTCATTACAACACTCTCCATTGAGACTATTACTGTAAAAAGTACAATCGCGCCTGAGCAAGCTCAAGCGCGATACGAAATTCAGATTGGATTTAAGCAAATGCACGCTTAATGTTTTCGATGCGTTGCTTAATCTCATCCTCAGTCCAAGAGAGTTTGATTAACATCGAAATCGTGCGGCTCATGATCGCATCCGATTTTGGCACAGACACCTTAGTGTAGTCAGGTCTGTCTTCAATTAATGTGATCGGTAGAGCTGCAGGCGCCTTAAGTTCTTGAATATGCTTCCAGTTTGACAGGTAGTGCCAGTTGTTCACATACCAGTAGAAGCAGCCATCAACGCCGTTTTCAGCCAATTTTTTGTTAATTTCAATCGTACGTGCTTCTGTTGGCATCATAAAGGTAAGGAAGCCAGCTGAATCCCCTTCTGGATCAGGGATTTCACGGAAGGTGACATCAGCAATGTCTGCCATCGCGTCTTTGATCATCTTCTTATTTTTACGTTGAATGTCGATAATGGTATCGAGTTTTCGTAGTTGAGCTAAGCCCATGGCTGAATTCATTTCTGAGATGCGGAAGTTTAGTCCCATGATAGGGTGGCTTTCAGCACCACGGTCATTTCCAACGTGGTCATGACCATGATCAGAGAACATATGCGCATGATTATAGATGGTCTCGTTGTTGGTGATCACTGCACCACCTTCACCACAAGTGATGGTTTTTACAGAGTCGAATGAGTAGCAACCTACGTCACCAATAGTACCTAGTGCTTGACCTTTATAGCTACCGCCAATGGCTTGGCAGGCATCTTCAAGAATGATGAGGTTGTGCTTTGCACAGACGGCTTTGATCTCATCCATTTTTGCCATAGAACCGCACATATGCACTAGATTAATTGCCTTAGTACGTGGGGTAATTGCGGCTTCAATGCCTTCAGGTGATAGGCAAAGGGTTTCATCAATTTCAGCAAACACAGGGATAGCGCCTGCCATGAATACGGCTTCAACTGATGCTACAAAAGTGAATGGCGGCACAATAACTTCATCGCCCGCACCAATCCCGGCTGCAGCCATTGCAGTCTGCAATGCCGCTGTACCGCTAGATAACAGATGAGCGTGCTTTACATTCATCTTTTCGCAAAGTAGTTGCTCCATCTCACGCGTTTTCCAGCGGTCATTACGCATGTGATCAAAGTTATAACGGAAGGTAAACCCGTTCTCCATTACGTCTGCAACTTCCTGCTTCTCTTCAGGACCAAATAATTCAAAACCAGGCATGGAAAATTTCCTTAGCGTTCGCTGCGCATATCGCGCGAAAAATAAAACATAGCGAATTATAAACGGGATAGCGACAAAACTGCGATGTTTATTAAGGAATATTTACCTAAATTGGTGGCTTTTTGTGGTGATAGCTTAATCGATGTGCGAAATAGCCCATATCGATCTGCTTATGGGCTGGGGCGATAGTAGGATTATTCTTGGCGGTTTTTAAAGCTATCGTTGTCGACGGTTACGTCAAGATCAGAGAGTAAACCATTTTCAACGCTATAGATCCAGCCGTGTACGGCAACCTGATGGCCACGATCCCATGCATCCAATACGATGTTGGTGCTGGCTACATTACCTACTTGTTCGATGACATTTAGCTCACAGAGTCTATCGAAGCGTGCTGTTTCATCGAGTTCGACTAATTCTGAGTCATGTAAACGGCGAATATCTCGAATATGGCCCAGCCAGTTATCGATAAGGCCTAGGCGTTCAGTGCCCATTGCAGCTTTGATACCGCCGCAGCCGTAGTGTCCAACAACCATGATGTGCTTGACCTTCAATACTTCTACGGCATATTGAAGCACAGACAAGCAGTTAAGATCTGTATGGATGACCATATTGGCAATATTTCGGTGAACAAAAACCTCCCCAGGCATTAGGTCAATGATCTGATTGGAAGGCACTCGACTGTCAGAACAGCCTATCCACAAATACTCAGGGCTTTGTTGTTGGGCCAGCTGCTGGAAAAAGTTAGGATTTTCTTCAAGAATGCGTCCAGCCCAGCGGCGATTATTATCAAACAGTGGTTTTAATAATTTCATTTTTTAAAATCATGTCTACTAAGAAGTTTTTCTCCGCGACATTCTAACAGCAATTATCGCCAGTGCTGGTCTATTCAGTAGAAAACTGTGCTTCTAACTTGAATTTACCTCCTTGTGCGATGCAGAATCTCACACTACATCGCCAAGGATTGGGCGCTTGGTGTCTGATCTTATAGATGCTTGCTGAAAAAACTACTCAGATGCTGGTTGACAAAGTTGGGCTGTTCTAGCGTTGAAATATGGCCAGCATTGGGAATATGGATGAATTCACTGCCATCAATAGCATCGTGCATTAAGTATCCCTCCAGTATGGGTCTTGGTTTATCTTCAGTGCCAGTCATGATTAAGCAGGGCAAGGTTAAGCATTCGATATCCTCCATGATATCGCGTCGACCAAAGATGATACGACCAAGGCGCGCCAAGGAATCGATGCGCTCAGCACTGATGTCGTTAAGTTGCTGCTTAAATTGCTCAAAGAGTGCTGGTTGGTGTGTGGCAACATCATTAGCGAAAAACAGCGGCGCTATCTGCTCAATCAATGGTGTCGGCAGTTTCCCGGCGGCTTTCATCACATCTAACATCTCATAATACTTTGCGCGGCTGACTTCTGGTTCAAACCCAATAAAGCAGCCCATCATCACTAAGGTTTGCACTCGACTTGGTGCCATCAGGGCTAACTCTGCGCCCCACATGCCGCCCACAGAAAGCCCTAAAACCGAGAATGTGTCGATATCTAGCGCGTCCATTAAGCGCAGATAGTGCCCAGCGAGATGCTTAAGAGAGCGGCAATCTGCTGGTAGCAGGTCAGACTCACCATGGGCCCACAGATCTGGCACAATACAGCGGTAATCTTGGCTCAAGATATCTAGCTGTGGTGCCCACATAGCGCTATCCCAAAGATAGCTATGACCTAATAACAGAGTTGGTCCTTGGCCAATATCGAGGTAACTCAGTGATGCGCCTTCAAGATCAAAGGTGTGTCTGTATTGATTTAAATCCATGTGACTGACTCTATAAAAGTGATAAAGGTTAATTTGAAGGCGACGGGGCGACCCTAAATACATATTCTGCGACTAATTTTTCAAGTCGTGGTAACACAGCCTCTTTAAGTTGCATCGGTTTGGTGGCCAAAATAGCGTTAAGAGTGTTGCTATCAAACTGGCTGAGGCAACGATTCGCCACGGGGAAATAGCTTAAATGCCAAGGCTCAGGGCTTACGCCACTCTTACCTGCTTGGAAGGGTAAGTAAAAGCCAAAGTCTTCACTGTAACGCGCCAGCCATTTAGATAATGAATAGCAGGGACCCCCCGCCTGATATTCATGGCTGACTAGCTGTAAGTCGCGCTTTGTTATCTGGTTGGCATCAAAAATGTCGATGTCAGTACCCCAGTGGTGACGTGAAGTGCCTGGAAGTGCCGACCAGATCAGGATCGCATCGACAAGTTGCTGATCATTGAGCGTTGAGGCATCTAGCGGTTGGGAGTTGCAATCGAGTAACCGTCGCTCTCCACAGGCTTTGGCATTCCAGATAGCCAACTGCCTATCTAAACTTCGGTAGCTTGAACAGATTGCCAAGGCAAAACCATCTTTGGTCGCTGCCGCTTGCATGGCGATAAATTGCTCGGCGGTAGCGTGTTCCATTTTTTGACCTTGATAATCAACCAGCGGCTGATCATCAAGGCCATAAATGGTGGAAAACGGGGTTAGCAAAGTAGTTTTTCCAAGATGCGTTGATACACCAATGCGAGTTGCTCAATATCGTCAACTTTGACGCATTCATTGACCTTGTGAATGGTCGCATTGACAGGACCAAGCTCAATCACTTGTGCGCCCGTTGGCGCGATAAAACGGCCATCGGAGGTTCCGCCAGAGGTTTGAGGATCGGTGTCGCTACCTGTGATCTCTTTGATTGCCGCTTTGGTTGCATCGAGCAGTGGGCCGTCGTCGGTAAGAAACGGTAGTCCGTTATAGATCCAACTGATCTCATAATCAAGGCCGTGAGCATCGAGAATATTGAGTACGCGTTGAATTAAAATTTCTGCGGTGACTTCCGTTGAATAGCGAAAATTAAACATCACCTCTAATGCACCAGGGATCACATTCGATGCGCCAGTACCGCCATTTATGTTAGCTATCTGGAAACTGGTTGGCGGAAAAAATTCATTGCCATTGTCCCATTTCATTCTTGCCAGCTCATCCAGTGCTGGCGCAGCCTTATGGATAGGGTTATCGGCTAAGTGAGGGTAGGCGACATGACCTTGAATCCCCTTGATGGTTAGGTTGCCAGTTAAACTGCCGCGTCGTCCATTTTTAACGATATCGCCAAGTTTATGGGTAGATGATGGTTCACCAACTAACGACCATGTGATCTTCTCATTTCGCGCTTCTAAAGTGTCGATAACGCGCGTGGTGCCGTTAATAAATGGGCCCTCTTCATCACTGGTGATAAGAAAAGCGATAGAACCATTGTGATCAGGGTGCTGAGCAATAAATCGTTCTGTAGCGACCACCATAGCGGCTAACGAGCCCTTCATATCGGCAGCACCACGGCCGTGGAGGTACCCGTCGATAACGACAGGATCAAAAGGTGGAGTATGCCAGCGGCTAAGGTCGCCAACGGGCACCACATCGGTATGGCCTGCAAAGCAAAATAGCGGGCCCTCTTTACCGCGTCTAGCCCACATATTGGTGGTATCTTCAAATACCATAGGTTCAATGTCGAACCCAATGTCGCTCAGACGTTGTGACATTACCTGTTGACACCCTTCATCGAGGGGAGTGACAGAAGGCCTGGAGATAAGGTCTTGCGCTAATGTGAGTACGTCTTGTGTCATTAGCTAAATATCTCCTGATATTGCGCTGCATTAAAGCCAACAATGACCCGGTCACCTTGGACCAATACAGGTCGCTTAATCAGTGTGGGGTAGGTGAGCATTAGGTTGATTGCTTTATCTTGGTCGATATCGGTTTTCTCGGTCTCACTTAAGTTTCTATAACTGGTGCTACGTTTATTAAATAGCGTTTCCCAGCCAAGAGTCTCAACCCAGGATTTAACGTCGCTTTCGTTTAGACCATCGATGCGAAAATCGTGAAAAGCGACAGCTTGTTGATTTTCTTCTAGCCATTTACGTGCTTTTTTTACTGTGTCGCAATTTTTAATACCGTATAGGGTCAAAACCGTTTCTCCTTGCCGAGCATGGCTCTTTAATATCTAGATCTTATTTTATTTTGAGCATTGTGGCATTGAGTGAGCCAGGGCTCAAGTGCCTAACGTGATTGGAGTCGTTCAATGAATTAAATTCACACAATGGGCAAAGCTAGCCTGATGGGGAGGCAGTCGTGCTCTGCGTGCACAGAGCACCCTAGCGGCTAAAGCTGAACTGAGAAGATGATATCTTTGCCAGCTTCAATTGAACCATGACGCTTATCAATACTCTTAATATCTTCCATATTGGCCAGTACAACTGGAGTGAGTAAGCTTTCTACGTGGTTTTTTAGATATTCAAGATCAAACTCAATAATAGGATCGCCGACTTTGACTTGCTGCCCTTCTTCGGCCAGGCGTTTGAAACCATTACCGCGCAGTTCTACGGTACCTACACCGAAGTGAACAAACAACTCTAGCCCTTGTGGAGACTCAATACTGAAAGCATGATTAGTTTCAAATATTTTACCAATGGTGCCATCGACCGGGGCAAAAATTTGAGTCCCTTTTGGCGCGATCGCAATCCCATCACCGACAATTTTTTCGGCAAATACAACATCAGGTACTTTCTCTATGGCTACTATCTCTCCTGATACTGGCGCATATACATCTATGCCGCCACTCACTGGTGGCTGACCCGATATCAAACGCCTAATACGGCTAAAAAATCCCATTGAATTGCCCCTTTGATGATACGCTTGTGATCATTTTATTGTTTTTTGCTAGCATACTTAATAATTATGATAAACGACAGTGTGTTAGCAAGACATTTAACTCTTCTATGCGCGATGTCACTAATGCTTGTTGGGCGATGTTGACACATTGTGGGTATCGCCAGTGACTGAGTTCCTGCTTAACTTCCAACAGGGCCGAGAGACTAACACTCAGTTCATCGATGCCTAAACCAATTAATAGTGCTGTAGCGGCAGGATTACTGGCGAGCTCGCCACACATAGATACCGTTACGTTTGCCGTCTTCGCCGCTTCAATACACTGCGCAATAAGCTTTAGGATGACCGGCGATAACACTGGAAACTGCTCGACTAATTGTGGATTAGCTCGATCTGCTGCCATGGTGTATTGGGTTAAATCATTGGTCCCTATACTGATGAAGTCCAGCATAGGGACCATTGAGGGGAGGTTAAACACGGCTGCGGGGGTTTCGACGACTATGCCTAATGACAGTTCGCCAAAGCCTCTTTCATCCTCAACAAGCTGCTGTTTACACTCCTCGATTAACTCAAATACCGCTTCAAGCTCTTCGACTTGATTCACCATAGGGAACATCAAGCGAATGGGTCCGTGGTTCGCCGCACGTAAAATGGCTTTAAGTTGTGCGTTAAACAGTAGTGTATGAGTTAAGGTATAGCGCACGCCTCTGATACCTAAGGCTGGGTTTTCCTCATGCGCCATAGTTAACGCAGGCACTTCTTTATCGGCGCCAAGATCCATGGTCCGTATCGTTAATGGTTTACCATCAAGGAGCTGCACCGCGTCACAATAGCGCTGATATTGTGTCTGTTCATCGGGTAACTCGGCACTGTGCATAAACATGAATTCAGTGCGAAATAGGCCAACCCCTTCTGCCCCCACATCGGCAAGGTGGTTGATTTCGCTAATACAACCAACATTTGCTAGCAGAGCCACACTGTGACCATCTGCCGTTTGGGTCACTTGATCGCGAAACTTTGTTAGTCCGGCTTTTCGTATTAAGGCTTGCTGCTTGAGTTGAGATAAGTGTTGATGGTCTGCCGATGTAGGGGAGAGGTATAACGCGCCACCGATCGCATCGACAGCAACCTGGGCTCCATCAACCAGTTCATCAAATTCCACATTACAGTTCATCAGGGTTGGAATTTCGGCGCTGCGGGCTAAAATCGCAGTGTGGCTAGTTACCCCACCCGTCTGCAACACAATGGCATTGATCCGTTCTAGCGGCAAGATTGCAAATTCTGCAGGGGTAATATCTTTAGTAAATAAGATACAATTTTCAGGGAGTTGGCTGTGAGACGTGCAGTGGCCGTTAAGTATGGTGCTGATTAAACGTTGACCTAAACAGATGACATCATCGGCTCGACAAGCGAGATAGGGCGAGTCCATATCTTTTAGGATTTGTGCTTGTTTGGCGAAGGTGTGCTCTACCGCTAACGCTGCAGAAAATTGCTGATTAGCGATTGTCTGATTGAGTTCAAGTTGTAGCTCTTCATCTTCCAAAAACATCAGATCGGCATCGATAAGCTGATGGTGCTCGCTTGCCTTATCTAGGTGTTCAGCACTGAGTACTATCTGTTTTATTAGAGCGTCTAATGCTGCGGTTAATCGCTGCTGCTCTTGGTGTAACTGAGCGTGTGGGATCAGATGATAATCGAGTTTAGCATGACTGGGTTTGAGCACTTTAGCTTGACCAAATGCTATGCCCGAAGAAACCGCTATTCCTTTAATGATCATCCGTTAACCTTTTAACTGAGGGTTATGAGTAATTCAGCAACATTTTCTACCGCTTGGTGAGCTTGTTCACCCTCAGCGCTTACTGTGACCGAAACACCTTTATACAGACCGAGAGTTTGGAGTTTAAATAAACTTTTGGCACTGGCTATCTTTCCTTGGCATTCAACTAAAATATCACAATCATAGCCTTTTGCCGCTTTAACAAGCAGGGCCGCAGGACGAGTATGAATGCCGTGTTCGGCTGTAATAGTGACTGTTTTTTCTACCATATAATATGTCTCTTACGCAATGAACTCATTCGGCAGGATAATGAATGATCTGATAGTTAGTTTTTTTAAGGGCTTGAATGGCACGTTCAAGCGTATCCTTTTTAACGAGCACATAGTCGGTGTCAAATGTTGATATTGCGAAAATACTAATCTTTGCATTGGCTAATGCTGCCGATACGCTAGCTAAAATGCCTGTCATTGAAAATCCTAACGGGCCAACGACTTCAAAACAGCGCCAATCGCTTTCCTCTTCTAGGCTATCGAGAGCCAGCTCTGCTGGGACAACAATTGATAGTTCATCCTTGGTTTTTCCGATGAAAAACATAGGTTGGTTAAACACTTGTGGATCTATAGTGCTTTGCGGGCTAAAGCTGTGGATACTATATAGCTGAGGGTGAACTGCTAGGGTCATTCTGGCCATGATTGTTCAAATCTCAATAAGACTATTTATTCAGTAAAGACAAGCTTATCACAATTTTACAATAAAAAAGGAGCGGCTTAGTGCGCTCCTTTTTTAGGAAAAAACTGCTGACTAGACTTTAAACTGACTCAATATTTTAGTGCTGGTATTACTGATCTCTTGAAGTGATTCTGCTGCTAACTGGTTACTCTCATTAGCCTTAACTGATACTTCCGATAATTCGGTGATACTGCAAACGTTGCGGTTGATCTCTTCGGTTACTAAGGATTGCTCTTCGGTGGCACTGGCCAGTTGAGTACTCATGTCACTGATATGTGCAATCAAATCTAATATAGAGTTTAGGGATTCACCCACATCTTGTGCCTGAGATTGAAGCTGTTCTGATTGTTTTTGGGTGTCATTGTTGCTGCTCATCACGCTAGACACTCCATTTTGGATGTCTGTGATGATTTTTTGAATCTCATTGGTTGAGTCTTGAGTCCGGTTGGCGAGCGCGCGAACTTCATCTGCAACCACTGCAAATCCGCGTCCATGGGCACCAGCTCTTGCAGCTTCAATGGCTGCATTCAGCGCCAGCAGGTTAGTTTGATCCGCTATACCACGAATAACATCTAAAATACTGCCAATTTGATCGGATGAAACACCAAGGTTTTGGGTAATGGTTTCAGCTGTTTTTAGCTCTTTAACGAGCTTTTGTGTGTTGAGAACTGTGCCATCCATCTGTGTCTTGCTGTCTTGAGCTTGTTGCTTAACGCTGTTTGCAGCGTCAGCAGCTTGTTGAGTACTACTGGCCATTTCATGAGTGGTGGCCAGCATTTGGTTAATGGCGGTGGCAACGCTGCTGGTCTCTTGGTGCAGATGATCAACGCTAGCGTTAGACTCACCAACGGCATTGAATAATCGTTGCGCATCTTGATTTAAGCTGGCTCCAACGGGCTGTAGGTCGGCAACTAGCTGGTTAATCTTGCCGACAAAGCTGTTAAATGCGATGGCCAATTGAACCACTTCATCATTGCCTTTAGTAGGGAGCCGCTTGGTGAGGTCGCCTTCACCTTCGGCGATATCCTTCATTGCATCGATTGCTTGACTAAGGGGTGAGCTGATTGAGTGATTGAGAACGATAAAGAAGGCAAAGATGGGTACCGAGATTAGTAGCATAATCCCGAGGTAGTTATACATTACACTCCAAGTGGTGCTGTTAATGTCGCTCATATATGCGGCGGTTGTCAGTGTCCATCCCCACGCTGGGTAGGAGCGAGCTTCGACTAAGGCGAGGTCTGAGCCATTAGTTTGTGGGTTGTACAGTCCAAACTTCTCTTTAGCAACACCATTTTTTTGCGCTTCATCAATAAGTTGACGGTATGAAGCGCTACTTTGACGGCCATCTAAGCTACTTGCACTATCACCTATCCGTTGTTTCTGTGCGCCATGAGCAAGGATCTGCTGTTGGCTATCAAATAACACAAAATAGTGGCCGTTACCGTGCTGCACCTTACCAACAAGCGCCGCCGCTTCAACTTTTGCTTGCTCGATTGAGATCTCGCCGTCTAATGCCTGCTGTCTATGTGCATCAATGATACTTAGTAGGGTAGAAAGCTGGCCGTCATTTTGCTGCCATTTTTGAATGATGAGGTTATTTCGCTGCTCGTTTATCGAGAAGCTGGCAAATACGAAGGTGCCTACTGCCGCTAGAAATAGCATGAAAATGAGTCGTTGCAAGATGGTAAAGCGTCTGAGAATGGATAGCATTTTTAGCCCTGCCTAAGCTTAGATTCTTAACAAAATTAATATACAGGGACTGTCATATGAATTGAACGAATATCGACTTAATTGGCTGATAATTATCTAAAAGTAGAACTAGCTCACGCTATGTTTTTTATCAGTATAAAGAATGATGCCTCGCAGTATGCTTTGTTAAATTTATGTGAGCTAAATTGAGGCGGCTGGCTTGTAAATGACGTCGATTCAATTACTTATGAATACAATTAGCCAAAAGTAGGGTTTCCTCAAACTAATCTGCTGTTTTTGCTTTGATTTCTACGCAGTTTCAGCGCAAAATGAATCATTAACTCTTTTTGGTTTGTAACATGACTATGATATCTCAAGTGATCACCTCAGATGATATTTTATTAAAACTTTGCCACTCTGTTTCTCATGTGCTGTCTAGCACAACTGCGAGTCAGGTATCCCATGCAGCCATGGTTCAGAGTATTACCAAGACCTGTCTTAAGCCCGATTTAGGTTGTTTTTCAATATTCGATGGCGGCTTTTCTGGCTTAGTTGTTATCAACTTTTCCGCCCCTGCTGCAGTTGAAATTTACCAAGCCTATATGACACAAATGGGAATGCCAGAAGCAGAATTTGCATTTTCTCATACGTCCGATGAAGTCGGGGATGTAATGGGAGAATTGATGAATCAGATTTTGGGTGATTTTATTGTTAAGGTAAATAAAGAGCTACAGACTTCAATCAATCAGAGTCAGCCTAAAATGTTGACCATCAATAAAGAACTAACCATTTCGATTGATACGAATTTAGATGAAGCGGTAGCCAGACGTGTGGCCTTTAAGACGGCAAGGAATCACATCTTCTATTTAGAGTTTGCTATGGATAAAACGGAATTTATTAAACTCGCCCATTTTGAAAATGATGAAGAACATGATCCCGATGCATTGTTAGCGCAACATGGTAGTGGCGCTGGGTCTACAACTTGGTCACAAGCGATTAATGGCACAGTTGTTGTTGATGAAGCTGATGATCTGCTTAAGGAGCTGGGCATATAACTGGGTAATAATCGTTGGCCAGTAATCACTGGCCAACAATTTTAGTGTGAAAGGTAGCCAATAACTATGACAACAAAAGCGACCTCGATTGATATCGCCTACCGGGCGGGCGTATCTCAATCCACTGTCTCGCGGGCCTTAAGAAATAGCCCTTTGGTCAATGAAGAGACCCGACTGAAAGTTCAAGCTATTGCTAAAGAACTAAATTATAAAGTTGATAAAAATGCCAGTAATTTACGCACACAGAGTAGCCTCACCTTGGCATTACTTCTGTGTGAAGACCCCACCAATGATGACTCCTTAATTAATCCATTTTTCCTTTCCATGCTAGGGTCTATTACCCGTGCGACTGCGCAGCAAGGTTATGACTTACTTGTATCTTTCCAGCAACTCAGTAGTGACTGGCATGCCGATTATGAGGACAGTAATAAGGCTGACGGAATCATATTATTGGGCTATGGCGACTATATGGATTATGAGGAGAAGCTCGACAAACTGCGTGAACAAAATACCCATTTTGTCATTTGGGGCCCAGCACAAAATAAACAAGCGGTATTATCAATAGGGTGTGATAATCATCAAGGCGGCGTCATCGCTACACAGCACTTGATTGCTAAAGGGCGTCGACAGCTAGCATTTATTGGAGATGCATCAAGTCATAGCCCAGAATTTCAAACGCGTTATTTAGGCCATAAACAAGCGCTAAAGCGGGCAGGGATCAGCAGCCACAAACAGTTACAAGTCGATGCCATTAGTACCGAAAGTTCCGGCTACGACGGCGCCATGAAACTACTTGAACAAAAGTTGCCATTCGATGCGGTTTTCGCCGCCAGTGATCTAATCGCTATCGGCGCTATTAGGGCACTAAAACAGCAAGGGTTAAGAGTGCCTGAAGATGTTGCTGTCGTGGGCTTCGATGATATTCCTGTGGCAAGCTTTGCTAATCCAGGTCTCACTACGATAAAGCAAAATACAAAATTAGCCGGTGAAATTTTGGTAGACAGTTTACTTAAGTTGATTAAAGGGAAAGAGGTAAGCAACCAACTCATTCCCACCAGTCTCATTGAACGCCAATCATGTGGCTAACTGCCTTTTTATAAACCTATCTAATGCCCCTTTGGGCTGCTGTTGTAATTGCTGCATCAGCTCAAAGCTAACCGTTAGTGCAGGCCATTGTTGCTGTAGTTTTTGTAAGAGTTTTAACCAGAGTTGGGCGGTCATCTCAGCATCGGCGAGCGCCCGGTGAAATACACCATCATGTTCAATATTAGTGTGAGCAACTAAAGTGCCAAGCTGATGATTTGCAGCTTCTGGAAAGACTCTACGTGCAATTAACATCGAACAAGCAAATGAGGTGTTAAATGGGCGATGTAGGCGGTTCAGTTCTGCGATAAGGAAACGTTGATCAAAACTTGCGTTGTGAGCCACTAAGCTACTATTGCCAATGAAATCCGAAAAGTCAGCCATCACCGTTTTGCAACTGGGTGCTTGGCTTAGCATCTCATTACTGATGCCTGTGTATTGTTCTATGAAGCTTGTGACCCGAAAGCCTGGATTCATCAGTTGTTGGAATCTATCTGTGATGATGCCATTTTCAAGTTTTACTGCACCAATTTCAATTGCTCTATCCCCTTGCTGAGGGGAGAGGCCAGTGGTTTCGAAATCCAATACGATAACGGTATCTGCATGGGACACTGACAATACCTCCTTTTACATTCACTCAAACAAAAACCCTAACGATTTGCACCGTTAGGGTTTTGAGTTTAGAAAGTTTACTTAAAAGTAATATTACTTCTTCGCGTTTCTTTCTTTAACTTCAGCGATTACTTTCTCAGAAACGCTGTTTGGACATGGGCTGTAGTGAGCGAATTCCATAGAGAACTGACCACGACCAGATGTCATTGTACGTAGTGAACCGATATAACCGAACATTTCTGAAAGCGGTACGTCAGCCTTGATACGAACACCTGTTACACCAGCGTTTTGATCTTTGATCATACCGCGACGACGGTTAAGGTCACCAATTACGTCACCAACGTTGTCATCTGGGCTGAATACGTCAACATTCATGATAGGTTCAAGAAGTTGTGCACCCGCTTTTGGCATAGATTGACGGAAAGCGCCTTTCGCTGCGATTTCGAACGCAATTGCTGATGAATCCACTGCGTGGAAAGCACCATCAGTCAATTCTAGTTCAACGTCAAGTACAGGGAAACCAGCAACAGTACCAGTATTCATCATGCTCGCGAAGCCTTTCTCGACTGCAGGCCAGAATTCTTTAGGTACGTTACCACCAACAACTGATGACTTGAACGTGAAGCCTGAGTTTTGCTCACCAGGACGAATAACGTAATCAATTTTACCAAATTGACCAGAACCACCTGATTGCTTCTTATGCGTGTAGCTATCTTCAGTAACTTGAGTGATAGTTTCACGGTAAGCAACTTGAGGCTCACCAACAACTAGGTCAACACCGTAAGTACGCTTAAGGATGTCAACTTTAATGTCTAGGTGAAGCTCACCCATACCTTTAAGGATGGTTTCGCCTGAATCTTCGTCAGTTTCTACGCGGAATGATGGATCTTCTGCAATCATTTTACCGATAGCGATACCCATCTTCTCGCTGCCGCCTTTATCTTTTGGCGCAACAGCGATAGAAATTACTGGCTCTGGGAATACCATAGCTTCAAGAGTACAAGGATGTTTAACATCACACAGAGTGTGACCCGTTTGCACGTTCTTCATACCAACGATAGCGATAATGTCACCAGCTTGAGCTGAATCTAATTCGTTACGCTCATCTGCTTGCATCTCAACCATACGGCCAACACGCTCAGTTTTACCTGTAGCAGAGTTAAGGATGGTGTCACCCTTCTTAATGCGACCAGAGTAGATACGTACGAAAGTTAGGGCACCAAAACGGTCATCCATAATCTTGAATGCAAGCGCTTTTAGTGGCTCGTCTGCAGACACGATAGCGTGTTCGCCAGTCTCGTTACCTTCTTCGTCGGTAAGTGGCTGTGGATCAACTTCGTCTGGAGCTGGTAGGTAATCTACAACAGCGTTTAGTAGCAGCTGCATACCTTTGTTCTTGAACGCAGAACCACAGTATGTAGGGAAGAATGCTAGATCACGAGTACCTTTACGGATGCAACGGTTGATCTCTTCGATAGATGGCTCTTCGCCTTCCATGTAAGATTCCATTAGGTCATCGTCTTGCTCTACAGCAGTTTCGATTAGCATTTCACGGTATTCTTCTACTAGGTCAACCATGTCAGCTGGAACATCTTCGATCTTGTAGTTTTCAGCTTCACCAGTCTCGTCCCATATCCAAGCTTTACGAGTTAGTAGGTCAACAACACCTGTGAACTCATCTTCGATACCGATAGGAAGAACCATTACTAGTGGAACGGCAGCTAGAACGTCTTTAGTTTGCTTTACAACGCGTAGGAAGTCAGCACCCATACGGTCTAACTTGTTTACGAAGATGATACGAGCAACTTCAGATTCGTTCGCATAACGCCAGTTGGTTTCTGATTGTGGCTCAACACCACCAGAACCACAGAATACACCAACACCACCATCAAGAACTTTCAGAGAACGATAAACTTCAACAGTGAAGTCAACGTGGCCAGGGGTGTCGATAACGTTAAAACGGTGATCGTTCCAGAAGCAACTTACAGCAGCAGACTGAATGGTAATACCACGCTCAGCTTCCTGTTCCATGAAGTCAGTTGTAGATTCACCATCATGAACTTCACCGATCTTATGAATTTTACCGGTTAGCTTAAGGATACGCTCTGTTGTGGTGGTCTTACCCGCATCAACGTGAGCGAAGATACCAATGTTTCTGTACTTTGATAAATCAGTCATTTTTCTACTCTATTGGAGTTACGTTCTAAAATTCGGGGGGAAGTATATCAATACTTTTAGAATTGTTTTATAGATTTTTATTAAAATCATTCAAAATTGGCCATTAACCGCAGATTTTTTATGTCGTAATAGAAAAACAACTTGCTCCAAAGCCTTGATAATCGTGGTCTTGAACGATTTGTGTACTGTGTTATTAAAGTGGGATTTTGTTTATATCATTTTGTTTATAGGGTTGCGTTTGTCATGACTGATAGTTTTATTATGTGCTTTTATTCGGTTTTATGGACTAGCCTAACGATCAAACGGGTTTTATACCGTAAGGAAGCAAGCGCTCAGTTAACTTTTTTGTTATTGTCGCGGTCGATAGTTTTTAGGCGGTGATCTTACCGTCTGCCGTTTAGTCACACATGGAGTAAATAAGTGTCTATAACTCACAGCGAAAGCATGGCAGTACTCAGTTCATTAGCGTGTCGAACTAACTTCACCATTAAAAAGATCACCGAATATATGTTACCGGCATTGAAAGAACCGTTTTATCTACATGGAGCAGATAAAGAGTGTCAACTTGTAATAAGGCCTGCCTACGAGGTGTTTCTAGCCGATCTTTGTTCTATAGAGGGCGTTGTTCATAAAGAGGGCTATTTTCATAATAGCGAAATGACCCGCTTTCCAAAACGTGTGCAAAAGAGTCTCAACGGTATCCACTACGGTTTGGCGTTTAAGTTTAACGATGCTGACGCATTAACAGGATTCATTAAGCGTTTAATCGCGATTAATAGTGGCAATTAAGTTAGTGTTGCAGATGGACAAGTCTGATATACGAGAAGCTTTGGTTGCGCGGCTAAATACGATGAAGTTGGCGGCTATGAGGGCGGCTAATCAAGCTCGTGAAACGGCGACCCATAGCGAAACCGTTGCTAGAAGTAAGTATGAAACCTTTGGTTTAGAAGCATCGTACTTGGCCCATGGTCAAACGCAACGGGTGGAAGAGTTTGCACGGTCACAGCAAGCATTTAGTGAGCTGACGTTAAGAGAGTTTGATGTGAACACGGCTATCGCGTTAAGTGCCGTAGTGGTGATCCTTGATGAAAAGGATGTTGAGCAAACCTTATTTATTGGCCCAAGTGGAGGCGGTGTGCGCTTTAGTGTAACGAGCAACGTGGGGACTGATGTCGAGATCATGGTTATCACCCCTGTATCGCCACTAGGCGCAGCACTAATTGGCGCCCTAATGAATGATGTTGTCACGATAAGCATCGCCGATACGATAAAGACCTATGAGATAATTCAAGTCTTCTAGTACTGCGTAGCTTAACTAGGACTTATCAACGATATAATTTAACCTTGCTATCAGTCGATTTATCAGTTTTCACTTGATTAACATGGACTACGCGTTAAATTAACGTCTTAATAAAGGTTAACGATAGATGCGGATAAC
Source organism: Shewanella colwelliana (assembly GCF_001735525.1). Taxonomy (NCBI): domain Bacteria; kingdom Pseudomonadati; phylum Pseudomonadota; class Gammaproteobacteria; order Alteromonadales; family Shewanellaceae; genus Shewanella; species Shewanella colwelliana. The sequence goes on from NZ_MCBT01000048.1 coordinate 455,130, forward strand.
GAGTTTTTAATGCAATCGAATTTTAGCGTGCTTGTGGGCAGTCAGCCCAAATCGTCTGGTAACAGGTGGAGGAAGCTACCCTACGCCGCTGCAATGGTATTTATCGCACTTGGAAGTAAAACTACATTGGCTCAAGATCTTGAGCCGCGTAGTTATACCAATATCCCCATTGATACCAATTTTTTAGCCCTTGGATACCTTCATTCTGATGGCGAAGTGGCACCGTCGCCAGGATCGGCGATTGAAGATGCACAGTTGTCCATAGACAGTGTTGCAATTGGGTATGCCAGAACGTTTGCTTTGGCGGGAAGTAGTGCAAAGTTTGATATGGCTGTTGCTCGCAGTTGCTTTGAAGGCAGTGCGAACCTGAATGGTGAGCGCATTGAGGCTGATCGATGTGGCTATACCGATCCGATTATTAAACTGACATGGAATTTTTTTGGCGCGCCTGCTCTAACCGCTAAATCTTTTGCTAATTGGAACCAAGACATTGTCATCGGTACCAGCTTAGAGGTTGCCCCGCCATTGGGCAGCTATGATCCCGATAGATTACTCAACGCTGGAACCAACCGTTGGACGATTCGACCTGGTGTCGGTATGTCGCAAAAGTTAGGGCGCTGGTATTATAATTTAATGTTGTCGGTGCGCCTGTATGGTGACAACGATGAGTATTTAAAGCGTGGGACGTTGAGCCAAGCTCCACAATATAACTTTCAAGGCCATCTCATTTACACCTTGGGGCGAGGTCATTGGCTATCTCTCAATAGTAACTATTTTATTGGTGGCGAAACCACCAAAAATGGCGTTGATTCAGGGGATGATCAAAACAACTCTCGTTTTGGTGTGACTTACTCTTTTCCCTTGGCAGCTCATCATAGTATAAAACTCAACTACAGTACTGGGGTGATCACCCGTTATGGCAATGATTTTGAGTCCTTTGGCGCTTATTGGCTGTATCATTTTTAACAAAAAGCCAGTCGAGAGACTGGCTTTTTATTTGGGCGAAGTGATTCACTGAGTGTTAATTACCGTTTAAGCGCCTCGGTTACAATTGGATAAGCATCCCATACTGCTTTATCCGTCATTGAGCGCACAAGTTTAACGTACTCGGCATGAGTCCAGGCAAGAGGCGTTGCCGAGTTTGTGCCTTGCCCCATCTGATAGTTAAATCGTGTTGGATTGCCCACACCGTCCCATGCTTGTTCTGGCAGCATCAGCCCCTCATTGGCAAAATACTCCATCCCTTTTACATAGCGATTGAGCAGCTGCTGGTGACGTTCTTGGCTTAAGCTGTTGTCGATAAGTGCGTTTGCCAATTCAAAGTGACCACGTTCGCCAGTAAAGAAGGGCCATACACGACCTCGTTGACCTGGGGTGTTGCTGCCTTTCTCAGCATAACTCGCGCCCGTGTGCACATCTTCGCCATAGCCATCATTGCCATAACGTCTAAAGCCTGGGATCTGTTGGTTATCTTGGGTGGTAAATTGATATTTTACTCTGAGATTATCATCCAAGTTAGTGTTGTCGATAAGGGCCAGCGTCTGCTTAACTGTGCTGTCATCAGCACTGCGAACTCCATATCTGACGAGTTCTAAGAAGCCACCATCGAGGATCAATCGCTGGTCTAAACCCATCCGGCCATTGTTGTCGGCCAACTTAACATTGCTATTTGGTTGACCAGTTGGCGCAAGACGAAGAAAGTAGGGCGCTATTGCAGGCGAGTCATTGGTATCTGTCTCGGTTAATCTCCCTTGGGTTGTGACCATTAAGTCATCGATTTTTGCGGCCATCTGTTTCGCTGTTTGCAAATATTGGGCGGCTGCTACTGTGTCGTTACTTTGTGTGGCAATCTCGCTGGCGGCCACCAGACCTGCGACGACCGCTGCCGTGGTGGACGGAGAGTAGCCTTGTTGCTCTTCCCAGCGTTCCTGTTGGGTTTTTAGTGGGGTGATGTGAGTGTTGTTCCAATCTAGCTTAACATCACCTCCGGTCACTAAAAATTCGGCAGCAGGTTTCAACATGGTTTTATACCAGTGGCTGATTTCGCTATCAGTTAAAACGCCTGCCTGCCAAAGCTTCCAGCCAAGCATGATAGGCATTGCGGTTTGATCAAGCTGCACGCCTACCCACTCAATTTCGCCGTCGACATGAGTCTTTTGTAAAAACCACCCAGGCACACCTTGGTAGCCAGGGGTTTGTGATGACACTTGGACTTTCTTTAGGTACTCAAACGCAACTTTTGGGGTTTGAGTATCGCCCATGGCGAGAAAGGCCATAGCGCATTGGTAAAAGTCACGCGGCCACACGGCCTTATAGCCTGTACTCCCGTTAACGGCTGACAGAGTATCACCCCAAGGGTTGGACAAGGACGCAATCAATGCCCCCGCATGGGTTTTGTCTTCTTGCGCTTTAAGAACCAAAGCACTGGCATACAGCAGCTTACCGCCATCGGTGGTATTCGCTGTCATGCTGGGTAGTGCGTCAAGTGAAGCTAAATAGTCTTGCCAGCCTAAATTGTCCCCCTCACCGTTGTAGGCTGCCAAAACCTTTTTATAGCCACTGGCTAAAGTCGCTTGGGTGGTGGCGATGCTACTGGCTTGATCTTTACCAAAGCCAATAACAAAAGTTGAGGTCAAACTCGTCTTACCGTCGGTGCTGACATCCAGTGTAGGCAGTTGTGCTGTGAGGGCAACATTACCTATTTGGGCGGTCTTACCTGAGGTGCTTTGATATTGCCAATCCATCTCACCGTTTTGCTGCAAATCGGTGAGTCCATCGGATTGTCCAACAAAGCCTGCACTGGCTTTAATGAACGGGGTATCGGCTTTAATACTGATCACGCTTGAATCCGCTTCAGCGGTATAGGCAAGTAGGGTGCTGCCATCTCGACTTACAGTGGCAATGTCGTTTGCCCCTGCATTGTCCACGTGGGGGTTAAGATATAAATACGGGGTGATCCCAGATTCAAACGCGGTAAACATCACTTTCATCATCAAGGCATCGCGATCGGGATCGGTGAAGAAGTGCTTCTCTATTTGGTACTTACCCTCAATATCTTTATTTACCACTTTGTAGGCTAATGAGAGGGGGCGACCTTGGTCATCTTTGTAGAGGTAATCGATGCTGGTGATAGTGTTATCTTTTTCTGTATCAATAAAGCCGTTGCCCGTAACAATAAATTGCGCTTCTTTTAGCTGCGCATTATGGATAAGACCAAACATGGTTTCGGTTAATATGCCTTGGGCGAGCGAAAACCAGACCCGGCTAACTGGGTTATTGACACTATCTTGGTATTCACCGGCATGCTGTGTTGTCGTAACATAAGGCTCAAATGAGGTGCCTATTCCCGTTTTACCAGAAAACGCCCAAGTAGGCAGATCACCGGGCGCGCCAGGTGCAATAAGGGGAGGCGTGGCATTTTGGGTTTGGGTGCTAGAGTCCGCACCACAAGCACTGAGCAGGGCGCTCAATGAGATGGCGATAAGCGATCGGCTAAAAAGGGTTGGCTTGATAGTCATAGGGCTATTCCATTGTAATGGTTATGTTACCAATCACATCGATAAAGCGAGTATTTTTTAGTCGCGGTATCAGGACGGCCAAGAACTGTTGACTGCTATTATTAAATAAGCTGTTATAACAGTGTCTACGGCATCCTACTCGCTCATTATTGCTTTATATATGCGCTTGATTTTATACGGCAAGCAGACTGTTAATCTGCAGCATTTGATGAAACAAACAACACACTTATTCCTGCCAGCAGCATAAAACTTCCGCCCATAATGAGCGCAAAGATCGGCTTACCGTCGAAAAAGGTATTTAAAATTACCCCCAATACACTCGCAGCGAGTAACTGAGGGATCACAATAAAGAAGTTAAAGATCCCCATATAGATCCCCATCTTGCCAGCCGGTAACACATTGGCCAGTAAAGCGTACGGGATAGATAAAATTGAGGCCCAAGCGATACCTACACCTATCATAGGGATCCATAATAGACTGGGGTCTTGAATAAAGTAGAAGCTAATAAGGCCGAGTCCACCGCAAAAAAGATTAATCAAGTGGGTTAACTTGAGCCCAACAGCCATGGCTAACAACGGAATGAGTATCGCCGCTAATGCGGCAAAGCCGTTGTATGAAGCGAACAGCATGCCCACCCAATCTGCGCCGTCGTTGTAGGCTTTTGACAACACATCTTGAGTGCCGTAGTGGTAGTCGGTTACTGCTGCTGTGGTGTAAATCCACATGGAAAACAGTGCAAACCATGAAAAAAATTGTACAAACGCCAGTTGGTGCATCGCTTTTGGCATGTGAAACAGCGAATCGACTACGCTAAATACCATCCCTTGTTGGTGACGATTGGCGTTGCTCGTTTGTTTTAGTCGCTGACTGCAATACCACTGCAGTGGACCAAAGGCAAAGAGTCCTATGGTTAGAATATAAAGCTGCTTGTCGAGTGCGTTTACCATAACGATCACAGTGAGTAACAGACCAAGTACGCTCCAAATGATGGCCGCTTTACGATAGGCCTGCCAGCTACGGCTATAGACTTGTTCATTGGTGATAGGGCTATTTGACTCAAACTCAGCCAGTTGTTCCGGTGAATACTCTTTAGTGGTCAACACAGTCCAGCAAACCGCGACTAACAATACAGCACCACCAAAGTAAAAGGCGTAACGCACAGAATCGGCAATTTCTCCTGCAGGGGCCGTATTGGCGACATCAAAATAGTTAGTCAATATATAGGGTAAGGCCGATGCGACCACAGCGCCAATGCCAATAAAGAAGCTTTGCATGGCATAACCTAAGGCACGTTGACGATTAGGCAAGTTGTCACCAACCAGTGCTCTAAAAGGCTCCATGGCGATATTGATTGATGCATCCATGATCCACAACATCCCTGCGGCTACCCACAAAACTGGAGAGTGTGGCATAACGAAAATGGCTAAGGTGGTGCAGATAGCACCAATGAGGAAATAGGGGCGACGTCGACCGAGGCGCCCCCATGTGTTGTCGCTCATGTAGCCAATAATAGGCTGAACCAGCAGGCCGGTAAGTGGTGCGGCTATCCATAGTATTGGGATCTCGTCGATTGACGCACCCAAAGTTTGAAAAATACGGCTGACGTTGGCATTTTGTAGGGCAAAACCAAATTGGATGCCTAGAAAGCCAAAACACATATTAAAGATTTGCCAAAAGCTCAACACTGGCTTAATACGCAGCGGTTGTTGAGCATTAGATTGAGGTTCAGACATCCATTTTTCTCTTGTTATTGTTAATTGTAAGGCGTCTACATTGGGCCGTGGAGTATCCACGTGGTCGTTAGTGTTTGTGACAGCGCACAGCCACAGGTCAAAAAAATAGCGAATACACGCTTCCCTCAACGGGTATTCGCCAAAAACTAGGGATCTACTTTCTCAAGGCTAAGCCGAGATGAGTAGATAGAGACACTAGTGCTGCTCAAACTAAAGTCAAAGGATGCGCTGTTAATTTGAGAAGATTCGACCTGGTCAATTTCACCAATACAACACAAGATGAAATTTAACACCTTTGCATGTTAACCTTGAGACGATTTCTGCCACAACTGATTACATACGTATTCATCATTATCTATTAACCAACGCGCAGCCTAATATTAACCTTTGGGCGTTGGCCACAGGAGTTTGCGTTTTAATGAAGTTAAAATTTAGCGTGTTATTAGCATCTTGTCTGGTGCTTTTGGGCTGTAATACCGCAAAGCATGGCTCGTTCATCGACAAGACATTTAGTTCGGTATCGAGTAACGGATTACTATGGCTGGGTAAGGTTAATGGCTATAGCTGTCAAACCAATATATTGTACGTGTTTCCAAAAGGTGAGGCGGCTTCGACGTCCAATGCTATTGAGGATGCGAAAAGGCAGTATCCACACACCGTACTATTAGCCGATGTTGCCATTGATGATCGCGTTGAAATTGGTTTTGGGTATTCGGTGCAATGTATAGTGGTAACAGGCAGTGCTTACGGCAGCGCAAGCCATTAGCTTACGCTGCTGGATAAAAGATTATTGACTAAAAAAAGCGCCCGCAGCACCAGGGAATACTACCGGGCTGGTATTGCCATTATTTCCGACAGCAGCCACACCAAATAGATAGTTGTCGATAACCAAGTTGTTAAAGGTAAATTGCCTGACATCGCCAACATATCGGCTGTAGCGCCATTCACTGTCAGTGGTTAATCGCCAATAGACACGGTAACCCGTGACGGATGAACTGCTTGATGGCTGCCAGGTCAAATGAGTATCGGCAGAGACTTGTCCACTTATTGTGACTAGCTTCGGCGGAGTTGGCGCCCAAGCCATGGATGCAAGGCTGATGGCATTGAGAGCCGTTAATTTTGCGGCAAACATAGGGTCAACGCCTTCAATGACATCGCCATAGGCAATACCATTTTCTATCCGGATATCCTGATGCTGGCGGTGGTAGTTTTCGTTGGTTTCCATGATCCGCACCGCGGGCAGTCCTGCTTTATTAAAGGGCAGATGGTGACCACCTCGACCAAAACGGTCAAGACGATAGATAAGCTGAACATCGAGGTTAGTCATATATTGATCGGCAAGTGATTTTATATGGCGCGCCACGTTACGTGAGGCCGAATCGTTCTCTCCACCACTGAAATAGCGCTCTTTTGCTTCGCTTGGTGTTTCTGCAATGCGCACACCTTCAGAAAAAACCCGCACAGTCTGATTACTAACAACGCCGTTTATCCCTTCGATATTGCCAATCATGTCGTTGTTTAGCACCGCTTCGACTTGCCAGCCTTGTTGCGTAGCGTATTCGGCCAATTGAGCACCGCCATATAAGCCTTGCTCCTCGCCAGAGAGGGCTGCATAAACAATGCTGCCTTCAAATTGATATTGAGAGAGCACGCGTGCTGCCTCCAATGCCCCCGCTACACCAGAGGCATTATCATTAGCCCCTGGTGACAGTGACGTCGCGTTCATGACATCGGTGACGCGAGAATCGATATCACCACTCATGATGACAACGCGTTTGGGGTCGTTAATACCTTTTTGAATGGCAATGATATTGACCACTTCGGTAGCATTAGGAATGCGTTTACCTGAGACATTCGCGCTGACTTCTCTTACTTCTAAACACTGGCCGCACTGGGCTGATATGCGTTCAAATTCTGCCTTGATCCAGCGCCGAGCAGCGCCAATGCCTTGGGTCGTTGAACTTGGGTCAGATAAGGTGTGGCGGGTGCCAAAGTTTACTAAAGTTTGAATATCCGCTAAAAGGCGATTGGGTTGTGGTGCCTCTGCGATGTCGTACAGGCGCAGATCTTCACTCGAAGGCGCTTTCATCGGGGTTACAGGTGTTTGTGCTATCACCGCGGTACTGAATATGAGTGGCGAAAGCATCAACAAACGGGATACGTTTTTCGTGTAGAGTCGGTGAATCATCATTACCTCGTTATGGCTATTTTTTATTATTGTTGCTGTGCATTGGCGCTGCGAATGTCATGACAATTCGCGGCTTAAAAATTCACCACCTAGAGTAACAAACTTTTTATTGTAATGGACAATCAATCTAGCGCGGTACGGATAAAAAATGTGGCAGTAATAAAGCGTAGTTGGACGTCAAGCAGGCAGTAAGAGATAGGGATAAACGTCAACATTAGATACCGCTACATAGCGTCAGCAGTATCTATTGTTGGCGAGTTTTTTGGTTTATGGCGACATGGGAGAACTTGCAACGCTCGCTCAGCACTTATAGTTCAAAGGCGTTAGTTAAGTGCTTTGAAACGAATAGCACTGCCGCCACTGCTGGCTAGCTTTAACGTTAGGAGGTCACTTGCGTTAACCCGTCGATGTTCAATTACATAGTCGTAAGGTGCTGTTTGCCAATTTGCTTTATCTCCATCACGGTAGATTTGCGCTTCATACTCGGTATCTGTGTCCAAGAAGTCCAATCGCACTTTTACGTTACGCGGTTCATCATCAGTGATTGCGCCTAAGTACCAATCTTTACCTTGGCTTTTACCACCGCGCTCTTGGCGAGCAAACACTACATATTCTCCCACTTCGCCAGCAATCGCTCGGCTTTGGTGCCAATCTGTGGGGACATCTTTGATGAATTGGAACGCTTCTGGATGTTTTTGATAGTTACGCGGTAAATCCGCCGCCATCTGAATTGGGCTATACAGCACCACATAAAGTGCCAGTTGTTTTGTTAGGGTGGTTTGTACCCGATTAATCGCATCTAAACCCTTCGGCGCTAAGTCAAATATACCAGGGGTGAAATCCATCGGCCCTGCGAGCATTCTAGTGTAGGCAAGGGTGGTGGTGTGCGAGGGATTATTAGGGGGTGTGCCCCATGCGTTAAACTCTTGTCCGCGAGCACCTTCACGACTTATCCAGTTAGGGTAAGTTCGGCGTAGTCCAGTATCTTTAATGGGTTCATGGGTATTAATACTGATTTGGCGCTTGGCGGCTTGAGTAACACTATAAAGGTATTCATTGACCATAAACTGGCCATCATGCCATTCGTGGCGAGTAACGCCCTGTTCGTCAACCCGTTTTATGTCACCGCCATCGGCCACATACCCAGTTTTCACTTGTGTGACCCCGTTGCGTTGATAAAGATCATAAGCATTATTCATCTGTTTTCGGTAGTTGGTTACCGATCCTGATGTTTCGTGATGACCAATTAGCCTCACGCCTTTGCTTTTCCCATAGGCGGCGATCTGGGGTAAATCGAAATCGGGATAAGCCTCTGTAAAACTGAACACATCACCGTTATTAAACCAACTCCCATCCCAACCTATATTCCAACCTTCAACTAACACGCCTGCAAAACCGTTGTCGGCGGCAAAGTCCATGTAACGTTTGGTCTCTTTGGTGGTAGCGCCGTGTTTTTCACCAGAGCCCCAGGTGTTCTCGTTTAAGTGCATGCCCCACCAGATCCCCACATACTTACTCGGCTCCACCCAATCTACCTCGCCTAAGGTGTTGGGTTCGTTAAAATTTAGGATTAAATCAGAGTTGAGTAAGCCTACGGCATTGTCTGATATTTGTATGGTGCGCCATGGCGTGACAAACCCTGCTTCAGTTTTAACTTTTATTCCATCTGACCATGGGGTTAAATTGGCTTGCAGTGTGCCATCTCGGCGTTGATCGAGTGTCATGGCGGCGTAATCGACTAATGCAGCTTCATGAATACTCATGTGCACACCACTATCGAGTTTAAAGGTAAACGGGGTATGTACTCGATCGATTTTTGCTATCGAGGATGTTTGATAAAGGTATTCGTAGCGATTCCACCCTCGCGCAGGTATCCACCATGCGGTTGTTTTGTCAGGATTGGGGACCACAAACTCAGTGAGTTCTTTGGTGATATTTAGCTTTCCAAGATGGGCTTGCTTTGGCACGTGATAGCGGAAACCAAGCCCATCATCGAAGGCCTTAATTTCAACGGAGAACGAATAGCGTGCGTTGCTTAATTGAACCAGGATGCGATTATGAACGTCATCTATCCACTCGCGCTCGCCCCAAGGTTGCTGCCATCGGTCAGCCGTCTTTGTGTGCACAACCTTGGTGATGTTAAATCCTTCACCAAATTCACCTAAGGATTGAAAAACGAGTCCAAGTGATGACGGATTAATGACACTTTGGTCTTGGAATGTCACCTGATAGTATGGGCGTACATCATCATCGCTTAATGTTACCGTTATCTGTTTGTCTGGCGATGTGACCTTGACACTTTTTGCGACGGCATGGCCTGAGGAAGTCGCGAGACCAACGCTGGTCAACAACGTCAATGTTAGCGCAACAAGGTTTTGTGGTAACAGCGAAAAAGGTTTTTTCAACTGCTTGGTGAGAATAGGGCCCATAGACACTCCGTGGTCAGGAATTGTTTTGGCCCATGGTAGAAGCTAACATAGCGTAGTAGCAATTATCTGCATACGTATTCACGTGTCCTAGGCTTAAGTGCCATTTTTTGTGTTAGTGGAGTGGGTGATGACGTTGAGAAAGTAAACATGGCATTTTAATGCCACGGGGAACATCGCATACACCCGCTAGACGCTGGTTAATTGTCACCGCAGTGATGCTCCCCCATGATGCTAATCACAGTGTGGTTAGCATCATGGGGCAAGCTGTATGTGTGCTCGATATCATTAGGCTTATTTTATTAGGTAACGGCAATGGCAATATCATTTGATACCACTAGATTAAACGTGGCTGAAGTCACACTCGATATGACCGCTGATCAGCGCGAGGCGTTATTAAACACATTGCCGCAATTACTGGCCCCCAAAGTTGTTGAGAACTTACCCCCTTACTTTAATGGGGTGAACACAAAAGCTGCTGCGCAGAGATGGCTTAGTCGGATGATAACTGAAAGCCAATTGCTTATTGTGAAAAAGCGGAGTGAGTCTGTCATCATTGGTATGCTGTTTATCTTTGTTGACGAACATAAGGACGCACATATTGGCTATCTGGTTGATGAGCAATATTGGCGTCAAGGTTTGGCGAGTGAATTGCTGCAAGGATTTATGCATCATGCAAGGCAAATTGGCCCTTGGGCGAGACTTATAGGGGGCGTCGCTGCTGATAACACAGCCTCAGCGACGTTGCTGCAAAAGTTAGGCTTCATTAAAGCATCTAACTGCCCCCCCTGTGATGATGTCATTTTTTACGAGTACAGGCTGGCCATACAACGCAGCTAGGTATGATAGCCGCAATGATGTGAGTGAATGAGGCTGTGTTTCAAATAGCCGCTAGTTAGTGGTTGTGGCTTAACGTAAACTCAGTTGCTGTGTTCAAGGCCGATAAACGCGGCGCCATGTCAGTGATGTAACGCTTGTTTAAGTAAGGGCAATGAGGTTTTGTATCAGCACAGACAAGCGGTTTGTTATAAGGCTGATAAGCACCTTACACCTTGTTTTTTTAGCCACAAAGCTTGAAACATGCTACCTTGCTGATTAACATCTTCATATCAAAATTCATAGAGTAACGAGCATGTCCGCAGCCGAAAAATCATCCCGTAAAATGAGTTTTTATATCATAGGACTAATTTTAGTCGTTTGGCTTTATAGCCTGTGGGCTGACCGGGTAACACCAATGACTGGCGAGGCAAGAGTTCATGCCTATTTAGTCAGGGTTGCCACCGAGGTGGCGGGTAATATTACTGAAGTAAATGTTAAAGATAACCAAGTGGTTGGTGCCGGAGACGCACTGTTTAGTATCGATCCCAGAAACTATGAGATAAGTGTGCAATCTGCCCAAGCCAATTTGGCCCTCGCCGGACAAGCCATTGGCGCCAATACCGCTGCAGTTGAAGTGGCTCAAGCTAAAGTGGTCGATGCCATAGCTGCGCGTAATAACGCTAAAGAGCAGGCTGGACGTGTTATGGAACTTGCTGGGCAAGGTGTGCTGAGTCAGGCAGAGCTAGATAATGCGATTGAAGCGAGAGATCGTGCTCAAGCCAATCTCGCTGCCGCTGAAGCATCACTTGCACAAGCTAAGCAGAATTTGGGGCCTGAGGGGGAGAACAATCCCCAGATTTTATCTGCCATGGCGAAGCTCGAACAAGCACAACTTGATCTGCAAAAAACCAAGATTATCGCACCTTCAAAAGGCGTCGTGACTAACCTCCAGCTTACGCTTGGACAAAAGGCTAGTGTGGGGACGCCAATGTTGACGTTTATCGATCCGCGGGGTGTTTGGATCTCAGCATTAGTGAGAGAAAATTCACTTGAACATATTCGTGTGGGCCAAAGGGTAAAAATTGTATTAGATGCTTTGCCCGGACGAGTACTGCAAGGCAAGGTTGATAGTATAGGTTGGGGGACGGGCGGCAGTAATAACGTTGATCAAGCAACGGGATTTTTGATGGCCGATACTAATTCGATAAATGCGCAGCGTTATCCCGTTAACATAGTATTCGAACATGGCGAAGTGCCAAGCAACATACGTTATGGATCGCAAGCAACCGTGGCTTTCTTCACTGAGCAAAGTGGCTTTGGTGAGTGGTTAGCCGGAATATGGATGCGTATATTAAGTGTGTGGACCTATGTTTCATAGTGCTGCGAACCCCATTATTCGGCTAGTATTTTTTCCGGTATTACTGCTGTTTTATCTGCAGTATACCGGTTCACCCATGCCGATTTTGCCCCCTATTTTTGTGGTCGTATTTCTCACCATCATGCCCTCAAAACCGCCACTGAATATGTTGCTAAAACTGTTATTAGTGCTGTTGTTCATCAGCTTTGGAGTGGTGTTTTTTGGGGGGTTATTAATTGATTCACCAACTGGTTATGCGCTGTTTTGCTGGTCAATGCTGTTTTGGAGCTTTTATCGTAGTCATCACGATCCCAAAGATCTGATCTCAACGCTGGTGACCTTGGTTGTGATCATTATGACGGTGTTAAGTGAGCAGTTTGGTGCACCTATTGATATTCTGCCTTGGATGATGTTTGAAGCATTTGTGGTGGCGATCATGGTGACATCTATAAGCTTTGTGCTGTTTCCGGGGGATGAGCAAGATATATTGCCAGATGATGTAACCAGTGAAGCGGCAGAAACTCATATCGGCCTTATTGTGTTCAAAACAACGGCGATGTACATAGTGTTGCAAGCACTAATAGGTCTTGGGACAACACAAACCATGCTGATTGCAATAACGATTGCCACTATGATTAAAATCCCTAGCCCCAATGAGCATCGCACCTTTAGCCAGCAAAAAATTATTACTACAGTGGTTGGTGTGTTATTCACCTTACCCTTGATGTTAGCGGTGACCTTTGGCATAGCGACCTGGGCACTGCTGGGGTTAACCATTTTCCTTGGGCTGCAACTGGCAGGGTTTGCGATTCGTCGTCAATGTCGGCTGAGTGTTTATCAATTGCTGTTTACTAACTTTGTGGTGCTGACTTACCAAGTAATTAAGCACCAAGGCGTTGAGTCATTTTCTGCAGAGCTCATGCGTATAGTCTCCATCGTGATTGCTGTGTTTTTCGGTGCCTTGATCCTAAGCTTAACTAAACATAGACCTGTACTAAAGAAGAAGCCTTTAGAAAGCACAGAGACTTAGGTTTTTAAACTGTCACTGTGCTAATGAGGCGCTCGACAGTTTTTCGAATTGATGATGTATTGCCATAAAGCTGTCAACAAGTGTTGGGTCAAAATGGGTGCCTTTTGACCCAACAATGCTTGCAACGGCCTCTTGGTGCGATAAAGGTCGTTTATAGCAACGCGGAGAGGTCAGAGCATCATACACATCGACCAAAGCAACTAGGCGCGCCGAAAGAGGAATGTCATCACCGCTAAGCCCGTTTGGATAACCACTACCATCCCATTTTTCATGATGCCCGCCGGCTATTTCTTTACCCATACGGATAAACTGGCACTGCGGTGCATAGTTCCCCAAGCTATTAAGCACGTCATGTCCAATGGCACAATGTGCCTTAATCTGTTCAAATTCTGCGGGGCTGAGTCGGCCTGGTTTCAGTAAAATAGCATCGGCAATACCCACTTTGCCAATGTCATGCAAAATGGCAGATAAAGTCACCTCTTTTATAAAACTGTCGGTGACTTGCTCTGGTGCATGGCCTTCAGACTTTAACTGTTTAGCCAGCATATTGGCATAATGTTGAATACGAATAAGGTGGGCTCCTGTTTCGTTATCACGGTATTCGGCCAGCTTTGCTAACCCCATCACAGTGGCCTGTCTGGACGCTAGCGTTGATTGTAATGAACGGGTTAGTTTACCCAGTAAAAATGAGGTAGATAGGGTTAACATTGCATTGGTCACGACAAAGTTAATGCTGACGACATACCAAATAAGGGGGCTATAGCCTTGAGTTAATGGCCACTGAAATACGTTAGCGCTGTACCCGATCCCGATAACTACTAAACTGGAGGCATTGATTATCTGCGCTACGTTGCCTGCTTTTTTACCGAGTAAAATGCTTGACAGTGGCGGGAATACAAACAGCCAGAAGAATCCAGCGCCAGTGGGGCCAATCGTGATAACAAAGGCCACACCTATGCTATAGGCTAAGAAACACCCCAAAGTGAATCGCTGTCTATCGGTGGGTGCTGGCGCTAGCAATATGTAAAGAAGCAGACCATAAGCGAAAGTATCAAATAGCGCCATGACCCAAAGATCTTGCTCGATACAAAGGTAAACACTGGTGAAATAGACAGGCACACAGAATATGGCTAACAAACCAAACAGGCGGCTAAAAATTTGCTTACGCCAAAGCGTTAGACTGTCGTTGAGGCTATGATGTGGCGATGGCGGGAAATGCAATGAAGGCATAATCATTCCTTTGAGTAGAACTACTGCTTAGCGTCATTGTGGCAGCATTTGAATCACATTAATTGAATCACATTAATTGGAGCACCAATACAGCAATGTTACCGAACAAGGGTAAAATTGATCGGAACCTAAGTTAATTAATACCTGTAAACGCAGGTAAAAGCTAATTTAGTGTCTGTTTTTATTAGAGCCTATACGTCAATTTAAGCGAGTGTGTTCATTCCTAGCGGGCTACGTACTAGCTATTGCTTGGAAGATTTGTGACTGATAGGCCCAATGAGGTACATTTCTAGCCTAGAGTATTGGGGCGATAGGGGATTCTTCTGTTATACTCATGGCCACATTGCCGCGTAAGCGACAGTAAGTATCTTCTTATTTTAACTGCTCTATTTTAACTGCCATTTTTACGCTGAGAACCTAAATGCTATTTTCAAATCTTGGACTTTCCACTGCTATTGTTGATGCTGTCACCGAGTTGGGATACCAAAAACCTACGCCTATTCAAAGCGAAGCGATACCATTGGCGCTTAAAGGCAAGAACCTTATTGCTGCGGCGCAAACGGGCAGCGGTAAAACCGCCACTTTTGTTCTACCCATTTTAGAGAAACTTGCCAGTGGTGAAACTCAGCGTAAAAAGCGCGCCAGAGCGCTAATTTTAACACCGACTCGAGAACTAGCTGTGCAGGTGCAAAGCAGCATTCAAGCATATGGAAAGCATTTAAATCTTAAGTCGTTAGCCGTTTATGGCGGCGTGGACTTAGCCCCCCAAAAACAAGCCTTAATTGATGGCGTCGATATTGTCGTTGCGACGCCAGGTCGATTGAGAGATCTCTATACGCAGCGCTCGATCCATTTTGATGAAATAAAAGTACTAGTTTTAGATGAAGCTGATCGCATGTTAGACATGGGCTTTATTGAAGATATTAATAAAATAGTCGAACAACTACCGCCAGTTCGTCAGAATTTGCTTTTTTCAGCCACTTTGTCTCGTCAGGTACGTGAACTGGCTAAAGAAGCTGCGCCTGATGCGATTCACCTGTCGGTCACTCAGCATGAGCAAAGTAAACCCAATATTGATCAGTGGCTCACTACTGTGGATAAAGATCAAAAATCTGCACTCTTGAGTCACTTGATCCAACAATATCGCTGGCCGCAAGCGCTGATATTTATTGAGACCAAACACGGTGCAGCGAAATTGGTGGCTCAACTTGAAAAGCGTGGCATCGAAGCGGATTGTATCCATAGTGGCCGTACACAAGTAATCCGTGAGCAGATCTTAGCTGACTTTAAGTCAGGGAAGATTAAGTATCTTATCTCAACTGGTATCTCTGCGCGTGGTATCGATATCGACAACCTTCCATTAGTGATTAACTATGATCTGCCATTTCCTGCCGATGAATATGTGCACCGGATTGGCCGAACAGGGCGTGCGGGCGCTGAAGGGCAAGCGATATCTTTGGTCTCAAAGGACGATTTTAAGAATCTTTGCATGATTGAAAGTCGCCTTGGACATCTATTGGACAGGCGTGACGTCGCAGGTTTTATGCCCCGTAAAGCAGTGCCAGTGTCGGTACTTAATTACGTGCCTAAAGCTCAGCGCGATGAAAATGGCAAGCGTAAACAAACCGATAAATCTAAAGCAAAACCACGCACAGCAAAGCCTGCTAAGTCACAAGCGCAAACTCCGCTGACAAAAAAGACGAGTTCACGTGTGGAGTCTAAGCAGGCAGCCAGTGATAAGCCAAATTTTAACCCTTGGACAGACAGCGGTAAGTAGGCTGGTTCCCAAAAGTAAAAACCCCATTATTTGTTAATAATGGGGTTTTTGTGTTTAAGGAACGGACTTTTAATTCAACCTCATTGCTTAAGGTTGCAGGGATAACACCACAGATTGATAGGGTTGCAAGCTCAATGGTAGCGATGGATTAGTAACTTTAAGGTTTAAGGGATTTTGCTTAGCGCTTATATTGAGCAGATCAATTAATTCGTAGCTGCGCTGACGAAGTTGCCACGTTGCGATAAGCGATTTAGGTAGATGGATATCAAGATTTTGGGGTTCTGCGCTGAAGTTAACCGCGATAATGAGTTGCTGCTGACTATCGTATCGTGAGAAAGCGAACAGCTTGTCATTGGTGTTTTGCTGCGGCGGTGCAAATTGTCCTCGGTCATTATTGGGCTGTGCGCTAACTGGCTTTAGTGGTAGCAGCGCATATTTGCCCCTTAACGCAGAGGCATTATGGGATAGGTTGAGCAAGTTGGCGTAGTACTTTCGCAATTTACGTTCTTTCAATGTGGATTGACCACCGTCGAATTTCCCATCATTCATGTAGCGCTGATGAGCCGGCACACCAACATAATCAAAAATGCTGGTCCTTGAGGGCTGACCAAAACCCGCATTTTCGCTGCCATCTTCACCGACCTCTTGGCCAAAGTAGATTAGGGTGGGGGCGTTACTCAAGGTCGCTGATACCACCATTGCTGGCAGTGCTTTGATAGGATCTCCTGCAAATTCAGGGCTGGCTATGCGCTGTTCATCATGGTTCTCTAAAAAGTGCAGCATATGGGAGGCAATATCGACAACATTCAGGCGATCGGTTTCGATTGCACTGGTTGACTGCTGACCTTGGATAATGGCCTTTAGAGTGTCATAGAGGCCAACTTTGTCATACAGATAGTCCATTTTCCCCAAGTGAATATAATCTCGGTAACGTGATGGGGTGTAGACCTCCGCAAGTAGCAGTGCATTAGGGCTAGTGTGTTTTATCTGACTATTAAGATAGCTCCAAAATTCGACGGGTACCATTTCTGCCATGTCATAGCGAAAGCCGTCTACGCCCTTAGCTAACCAGTATTGGACGATTTGATTGAACTTCTTCCATGAGTCTGGGATTTCGCTTGCGGAAATGTTACTCCAGAATATAAAGTGTTCAGCAGCCGTTTTCGTTTCAAAGCCTTTGGGAAGACGCGGAAAATCGAATGTTCCGTCTGGTCTCACGCCATAATTTATTTTTACTGTTTCATACCAGTCATTGGCATCAGGTTTGGCCAAACGTGAGCCGTTTCCAGTCCATTTGGCTGGCGACTCGACAAACTGGCCATCCACTAAGGGATGGGGTTGGCCACCAAGTGGCTGCTGCTGCAATTTGGGGACGCTAAACGGGGTATCGACAACATAATAGAAGTTGTTGTTTTTATCGTATTGAACCGTGCGATTATCTTGCTCCCCAAAATCGCTCACCCCAGATGGTTTAGCAAGCGATTGGTAGTGGCGAGCGACATGATTGGGCACTATATCGATAATGACTTTCATGTCTGCTTGGTGTGTGCGCGCAATTAAGGCCTCAAACTCTGCTAATCGATTAGCTGGGTTGTCAGCCAAGTCTGGATTAACATTGTAGTAATCTTTAACCGCGTAGGGCGATCCCGCTCTGCCTTTTACTACATCGGGGTCGTCTAGACTGATCCCTATGTCTCTGTAGTCATTGACCACAGCATGATGGGGCACACCTGTATACCAGATATGGCTAACGCCTAAGGCGTGGATACTTTCAAGGGCTAGGGGAGTGAAGTCGCTAAACTTACCCACGCCATTATCTGCAATGGTTCCCCATGGCTTATTGGTGGTATTGGTATTGCCAAAAAGGCGGGTGAACACCTGGTAGATAACGGGTTTTTCAGCGGTAATGTCTGCACTAGGTGCCAAGGCCTGCGTTGGATCAGATTTGGATGCCGCATTTAAGTTACATGGCAGCCAAGCGCCCGCGATGGCTGCTAAGGCTATAAGGGGCGTAAAGCGTTGAAGAGTCATTAGCGCTTTCCTGTTAAGTCAATGAGGGTCACGCCTTTGCCCGCTAACACAATAGCTTGATCTAGTGGCTGTGGTGCTTGGGTAATAATGTTATAACCTGTGGCACTGGTATTGATAAGCTCCCCCAAACGTGCCAGCTCCACTTCAGTTGACGTCTCATTTTTGTTGTAGATAACCAGTAGACTAGCGCCCTTAGCGCAGGCTTTATCTTCGCATCTGACTTGTAGATAAACGCCATCTTGTGGCACTAAGTGACGCAGTCCGCCATCGATAATCGCTGCAGACGTTCGACGGTAGTTGAGTAACCGTTTTGTGAACTGCTGTATCGCCAATTGTGATTGCATTAGCCCTTTGCTATCAAATGCTGAGATAGTATCATCCTGCCACCCACCGGGCATATCGGCGCGTACCGCGCCATCATTTCTATCCTTTGTTGGACTTTGCATCAAAATTTCTGTTCCATAAAATAGCTGCGGAATGCGATTACTGGTGAGGACATAAGCCATCGCCATCTGCGTGAGGGC
Source organism: Shewanella colwelliana (assembly GCF_001735525.1). NCBI lineage: Bacteria > Pseudomonadati > Pseudomonadota > Gammaproteobacteria > Alteromonadales > Shewanellaceae > Shewanella > Shewanella colwelliana. Next base: position 473,763 of record NZ_MCBT01000048.1, read on the forward strand.
GATATCATCACCCAACAGGCTGTATAGGCGGTTAGTATCGTGGTTACCTTCAAATAACACCAGTTGTGTGGGGTCAGCGTAAACCACATCGTTACCAAGAAACTCGTAAAGTTTAATAAAGCCGGTGTCCCATCCTTCGGGCTCATTCAAGGCACTAATCAGGGTTTCGTATAGGGGGAAGTCCATGAGGCTTGGCAGTTCAGATTGATAGCCATCTTGATTGTGTTTACCTTTTTGCCAGTAAGAGACGGTAATGGGGTTCGCGGTCCACTCCTCTCCGACAATGTTAAAGTTAGGGTATTCATCCATGATTGCCTTAGCCCATTTAATTAAAAAGCCTTTATCTGCGTAGGAGTAAGTGTCTTCACGTATACCGCTAAGCCCAGCGTGTTCTATCCACCAGAGACTATTTTGGATGAGGTAAGTCGCGAGCAGCGGATTTCTTTGATTAAGATCTGGCATGGTGTCGACAAACCAGCCGTCGGTAAACGCTTGTGTGTCGCTGCTCACCGCATAGGGGTCTTGGACTGTGGTGCGGCGATGACTGGTAAATCCAATCTGTTTGTTAGCACTATGGTCATTGGGCTGATAGTTAACCCAATCTTTACTGGGCAGATCAGCCATCCACCAATGATTAGAGCCGATATGATTGACGACTACATCGGCAATGATGCCAATGCCTTTATCACGGGCACGCAGTGACAGTTGGCGATAGTCCTCGTTTGTGCCGTACCTGGGATCAATCTGATAATGGTCGGTGACTGAATAGCCATGGTAGGAATATTGCGCCTGATTATTTTCGGTCAGTGGATTGATCCATAACTGGGTTACACCAAGATCTTCAAGGTAATCAAGATTATCAATCATTCCCTTAATATCGCCGCCATGGCGACCGTCTTTATCAGCGCGATTGGCCAGTTCTAACATTTTTGGATGGTTGTCATTGTTTGGGTCGCCATTGGCGAAACGGTCGGGGGTAATGAGATAAATAGCATCCTTGTTGGAAAACCCCTGGCGCTGTTTACTGCCGGGCTCGCGAGCTTTTAGCTGGTATGCCAAGGTATGCTTGGAGCCATCTATATTAGTTAACGTAATAGAGAATGCTTGTGCTGGGGCGTTGGTCGTATCGAGATCAATAAACAGGTAGTTTTTGTTATCGCTGTGCTGCACACCCAACACCTTAATCTGTTTTGCTTCAATGCTAACCTTACTGTCAGCAATGCTCTGACCATGTACCATCAGCTGCAACTGAGGATTCTTCATGCCTGCCCACCAGTTAAGGGGCTCGACTCTTAACTTTGTGACAGCTTCATCGGCCATAAGGGCTAGGGGAGTAGCTACGCTCAGTAAGGAGCTGCCCGCAAGGAGCAGTATCGCGGTGGAAAACTTAAACATATTCTAATTCCTTTACTATGCATCGTGCTGCGCAGGGGCGCGGCAGTGATGATGAATAAATTGGTCATGGGATGGGAGTTGATCGCAGCTGTTGCGGTAGATCCCAGAGAGATCGCTCAAGAATTGTGATAATTGCTGTCCAGTTAAGCCCTCTGTGAGGGGGTGACAGCGCTGTGGGACTATGCCTTGCCCCAACATGACTTGCACCCATGCGGCTTCTGAAAAGAGCTCTTCTTGATGCCTAAATACATTGCCTGTTTGTTCAAACAGCTCAATTTTTTCCCGCAGACTCTCAGGGATTGCCATGGTTTGGCAATATCGCCAAAACGGCAGTTCTTGGTGTTGATTGAGCCGGTAGTGGAGAATAATAAAGTCGCGGATCTGCTCAAACTCACGTTTAGACTGGCGGTTATATTCATCTTGGTAGCTGCTTGGCATATCTAGGGTTGGAAACAGTTTAATCAGCCTAATAAGTCCAGATTGGATAAGGTGTAAACTGGTGGATTCTAGCGGCTCAAGAAACCCACTTGAGAGTCCGAGCGATACACAGTTTTTATGCCACTGCTTAAGACGTCGGCCTGGGGTGAAGCGTAGCTGTTTTGGCGTCCCTATGGCTTCATTATCGAGGTTGTCTAAAAGCTCCTTTTGAGCTTGTTCATCACTCATAAATTGGCTGCTATAGACAATGCCATTACCCGTTCGGTGTTGGAGCGGAATGCGCCAGCGCCAGCCCGCTTGGTGGGCAATAGAGCGAGTGTAGGGGATTGTCAGTGTTGTGGGTTTGCACGGCACTGCAAGTGCGCTATCACACAATAGCCAGTGACTGTAATCGTCATAACCCGTTTTGAGCGCCTCTTCGATAAGTAACCCCTTGAAGCCAGAGCAGTCGATAAACAGATCGCCCTTGATAGACTGACCATTCTCTAGCGTTAAGCTGTCTATAAAGCCATTGTATTGATTAAGATGAACGTCGCCTACCTTCGCCGCAATACGTGTTACGCCCTGTTGTTGGCTACGCTCGCTTAGCAAGGCTGCATACAGCGTAGCGTCAAAATGATAAGCGTGAGTGATACCCGGAAGGCTTGGGCCCTTGATCGTGGCTAAGGGAGTGAAGCGGTTGGCTTTAGCCGCCTGATAATTGAGAGAGTAATCCCAAAAGCTGGCCGTGTCCGCAGGTTTAGATTTAAGCCAGTAGTGGTGAAAGGGGGTTAAGGCTAGATCTTTACCGAATTGGCCAAAGGCGTGCATATAGCTGTCGCCTCTTTTATACCAGTTTTCAAATTCAATCCCGAGTTTAAAGGTGCCTTGTGTCGCTTTGATAAAGTCGGGCTCACTGATCCCAAGGGCTTGGTTAAACACTTGCAGCGGCGGGATCGTCGCTTCACCCACACCAACGGTCGCTATATCAGGCGATTCTATAAGCGTGATATTGAGTTGTTGGCCCATCAGGCGTGACAGCATCGCTGCCGCCATCCAACCCGCGCTACCTCCACCGACAATTACTACGTGTTTAACCTTTGTGTTCATTCAGTTGTCCCTAATAGGCCGCTAGTAAAAAAACGCCCCCGTAACAGGATTACAGAGGCGTTTTATGTGGGGCTAGTTAATTAGAACTTGTAGTTCACCCCTAGCATGTAGTTACGACCGTAGTTTTGGAAGTCACGTACTTCACGTTTGTCATCACCAAAGTAAGAGGTGAATGGCTCATTGGTCAAGTTGTTCACTTGCAATAGCACTGACAGGCCATAAAGGGCGTCGATACCACTTTCAGAGAAGTCGTAACCAATTTGCGCATCAACGACCGTTTCGGCTTTGATGTTAACGTTTTCACGTTGCAAACTGATCTTGGTCACTTCACCTAAGAAGTCGCTGCGGTAGCGAGAGCTGATGCGTGCATCAAAGCCACTGTTTTCGTAGTAAACCGTCGCGTTGAAAGTCTTTTCAGACAAACCCGGTAAGGTTGTTGCTTCGCTGTCGGCTGTTTCTTTGACTTCGCTGTCGTTATAGGTACCGCTTAAGATAGTACCAAAACCATCAAGGGTGTCAGCGAAGATGCCAAAGTCTAGCGACAGAGACGCTTCGATGCCTTGAACATAGCCGCCTTGGCCATTTTGTGGCTGAGTCACTAGACCAATTGGGTTACCTGGTTGGTCTGGGAAAAGTTCACCAAAGTTAAATGCTGACTGCTGATCATAGACATAGTTTTCAAGATCTTTGTAGAACACGGCTAAGGCAAAGTAACCTTGGTCGCTAAAGTAGTTCTCGTAGCTGATGTCGTACTGACGGGCAAGCCAAGGCTTTAGGTATGGGTTACCCGCACCACCAGACCAGTTGACACCGTCAGTTGGGTTAGCATTGTAGCTAAAGTTAACGTTAGCATTCATCTTATCCATACGAGCACGGGTAAGGGTACGCGCTGCCGCAACACGAACCATCTGGCCTTCAGCCACTTCAAAACCTAAGTTGATGCTGGGTAACCATTCTGTGTAGGTATCACCAGCAGTAATTGGTGTCTTGATGACGGTACCACTGTCTACCGTTGCGATGGTGCCATCAGAGCTTTGATCTGTGTGCACAGCTTGCAGACCGACATTACCTGTGATGGGAAGATCCCAGAGTTCCGTTTCAAGGTTGACCTTAACAAAGGCGGTCGTTACCTCTTCATAGACATCCCAAGAGTTCGTCGCACGGCTTAGGTCAACGGAATCAGCGTTGGTTTCGATGTAATTGCCATCGTTGTAGAAGGCTAATGAATCGTAACTTAGCATGTCGCCCATACCAAAGAAGGCCAGTGAGGTTGGATCAAGTAGGTACTTATCCGGCACTGTCATCATGTTTGGATAATCTTTTAAAGTTAAGTAGTAACCGTTATCGCGTTTGCTCTTATCACGATCGGTGCGGTTAAGCCCAAATTGAATACTACGCACGGCGCCATCGTCGAATACATACTCTGCGGCAAGACGCAGAGATTTTAGTTCATCGTCAATTTCAGGTTTGTTGATAAAGCCATCTTGGCTATCTGGGCCTATTGGGTTACCCCAGCTGAACGCGCCACCCAGTTTAATCAAGTTCGGGTCTGCATAATCTAAATTATGGGTAAAGTCATAACCGCCTTGGCCATTGTATTCAAAGCCTAATGTATCTGTGGCGCCATTACCGTTACCACGGCCAGTGCCGCTGTAGCTTTCCATACCGAGGTCAGTACGTTCTGCTTTTGACAGGGCGATATCGGCTTCTACACTCCAGTTATCATTGATAGTGAACTTGTTGTTCCAACCAATTGATAGTGATTTAGCATCACGAATATTGACGTCGTTACGTACAATAACCGCTGCATCATTGATAGTACCTTTAGTGACGAGGCCATCTTCAGTTTCAAGCGCGGTAATACCTGTATTACCCCAACCAGCACCCCATTGGCCTGGGATCTCGATACCACGTAGACGCTGATCGTCTTTAAATTTAGTGTAATAAACATCAACCACTGACTTAAAGCTGTCGTTTGGCTGATATTCAAATACCGCCATTACGCCATCACGTTCGAGTTCACTTGAACGAACGAAAGGCTTAGCACCACCAAGCACCTTTGGGTTGGCCGCATCATAGTCAAGTTCTGGATAGCCCCATGCTTGCCAACGTTCCTCTTGGTTAGGCGACTGCATACGCGCGTAACCAATAGCGATACCAATGGTTTCGTCGGCGAACTGGTCGACATAAGAGATGCTGCCACGATAGCCTTTATCCGTTGAGCCGCTATTGAGCGCACCCAAATCATTCATCTCACCACGAAGTGAAACGGCGATAGTTTGCTCGCCATAAGTCAGTGGGCTAATGGTTTGCATATCCACTGTACCACCAATGGCTTGCGCCATTACTGAGGCATCAGGAGTCTTATACACAACCACTCGGTTGAGGAGTTCAGAAGGGTATTGATCAAACTCAACACCACGGTTATCGTTGACCGAGGCTTGCTCGCGACCATTTAAGGTTGCTGTCGTAAAGTCAGGACCCAGACCCCGGATAGAGATAACGTTTGCGCGACCATCTAAGCGTTGAGCTGCAACACCTGGAAGACGGGCCAGTGATTCGGCGATACTCACATCTGGGAGTTTACCGATATCTTCTGCTGAAATAGCTTCAACGATAGATGATGAAGACATTTTAAGCGATTGAGATTCTTGTAGGCTACGGCGAATACCGGTGACCTGAATGACTTCGATTGACTGTTCTTGAGCCTGCGGCTCAACATCAGTTTTTACTTCTTCTGCTGCGTAGCCCTGTACACTGGCGCCGGCCGCAATCATAGCGAGTGTGAGTAGGCTAGGTTTAAATTGAAACATCCATCTTCCCCTTTTTTCACTCTACCGGTCTGTTTGCAATCGTTGTGCGTTAAGGTCGCATTTAATGGCAAAGTTAAGCAATAGAGTGATTGAGTGTTGCTTGTTATTTTACTTGTTTCTAAGTTGTTATGTAGCAGTGACGATACTACTCCCGCTTCGAAGCACCAAACAATATTATGCATACGTATTCAAAAGTAGCTCGGGGTAATTTTATCCATCAATATTGGCCATTTTCACTGCAATTAGTAACCGGCAATTATAATTTATACCAATGTTTTTATTAGCTATTTATTATCGCTGTTGAGGTGTGTTTTAACAAGAATAGTTATGCATACGTATGCAGGGATATTGAACCCGATTTAGTGGATGCGTATGCTCGTTTCATTCTAATAACATAAGTTATCGACAACTTGTGGGTAACATTGGCGTAACGCAGCGCGCTTTAACCAACAGCGAAAGCTACGCGATATGCGCATAGGGGCAATAATGAATCAAGTTTCTTGGTGGCGAGGTGCAGTCATCTACCAGATCTATCCTCGTAGCCTTATGGATTCCAATGGCGATGGCGTAGGTGATCTGCAAGGGATCATCGCCAAACTAGACTATATTGCGAGCCTAAATGTTGATGCGATTTGGATATCTCCATTTTTTAAATCGCCAATGAAAGATTTTGGTTACGACATTAGCGATTACAGAGCGATTGACCCCTTATTTGGCACCATGGCGGATTTCGATGAGCTGATCGCCAAAGCACACAGCCTAGATATTAAAGTCGTTATCGACCAAGTGTTGAGTCACACGTCATCGCAGCATCAGTGGTTTGTGGAAAGTCGCCAAGACAAATTAAATCCTATGCAGGATTGGTATGTCTGGGCCGATCCCAAAGAAGACGGCACACCGCCGAATAACTGGCTAGCGATATTTGGTGGCTGCGCCTGGGAGTGGGAACCGCGTCGTCAGCAATACTATTTGCATAACTTTTTGACTAGCCAGCCGGATCTGAACTTCCATAATGCCGATGTACGCGCGGCCGTGCTCGACAACGTCAAGTTTTGGTTAGACAAAGGGGTAGATGGCTTCCGACTGGATGCGATCACCTTTTGCTATCATGATGAGCTGCTCAGAGATAACCCCGCAAAACCTGCTGACATGCGTCAAGGGCGAGGTTTTAGCGAAGATAACCCGTATGCATACCAATACCACTTCTATAATAATACTCGTCCGCAGACGGTTAGTTTTATCGAAGATTTGCGCCAGTTGATCGATCAGTATCCTGGTGTTGTTACCTTAGGTGAAGTCTCATCTGAGGATTCACTGGCCACCATGGCTGAATATACTCAAGGCAATGGCCGCTTGCATATGGCCTACAGTTTTGAACTCTTGACTGATGATTTCAGCCCACAATATATTCGCCAAACCGTTGAAGCCTTAGAGCAGAGTATTGGCGATGGCTGGCCCTGTTGGGCGATAGGTAATCATGATGTTCAACGTGTAGCCAGTCGTTGGGGTAAAGGGGCTTTTAATGGTGACATGGCAAAAATGTTGAATGCGCTGCTTTGTTCACTGCGCGGCAGTGTTTGCAGTTATCAAGGTGAAGAACTGGGGTTAACCGAAGTTGAAATAGGGTATGAGCAACTTCAAGATCCCTTTGGCATCGCATTCTGGCCGATGTTTAAAGGGCGAGATGGTTGTCGCACACCTATGCCTTGGACCAACCAAGCTCAATTTGCTGGCTTTAGTGATACGAGCCCTTGGTTGCCAGTGTGTGATAAACACTTGCCGTTAGCCGTTGAACAGCAGGAGCATGATGCCGACTCAATCTTAAATTGTTATCGTCAGTTATTGGCGTGGCGCCAGCAGCATCCAACATTAATTACTGGTGACATCAAATTTATTGAAGCCAATGACAAGGTGTTGTTGTTTGAGCGCCGTACTGCTGACGATCGCATATTGGTTGGGTTTAACTTCTCTGTGCAACCACAAACATTGACGTTGAAAGAGATCAAGGTTAAAGCTCTGTTGAGTGGGCATGGTTTACCTAAAGCTCGATGGGTTAATAGTGAAGTTCAGTTTGATAGTTATGGCTGTTTTTTTGCCAGTTTAGTGTGAAAATAGTTAAACGCTGATTTTAATATATTGGTTGCATCGTTATTAAGAGCGATTGATACGAGTAGAAAAGGTAAGCCTTAGGCTTACCTTTTCTGTTTCTGCTATATTTGCCCACAGTTTATCGCTTCGATCACTTGCGTATTGCAGTGGTTACTCCTATGATCCTCACCGATTTTTCTTAAGTAGGCTCTATCATGCTAAATGCTCCGCTTTCAGCCAGTTCAACCGAATTAGTCATTAACGTGCTCACTATGGTGCTCAACGAAGGGAAACCCCTAGACAGAGCCTACTCGCACCATTTTTCAGGACTTAAATTAGCGCCGGCAGAGCAAGCGCGGATCACGGCTGTGGCGGGTGATATTTTACGTCGACTTAATTTGTACTGCTTTTTGGCAGATATAAAGAGTAGTGAGATTGAGCGTTTAGGCACTCAGCTGCTTAATGCATGGCATATGTTTCACGGTTTGGAACTGCCTAAAATGCAGTATGCGTTGAAGGTTGAGCAAACTGATTTTGACCAACGTCTCATGGAAGCAAAGCAGCAGGGCGCACTATTTGATGGCTGCCCTGAATGGTTAGATGAATTGGGGCAAACTCAAATTGGCGACAAATGGCCTGCCGAACGAGCCGCACTCGCAACACCACCCAAACGGTATTTGCGGACTAACTTGCTCAAAGGTACGCGAGAAGAACTGATCAAAACGTTAGCCAAAGAAGGCGTGCAAACCAAAGTGGTTGAAACGGTAGATACAGCTGTCGAAGTGATGTCTGATTCAGCCCTATTTAGAACTGAAGCATTTAAAAATGGTTTGTTTGAGCAGCAAGATGCTGGTTCGCAATTGGTTGCAACGGCGGTTGATGCTAAACCGGGAATGCGTGTTGTCGATGCGTGTGCAGGTGCTGGTGGTAAAACATTATCGATAGCGGCGCAGATGCAAGGCAAGGGACGCTTGCTAGCTATGGACGTCGAGCAGTGGAAGTTAGATAGCCTCAAGCAGCGTGCTCGCCGCGCTGCAGCGCATAATATTGAAACTCGAATTATTGCTAGCAGTAAGACCATTAAACGCTTGAAACTTACCGCTGATAGAGTATTACTTGATGTGCCGTGCTCGGGCCTGGGGGTACTTAAACGTAACCCTGATGCCAAATGGCGAGATACCCCAGAACGCTTGCCTGTATTAGTGCAGTTGCAAAAAGATATTTTGCAAAGTTACAGCCGTATGGTGAAAGTAGATGGCATCTTAATTTACGCGACTTGTTCAATTATGCCTCAAGAAAACCGTGAACAAGTCGATCTATTCTTAGCCAATAACCCTCATTTTGTCTTTTTGGATGATGAAAATATTAGCGTGGCAGAATCAGGCTTCGACGGTTTCTATCTGGCTCGGATGCAACGCACTGCTGAAGGATAAGCAAATAGCTGTGAAAAACAGTTTTGTGTAGTAGAGTGAAAGGAAGTTTGCACGCTAGGAGGGCATGATGCATCTAGGCTATGAGTCTATAACGCCGTTGGAGCGCGAAGAGGCGGATCGAGAGATCAGCATAAGGCGCTATAATAAAATCCTTACTATGGTGTTGGATGGTGCGCCCTTATCAAACATCCTATCGGCACTGGTGCGACAGATTGAGTACGAAAAACTCGGTACTCGTGCCTCTGTGCTGTTGCTGAGTGATGATGGCCTTAGCCTACTAAATGGCGCGGCCCCCAATCTGCCTGATGCTTACAATCGAGCTATTCACGGCGTTAACATTGGTGAAGGCGTAGGGTCTTGTGGTGAGGCGGCCTTCAGTGGTAACCGTGTTATTGTGGAAGATATTGCCACCCATCCCAACTGGATTGATTTCAAAGGCCTAGCGCTTTCACATGATCTATTGGCCTGTTGGTCAGAACCTATCAAGGGTATTAGTGGTGATGTGCTTGGCACGTTTGCCATGTATTACGACCAAATTAAATCCCCCAGCACTAGCGATCTGATCCTGATACAGGAAGCTGCACGATTAGCCAGCTTGGCCATTGAACGTAGCCGCGCTTTTCAATTTCAGCGCCAAGCGAGCGCGATTTTTAACCAATTACCTATTGCGTTAGTGACCACCAATGCGGAAGGTCATATTTTAGATGCCAATGAAACATTTTTTAATACAATGTCTTTCAATGGTGAAGATAAACGTCCGAAGGTTTTTTCTCCAACAAAGCATCTGAGTATCACCGGTCACTCTGATTGCGAGTTGATTGCTGCATCATTAACTGAGCGCGGACATTGGCAAGGCGAGGCCAAAGTTTTTAGGTTTGATGGACAAGACTTTGATGCAGAAATTACAGCCATGGCATTTAACGATAGCAGCGATAACACCATTTTTGCCTGGTTGATTTCAGATGTCAGTGAACGAAAGCAGGCACAAGACCTCATCTATTACCAAGCAAACTATGATCCTTTGACAGAGTTACCTAATCGTACACAGCTTTTTGAACGGATCACCGAGTTAACGCTTCGTGCTGATAAGGCCGATGGTTTTACCCTGATGTTGATGGATATAGATAATTTTAAGCAGGTCAATGACAGTTTGGGCCACTATTGTGGTGATCAATTGCTTATCGAAGTTGGCTGTCGGCTAAAAAAATTAGCTGGTGGCACCGGCACTGTCGCAAGGCTCGGAGGGGATGAGTTTGCGCTGTTATTGCCAAATGTTTGCGATATTGACGCTATCCGCACCTTTGCTCAGAAAATCATTAATACAATGGAGCAACGTTATGCATTAAGTGACAGTAAGCGGGTATATAGCAGTATGAGTATTGGTATTGCCCGATTTGGCGAAGATGCACACACCTTAGAGAAGCTGCTAAATTGTGCGGATCAAGCTATGTATGTAGCTAAAGAGGCAGGTAAGGGGCGTTACCAATTTTTTAATCAAGGGATGCAACAGCGAGCAGAGCGTACAGCACTCATGCATACTTGGTTAAAAACGGCGTTAGCGACGAAGCAGTTTGAACTGCTGTACCAACCTATTATAGAAGTCAGTACCGGCAAAGTTGTTCATGCTGAAGCCTTGATTCGTTGGTACCGAGAAGGCGAAACTATCTCGCCGCTTGAGTTTATTCCGGTTGCGGAAACCGATGGCTCTATCGTTGAAATTGGTGAATGGGTGCGGGAGCAGGGAATGCACCTGCTGTATCACTATGGTTCAAGCTATGGTTTTTCATTGTCTGTTAATGTTTCGACTCAAGAGATATGGTCGCACCTACTTCAGGACGGTCTGCTTACCTCTATAGATCGTATTGCCGCGCGCCTTGGTGACGACTTTCCGTTTGATCAACTGACACTGGAGATCACTGAGTCATTGTTGATGGAGGGTCATAGCAATCTTATTAAAGCGTTTGAACAGTTACGTGCCAAAGGCTGTAAGATTGCAGTAGATGACTTTGGTACCGGTTACTCATCACTTTCCTACCTCAACTATTTCCCCATTGATCAGCTGAAGATTGATAAGAGCTTCATTAGAAACTCTCAACAATCGCCCAAACAACAAGCCTTGGTTAATGCTATCACTAAGATGAGCCATGCTTTAAACCTGACGGTTGTTGCTGAAGGGGTTGAAGATCAATGGCAATTAGAATTTGTTAAATCTGTTGGGATCGATTTTGTCCAAGGGTATTTTTACTCTAAGCCGCTTAATAAAAAAGATTTTATAGCGTTACTTGAAGCCAGTAAGTCACGCTAACTTGCTTGTCATACACCACGAATGAGACCTTGCTCTCGCCTTGTTGCACATCCCCACATGTAGGTTTGGGGATCGAGCTAAGTGGTGGTATGCTTTCGCCTTTCGCCAAAAAGCATTATGGCCAAGTTACTTGGCTACGGAATAACGCATTGCTAGTATTATCTGACAGTTTTTCCCATCAAGAAATTTTCGCTGGACTACAGGCGTTACTTAGCCGACAACTCGTCCACTTTAGTGAAAGCGTAAGCCGTGTAGAGGGGCGCTTTACTCATGGGCGGGGAGAAATTAGTGCTCATCTTTTATTAGGGGCTGCGGCGTACACAGGGGAATGCAGTTGTAAGCAAAAAAAGTGCATCCATTTGGCAGCCTTAGCCATAGAACATTTGGCACAACCTGAGTCTGAATTCTCAGCGCGCAGCAGGCGGAATGACACTGCCATCAGGCTTTTTAGAAGCGAATTTAGCCAGTATTACGATCCGTTTCCGGCAATGGCGCGCCATCGTGTTATCTATCTGCTTAAGGTCATAGATGACGGCATTGAACTCAGTGTCTACAAAGGCTATTTAACCAAAGAAGGTCGATATCAACTGCGAGGTGAGTTGGGTCTTGATGTTGTCCAAAGCCAGCCAACACCTAAATATATTAGCCTCGCCGATAGACAAATTTTTGCCTTGCTCGCCGCAAGTTTAAACAGCTATGACCTAGAAACTCAACGTGGTCAGATATGTACCTTGTTGCCAAAGTCTCTCGGACAAGCGTTTTATCAGCTTATTACTGCCACACAACGTTGCTTCTTTGAAGAGGTCGGTGCGATACCGCTAAAGCTAGAGCGATTTTATGATGAAGACTACTTCGATAGGCAATTAATGGTAGCGGTCAGTCATGATGTGTATATCGACGAGTGCAGTCATAGCCTGCTTTTTGATTGTGCTGATGACGCAAGGATCAATCATCACCTACTTGATGATATTGACAGGGATGGTGAATGGTCACCACGATTGATGATAAAACGGCAGATGATGGATTTTCCTTGGTTATCTGACCCCATTGAGCCGGTTGAATTTGCAAAGTTTTATCTCGTTCACGGTAAACGTGCCTACACCTTAGATGAGTTACTCTATATTAGTGCAGACCATACAGCACTCATGGCACTTGTGGCGAAAAGTCAGCTGCAACTGCATCAATTTCCCCTAGTTTCCCATCGTCATGAATCGCCAATTAGTTTGGCGTTAGATTCCAGCGCTAGGCTGTTACCTGAGGCTATTGATTTACAAGCGGTAGCGCTGCGAAAATTGTCATTAGCGGGCTGGCAGATAGATTTTGAAGCAAAAAATCGGTTTGTTAAGGTGCAGAGCCACACTTGGTTTGCCGACGTAGAGGCCCAACCCGATCAAGATTGGTTTGAGCTAGGTATAGGTGTAGATATTGATGGCAAAAAGGTGAATTTGCTACCATTACTGCTTAATTTAATTCGCCAAGGCAAAATCTCTGCAGAGATTGGTGGCAAGCCAGTGACTGTTGAACTGGATTCCGGTGAACTGCTCACTTTGCCCGCTGATCGCGTTAAACGTATTTTGTCTGTCTTAGGAGAGCTTTACGAGAAGCAGCCTCTCAATGATAGCCAACGACTCAGACTGTCTCGCCATCAGTTGTCGCGGTTATCAGAATTAGATAAGGCAATCCTTGGTTCATCGTCGAGTAAGACCGAGGTATTGCGTTGGCAAGGCGCCTCGTGGCTAAGGGAGCAAGCGCAGGCGCTAAATCGTTTTTTAGAAACCAGCTCTGATGACACAGACTTTGTCGCGCCAAAGGGATTAAATGCAGTATTAAGAAGCTATCAATGCCAAGGCGTAAAATGGTTACAGTTTCTAAAAAAGCACAAATTTGCGGGTATATTAGCCGATGATATGGGCCTGGGAAAAACGATTCAAACCCTTACCAGCATAGCGTTAGATAAAGAGGCGGGAAAACTAAGTCAACCAATACTGGTTATTGCGCCCACTACGTTACTGAGTAACTGGCAGCATGAAGCTAAGACTTTTACACCAGATTTGACGACCTTAGTTTGGAGCGGACGTGCCCGCCACATTAATGCCAACCAGCTTAATCAGGTCGATATCGTGATCATCAGTTATGGCACCTTATTACAAGATGAAGCGCTGTTTATGGCGCAGCAATGGTATCAAGTGATACTAGATGAAGCACAAACTATTAAAAATAGTCGCAGTCGGGTGACTAAATTAGTTAATAAACTCAATACCAAGCATCGTCTCTGCCTAACAGGGACACCGATGGAGAATCACTTAGGTGAACTGTGGTCGCTGTTTCATTTTCTTATGCCCGGCTTTCTTGGCAGTGCAAGTCAATATCAGCGTCAGTTTAAGCTGCCGATAGAGAAAGAAGCCAGTGTGACGGCGCGTCAGCGCTTAGCCAGTCGTATCGCTCCTTTTATGCTAAGGCGGACGAAATCAAAAGTGGCTAAGGAATTGCCAGAAAAAACAGTGATTAACACTGTGATTCCATTGAGTCAGACACAAACAGATCTCTATGAAACAATCCGACTCACTGTGGCTGAGCAGTTACAGCTCGCGCTGTTAGAAACCGGAGCTAAAGCTAATCGCCTAGCCATTAGTAATGCGCTGCTGAAATTGCGTCAGGTATGTTGTCATCCTAGTATGCTTGCTAAATTAGCTGTTACGGAAACTGATACAGAGGCTGAAGCGTTAACCCTTAAGGCGGAAAACACAACAAGTGTTAATGAATCATCAAAATTGACCTGGTTGGCGGACAAGCTGCCTAATATGATTGAGGAGGGCCGTAATATATTGATCTTCTCCTCTTTCACGACCATGTTAGATCTTATCGCTGCGCAACTAGATCACTTAGCGATAGGCTACGAGATGCTGACAGGTAAGAGCCGTCACCGGGATAAGATTATCAGCCGTTTCAGAAGTGGCGAGGTCAATGTATTTCTTATTAGCCTCAAGGCGGGAGGATCGGGTTTAAACCTAACCGAAGCGGATATCGTTATTCACGTCGATCCCTGGTGGAATCCGGCAGCTGAAGAGCAGGCAAGCGATAGGGCTTATCGTATCGGCCAGCAAAAGCCTGTGTTCGTCTACAAACTGATCTGCAAAAACACGGTTGAGGAACGTATTCAACAGCTACAACAGAGCAAACATGCATTGGCGCAGAGCATGTATCAGACCGATGCGCTTTCTGTTGCAGAGATGGACCGAGATGACTGGCTAGCGCTGTTGCAGCCGATCACAGATCAAACAAACGATGCTTAACAATAGCGGTTATTGTTTATTGTCCCTGTATGGTCACAATGAGTGTACGACGACTGGCGTAGTCCCTAGCTTCACACAGGTAGATGCCTTGCCAAGTCCCCAAGTTAAATTGACCTTGAGTGATGGGTAGCGACAGTGATGCACCCAGCAGAGATGACTTTAAATGCGCTGGCATGTCATCGGGTCCTTCATAGGTATGGGTGTAGTAGGGGGCGTTCTCGGGGGCTAGTCGATTAAAAAACTGCTCGAAATCTTGTCTAACGCTGGGGTCGGCATTTTCATTTAGCGTGAGCCCTGCAGAGGTGTGTTGCAATAGCAGGTGCGCTACACCTATCTCTAGCTGCTTCAACTCGGGAATCGCACGGATGATCTCATCGGTGATCAAATGAAACCCCCGTGGGCGTGCATTAAGGGTTATCTGTTTTTGTATCCACATCTTTTTATCCATTTGTTATCTTAATTTGTTTCATCCAGTCTAATCAATACAATAGCTAATAGCATTCCTGTATTGAACCTATAACCGAACTTGTTAACTTAATCATTTTATCCACTAATTTTGCCATAAAGTAATGAGATTAAATAAGATTATATTAGCTGGGTAGGCTATCTTTTTCATTGTTCACTTTATAAGATAACCCCATCTTGGGGGCCTATGTTTGTAGAGGGCTTGTTTGGCAAAGGAGAACGCTGATGTGTACAAAGTTACCTAGGCTTGAGGGTGAAATTAGCAGGAGGTCTGCGTTGTTTACCATGAATGTTAATCATCATTCTCACTCATTTTCCGTCCCCCTTTTCCGCGTGGTGCTTAGGACTGTGGGTTTGGTTTGGTTATTATTGACGTCAATGATAGTAAATAGTGCTCCAAGCCTCGACCATAGCGCCTTAGATGATAACAACCAAAGTGTTAAGCTCAGCGAATTTGCTGGCAAAGTGGTTTATGTGGATTTTTGGGCATCTTGGTGCGCGCCCTGCCTTAAGTCATTTCCTTGGATGCAAAGTATGCAACGCAAGTATGCTGACCAAGGACTTGAGATTATTGCGATTAATTTAGATGAAGACAGTGGTTCGGCAAAACAGTTTCTTAGCCAGTTTGATGTCGACTTTAAAGTACTTTTCAATTCCAGTGGTGATATTGCTGCGCAATTTGGTCTGGTTGGTATGCCAAGCAGCTACCTGTTTAATCGAGACGGGGTTTTGGTGAGCAGCCATGTGGGCTTTTTCAATGAGGAGTTGGCGCAATTAGAACAAGCTATTCTAACGCAATTAGCCATTGAACCCGTTAAGGAACCCAAGAATGATTAAGAGAATGAGTTTGTTGCTGATTGTAATGACAACAGGCTGTGCGCAGTTAGGCGTAGAGCCATGGCAGCGCGCTGAATTTGCCCGAGAAGATATGCAGCTCGACAGCGATGGAATGGACTTGTCTATCGACGATCATATCTATTTCAGCAAAGAGGCCAGTAGTGGGGGCCGAGCGATGTCTGGGGGGGGCTGTGGCTGCAACTAGTTATCAAGGCAAAGAGGCGTGCAGCAAAGTAACCTCTGTGAGTCAACTGTTAATCGTTGCAGCTGCCAGCCTGCTAAGTCAATCAAGCTTGGCCAATCCAAGTAGCGAAGTTTCGCCTGTTGTTGACACAGGTGCTACCCCTACTGATACTGCGCTCGATGCTGATGCCTATACCAATCAAGTCTCTCCTAAGGTGGATGTGGCTATGGTGTATTATCAAGAGCGTGATCGGGTCACGGTTGCTGAGGGGATTTTTAAACTCAGCCAAAACTTCGGTGACAAAGATAAGCTAGTAACAAAGTTAGCGCTTGATACCATTACTGGTGCATCGGCCAATGGCGCTGTGACGCAGCAACAAGTACAAACCTTCACCCGGCCTTCTGGTACTGGGGTGTATCAGGCTCGTCCCGGTGAAACCCCGCTTGATGACACCTTTAAAGATACTCGGTTACAGTTAAGCTCGACGTGGGTACATACTCCCACAGCGGGTACGCTCACCACTTTGGGGGGGTATCTTTCAAGGGAATATGACTACACCTCTATTGGCCTTAATGGCGGTGGGCAGTGGTCGTTTAATAAAGGGAATACTCAAGCTAATCTGGCTGGCGGCTATTTTTATGATATTGCCAATCCCGTTGGTGGTCGTCCCGCTCCCATGACCGAAATGGTGTTTCGGCAAGACTTTGATAGTGAAGCCGCTTTTAAAGCTGAATTTGATAAAACGCGTCAGTCTGGCAGTGAGAGTAAGCAGACTTTAGATATTAGCCTTGGCCTGACTCAGACTGTGAATAAGTATTGGTTAATGCAGATCAATTATGGTGTATCTTACGTCAGCGGTTATATGACCGATCCCTATAAAGTGCTGAGTCGCATTAACAGCGATGGTCATGCCGTAGGATATCATTATGAACATCGCCCCGATAAACGACTCAAGCAAAGTCTCTATGTGATGGGCAAACGTGCTCTGACTTATGGAGTATTTGATCTCTCATATCGCTATAGCATTGATGATTGGTCAATTGACTCACATACCTTGGAGTCGCGCTATCGTGTCAACTTAACGACAAGGAGTTTTGTCCAGTTGCATCTTCGTGCTTACCAACAAACTGCTGCTAAATTTTATCGGCTGTATTTACGCGATGATCAAGCACTGCCGCAGTATAGCAGCGCAGATTATCGTTTAGGGGCTATCGACAGTTATACCATAGGGCTTAAATATGGTCAGCGATTAAAAGATGGTACCTTGGCGACTTTTCGGCTGGAATATTATCAGCAACGACCACAGAATTCGGGATTTGATTTAGTGGGGCAGTTGCGGCGGTTCGATCAGTTCCCAAATAATGACGCCATCATCGCGCAGTTGGGTTTTTCGTTCTAGAGGTAACTATGCGTGCAGATCCACCCAGTCAGATAACGTCACAATCGTTAGCAACAAAGTTTATTACTCCAAGCGGTCACTGCGGCAAGCTTACGTTTGATAAGCCTTACTACAGGATTACCTTCAGTGCGATGGCCAGCCAATGTGAATGTCTCATTGAAAGCACCAGTGATGGCGATGATTCAGCCGAGATAACGTGTTTGGCAATGGCGGCAATCGACGAAGTCAAACGCATAGAAAGTAAATACAACCGTTTCGATGTTAACAGTCAACTGAGCATTATTAATGCACAGGCGGGGAAGTGGCAACAAATTGATGAGGAAACCATCGCGCTCATGGATTTTGCCGCGCAGTGTTATCAACTAAGCCAAGGGCGTTTTGATGTCACGGCTGGTAGCTTAATGGCATTGTGGAAATTTGAATTAGACGGCACCTCAATACCAAATGCGAGCGATATCGGTAACGCCATTAAACGCGTGGGTTTTGATCGCATTCAAATTTGTGATGGTCGATTATTGCTTCCTCAGGAAATGATGTTAGATTTTGGCGGTCTTGCTAAGGAGTACGCCGCCGATCGTGCCGCACTTGTGCTATTGGCCGCACAGGCTGAACAAACAAGTACTGCGCCATGGCAGAGCAAAGCCTGTTTAATTAACCTTGGCGGCGATCTGGTTGTCACAGGCACACCAACGCAACCATGGCAGGTTGGCATTGAAGACCCCTCCGCATTAAATCGTACCGCTGACAAAATCACCATCAGCAGTGACGCCATTGCAACCAGTGGTCATTCGCGGCGTTTTATCGAGGATAAGGGTGAGCGTTTTGGCCATATTATTGATCCAACCACAGGCATGCCAGTGTTACATGCGCCACTGTCGGTGACGGTTTGTGCGCCGCAGTGCATTAGCGCGGGTATGCTAGCGACCATGGCGATGTTGCAAGGGAAAGATGCAGAGCAGTTTCTCAGCGAGCAGGGGCTAGTGTACAAAGTGATTCGTTAGCCAATTAAAAAATGCGAAAAAAAACGCCCCCTATCTGGGAGCGTTTCTAAGTCAACGACTAACGAATTAGAAGTTAGCTGATTTAGGTGCGCGTGGGAACGGAATCACGTCACGAATATTTGAAACTCCCGTTACATAAGAGACCAAACGCTCGAAACCTAAACCAAAGCCAGCGTGTGGCACTGTGCCATAACGACGTAGATCACGGTACCACCAGTAATCTTCTTGGCTCAACTCCATCTCTTCGAGGCGCATATCTAATACGTCTAAACGCTCTTCACGTTGAGCACCACCGATGATCTCACCAATGCCAGGTGCAAGTACGTCCATCGCTGCAACGGTCTTACCGTCGTCGTTTAGGCGCATGTAAAATGCTTTGATATCTTTTGGATAGTTCTTAACGACTACCGGTGCTTTGAAGTGTTCCTCAGCTAGGTAACGCTCATGCTCTGATTGTAGATCGATACCCCATTCAACATCATACTCAAACGTTTTACCGCAGGTTTTCAAGATCTCAACTGCGTCAGTGTAATCAACTTGTGCAAAGTCGCTGGTAACGAAGTTTTCTAGACGTTCAATAACGGTTTTGTCGACACGTTGTGCAAAGAAAGCTAAGTCATCACGGCGCTCTTCTAGTACGGCTTTAAAGCAGAACTTAAGCATACGTTCAGCGAGGCCTGCAACGTCATCTAAGTCAGCAAAGGCAACTTCTGGCTCAACCATCCAGAATTCAGCAAGGTGACGACTGGTGTTTGAATTTTCTGCACGGAACGTCGGTCCAAACGTATACACCTTAGACAGCGCACTGGCGTAGGTTTCAGCATTAAGCTGACCTGATACGGTGAGGAAGGATTCTTTACCGAAGAAATCTTCTTTATAATCGACTTTGCCATCATCGGTGCGAGGGAGATTTTCCATATCAAGGGTTGATACGCGGAACATCTCACCAGCGCCTTCACAATCAGAAGCGGTGATAAGTGGGGTAGATACCCAGATAAAACCCTCTTCATGATAGAAACGATGGATCGCTTGAGATAGACAGTTACGTACGCGAGCAACAGCACCAATGATGTTGGTGCGTGGGCGTAGGTGAGCCAATTCACGAAGGTGTTCAATAGAGTGACGTTTAGCTGCCATTGGGTAGGTATCTGGATCATCAACCCAACCTGTCACTTCTACGCTAACCACTTGTAGCTCAAATGCTTGGCCTTGACCTGGAGATTCAACGACTTCACCTGTCATGATCACAGAACATCCTGCAGTCAACTTTAGAATTTCATCGTTATAATTTTCTAAGCTATTTGGCACAACGCCCTGAATTGGATCAAAACAGGAACCATCATATACGGCAAGAAAAGAGATGCCGGCCTTGGAATCTCGGCGAGTTCTCACCCAACCGCGCACGGTGACTTGCGAACCAACCGCAAACTCACCTTTAAATACAGAAGCGACAGATGCAATGCTCATTGTTGCTTAGTTCTCCACGAATCGTTTTATTAAAAATTTTGGAGGTTTATCTTACCTTGCTGGTGGCTTTTCTCAAGGGGAAAACACCACAATAGCGGCGGATAGGTTAAATAATTCGGATTAATTGGAAGGTTAACGCTATAGATTGGGTCAATATCAATACAATTGGTGGCGCTAACCGTTTTTACACGGCCGCAATGGTGTATCAGTATAAAAGTTGTTATGCTTAAAATACGCTCAAAAGTCAGAGGCTAACGTGAAAAAACTGAAAGTATTTCAATTGCTATTAAGCCTGCTCTCTATCGGTGGTTGGGCGTTGGCTGTTTATGCATTATTGATTTTTGACCAAGCAAGACCGGATAGAGCGGTTGGTTACTATTTAAGCAAGGGCGCGAGCGTACGCTTAAGTTGGGACCCAACCATGACACTGAGACTTGAGTATGTCATTTGGACCTGTGCAGCCATAAGCTTGCTCAGCTTAGCGCTGAACTACTATGCTGCACATCATAGTCGTTTGGGCTATTGGTTTAATATTCCATTGCTACTGCTGTCATCATTGGCTGCTGGGCTCTATATCAGCTTTCTAGTTTAATCCTCTAACCGTTATAGGATATTTGGCGGCAGATCCTATCTATCATGGCTGCTGTTGCGCCCCAGATAAAATACTCTTGGTATTGGATGAAATAGACGGGGTATTGGATACCGCGGCGCATGAAGTGTTTGACGACCCGATTGGCTGGATCCAATAAAAATGACAGTGGCACGGTAAATAATTCGTCGACTTCACCAGGATCCAGTATCGGATTAAAACCTTCCTTAACCACACCGATAATGGGGGCGATGGCAAAGCCCGTAAAGGTGTTAAACATTGGGTATTGGCCTAACACCTCGACATTAGAGATGGCTAGTGCGATCTCTTCATGGGCCTCTCGTAGCGCCGTTGCCTCTAAGTTCTTATCACTTTTTTCTACCTTGCCCCCCGGGAAGCTAATTTGCCCAGGGTGGGCGCGTAAGTGGCTCGCTCGTCGGGTTAAGATTAGATGCAGCTCTTGTTTTTGTTCAATAAAAGCGACCAATACCGCAGCTTGACGAAGTCGGTGACTGATCACTGGGCCTGTATCGTCCGGCAGTATCATTAAATTGTAGCGGTGTTTAAACTCCTCTAGGGTCATCGACACTCCTACCTCTATTTCGACAGAATGGGTAATATTCTGCTTACCTTATCATAGCTTTCTTGGTATTCAGCATCGACGTTTGAATCGGCTACGATACCGCCACCAGCCCAACAGTAGATATGCTGATCCTCAGTGACTAAGGTTCTGATGGTGATATTGGTGTCCATTTTGCCATCTTGGCTGATGTAGCCGATAGTGCCACAGTATATTGAGCGTCTTGAAGGCTCAAGTTCCTCAATAATCTCCATGGCCCGAATTTTTGGGGCACCGGTGATTGAGCCACCAGGAAATGCTGCCCTGAGTAGATCACAGCCGCTGTAGCGGCTATCGAGTTTGGCGGTCACAGTGCTGACTAAATGGTGCACGGCAGGAAAACTTTCAATATCGAAAAGGTGTGGCACGCCGACACTACCGGCTTGAGCGACCTTGCCGATATCATTACGCAGCAGATCGACAATCATGACGTTTTCAGCGCGATCTTTTTCTGATGCTGCTAGGGTTGCAGCAGCCAGTTTATCTAACACTGGATCGCTGGACCTGGGGAGGGTACCTTTTATTGGTTTAGTCTCTATATCACTGCCGTTGAGTTGGATAAAGCGCTCTGGGGATATCGACAATATGGAGTGTTGTGGCAGACGAATAAACGCGGAAAATGGGGCTTTATTACTGGCTCTCAACTTGAGGTAGGCTTGCCATTCATCACCTTGATATTGTGCATCGAAACGTTGGGAGAGGTTTATTTGGTAGCAATCACCGCTATGCAAGTATCTCTGCACCGTGTCAAACTTTTCACTGTAATCCTGTTGGCTGATCTGTGGCTGCCAGTCGTGGGTCAGAGAGAAATGAGTATGAGTTGGTGCAACGGACAGCTGAGATTCAATCTCTGCTAAGGTCGATTCTAGAGCAGCACTGCCATGATAGTGCACCAGAGACCATTGTGTTTCGCATCGGTCGTAAATCAATGCCCAAGTGTAGAGGCCGACATTCATTTCGGGTAACGCAATATCTTGCTGTGCAATGTGCGGTAAGGATTCCACCCTTCGCCCCAGATCATAACTAAAAGATCCCAGTGCGCCACCACTAAAGGGCAAGTCTACTGACTGGCTAATAGGGAAATAATGCTTAATGGTGCGCGCTAATAAGCTAAAGGGATCCTCACGACTGCAAAGCAGGTTTTTTTCGCCCGTGGCATTAATGTGGGTTATCTCGGTCAACTCACCACGGGTCACTAATGTCGCGACGGGGCTGTAACTCATAATGTCGTAACGGGCGTTAGGGTGCTCAGCATTCGCTGAGTCAAGTAACACTGCCCATTTGTGTTCGGCAAAATGGCCGAAAACCTCAGTTGTTGAAAAATTCCAGTCCAAGGTTTTCACTGCAACATCTTGAGTTGATGAATAATCCATCAAATAACCTTATCTAAAATGTGATGTTCCCCTAAAAGTCGCGAAAGAGTATCATATTGTGAACGGATTAAAAAAAAATACGCGACCCTGCAAAAGGGCGGTGAATCACCAAACTGTGAGTAAGGAAATGTCTGTGAGTATAGAACAGCCCATCATTAAGCAAGCCGACCTAATCGAAAGTGTTGCTGATGCACTTCAATATATCTCTTATTACCACCCAAAAGACTTCGTTGATGCTATGGCAGAGGCGTACGAGAAAGAGGAGAGTGTTGCAGCAAAAGATGCGATTGCTCAAATCCTGATTAACTCTCGTATGTCAGCCGAAGGCAAACGTCCTTTGTGCCAAGACACTGGTATTGTCACCTGTTTTGTTAAGGTTGGAATGGGGGTTAAGTGGGACAAAACCGATATGACGGTACAGGAGATGGTAGATGAAGGCGTCAGGCGCGCTTACACCAATCCTGATAACCCGCTGCGTGCATCGATCGTGGCTGACCCAGCCGGAAGTCGCAAGAACACCCGTGATAACACCCCATCTGTGGTGCATATCGATATGGTGCCAGGTGATCATGTTGAAGTGGCTATTGCCGCGAAAGGTGGCGGGTCGGAAAACAAATCTAAGATGGTGATGCTTAACCCGTCTGACGATATCGCTGCATGGGTAGAAAAAACCTTGCCAACTATGGGCGCGGGTTGGTGCCCACCAGGTATGTTAGGTATAGGGATCGGCGGCACTGCGGAGAAAGCGGCTGTGATGGCCAAAGAGTCACTGATGGACCCTGTCGATATTCACGAGCTGCAAGCGCGTGGTGCTGAGACTACAGAAGAGAAGCTACGTCTTGAGATCTTTGAGCGAGCCAATAAGCTAGGTATTGGTGCTCAAGGCTTGGGCGGCTTGACGACCGTATTGGATATCAAAATCAAATCGGCGCCAACTCATGCTGCATCAAAACCTGTGGTCATGATCCCAAATTGTGCGGCCACCCGCCATGTTCATTTTCATCTTGATGGTTCAGGTCCTGCCGACCTGACTCCTCCATCATTAGCGGATTGGCCAGAGATCACTCGTGAAGCGGGTGAAGATGTACGCCGTGTAAACCTTGATACCGTGACGCAAGCTGATATTGAACAGTGGAAGAGTGGTGATGTGTTACTGCTAAACGGTAAGATGCTTACCGGACGCGATGCGGCCCACAAGCGTATTCAGACGCTTATCGAGAGCGGTGAAGGCTTACCAGAAGGCGTAGACTTTACTGGCAAGTTTATCTATTACGTGGGTCCTGTTGATCCGGTTGGCAGTGAGGTAGTCGGTCCAGCCGGTCCTACCACGGCTACTCGTATGGATAAGTTTACCGATCTGATGCTCGATAAAACTGGGTTAATGGGCATGATAGGAAAAGCTGAACGTGGCCCTGCGACAGTCGAGTCGATTAAGAAGCATAAAGCTGTGTATCTGATGGCGGTTGGGGGCGCTGCGTATCTGGTCTCTAAAGCGATTAAGAAGTCTCGCGTGGTGGCGTTTGAAGACTTGGGTATGGAAGCTATCTACGAGTTTGATGTTGAAGACATGCCAGTGACCGTTGCCGTTGACAGTGACGGCGTTAATGCTCATGAAACCGGTCCAGCAATGTGGAAGGTAAAACTTAGCTAACATGGCGTTACAAAGTGGCTAAAACCATGGGGATAGGCGGCTTGCCTAATCCCCAATTTTTGTTTAGTGTGCTTGCGCATAAAATTTTTAAGATCAGCATGGGTCTGGTCTTCACTTCAATAAGATGACAATAACAATGAAAAAAACTGCAATCATACTTGCCTTGGCGACTGCAGGCTTAGCATTTGGCGCTAATGCTGCAGAACCACAGCCTTTTAAAGTGCAAGACTTAGTCAAAATCAACAAGCTGCATTCGTCTGTATTGTCTAATGATGGCAATAAAATCGTTTATGCTGTTAAAAATATTGATGACAAAGGTGTCGCTTCGTCTGATCTTTATCTTCAAACAATAGGTAGTGATCAAGCGGCCAAACGCCTGACTACAGCAACAGGCACAGAGCACAGTGTTGCTTTTAGTGCTGATGATAAAAAAGTCTATTTTTTAGCGGCGCGTAATGGCAGTTCACAACTATTTGAACTGGCTCTTGATGGCGGTGAAGCGCAACAGATCTCTGAGCTACCACTGGATGTTGAGGGTTTTAAGCTGTCTCAAGATGGCAAGCAAGTGGTCATGAATATTCGTGTATTCCCAGCTTGCGAAGATTTAACCTGCTCTGCAGATAAGTTTGCCGCAGAAGCTGAACGCAGCTTCACTGGCCGTGAGTACAAGCAATTAATGGTGCGTCATTGGGATACTTGGGCCGATCATAGCCGCAGCCACCTGTTTGTAGCCCAGATGAACGGTGAAATCATCACAGCGCCAGTTGACGTTACCAAAGGTCTCGACACCGAAACCCCAGCGCTACCCTTTTCCGGTATGGAAGAGGTGACCTTTACCCCAGATGGTAAGTATGTCGTCTACAGTGCAAAAGCACCGAGTACTCAACAAGCGTGGGAAACCAATTACGATTTGTGGCAGGTACCAGTTACAGGTGGAACCGCTAAAAACCTGACTGAAGATAATAAGGCGTGGGATGCACTGCCAACGTTCTCAGCAGACGGTCGTTATATGGCATATCTTGCGATGACCAAGCCAGGTTTTGAAGCCGATCGTTACCGCATCATGTTACGTGACACGGTTACAGGCCAAGAGAAGGAGGTCGCTCCGCTGTGGGATCGCAGTGCCAGTTCATTGATGTTTGGCAAAGATAACCGCACCCTTTATGTGACCGCGCAAGATGTGGGTCAAGTGAGCATTTTTGAGGTAAACACCCAGTTTGGTGATGTTAAGACTATCTACAACGAAGGTAGCAACAGCATTGTTGGTGTAACCGCTGATAAGATTGTTTTCAATCACAAGAGCTTAGTACAGCCTGGCGATCTTTATACCATGGCGCTAGATGGTCAAAATAGAACCCGCTTGACTGACGTCAATAAAGATAAGCTCGCCAAAATCAAATTTGGTGAGTATGAGCAGTTCAGTTTTAAGGGGTGGAACAACGAGGAAGTCTTCGGCTACTGGATAAAGCCGGTGGGTTATAAAGCGGGTAAGAAGTATCCTATCGCCTTTTTAGTACATGGTGGGCCACAAGGCTCATTCGGTAACTCGTTTAGTAGCCGTTGGAACGCACAACTGTGGGCCGGTGCAGGTTACGGTGTGGTGATGATCGATTTCCACGGCTCAACTGGTTATGGCCAAGCCTTTACCGATTCAATCTCACAAGATTGGGGCGGCAAGCCATTAGAAGACTTACAGAAAGGTTTAGCCGCTGTGACAGCACAGCAAAAATGGTTAGATAGCACGCGTGCCTGTGCCTTGGGTGGATCGTACGGCGGTTACATGATGAACTGGATCCAGGGTAACTGGAATGACGGTTTCAAGTGTTTGGTTAACCATGCTGGACTGTTTGATATGCGATCTATGTACTATGTGACAGAGGAGCTGTGGTTCCCTGAGTATGAGTTTGGTGGTACCTATCAAGACAATAAGGCGCTGTACGAGAAGTTTAATCCAGTTAACTATGTCGAAAACTGGCAAACACCTATGTTGGTTATTCATGGTGAAAAGGATTTCCGAGTTCCTTATGGTCAAGGTCTTGCCGCATTTAGCTTTATGCAGCGTAAGGGCATTCCATCTGAACTATTGATCTACCCAGATGAAAATCACTGGATCTTAAACCCTGATAATTTAGAGCAGTGGTACGCTAATGTATTAGGTTGGATGGATCGCTGGACTGCTAAATAGTCTTATTTATTAAACCCGATCACATAAAAAGGCCAGAACTTATGTTCTGGCCTTTTTTATATCATCGATTTCACTAGGCTAATGGTGTCCCTTCGTTAACGCGATACCAGCCCGTTAAGCTATAACGGTCACAGTTAGACTGAGTGACTTCATGGGGAAACATTTCACTGAGAAAAATAACCATGGTACCAAACCTCGGCTCAACCGTTTGAAATGGGACAGACTGACCATGTTGATACATAAGCAACTCGCCGCCGTCACTGGGTTGCCATGCCTCATTTAAATAGAGTATAGAGGTAAGTTTACGATTAGATTGCCCTTTAAAGGCGTCAACATGCCGTTTATAGAAGGCCCCTTTAGCGTAGTAGGCAAACATGGTTTCATAGTCAAACAAGCCCAAGAACAGGTAACGATTAATTGCGAGTCGCAGTTGTTCCGACCAATCAAAATAGGGCTGGGCAAAGGTGTTGCTGTGATCAATCCAAAGAATTTTATCCCGTCTAATCTCTTCAATGACAGCTTGATCGGCATGTCGACCTATAGCTGCTGGTTTGAATTCAGTGAGTTCCATTTTGGCCAGTTCATCACGCAATGTATTAAGCGTTTGTATGGGGAGTATGTTGTGAACCACGATATAGCCTTTGTCAGCAATGGCTTCGCAAATATCACTAAAAATGGTTGTTGAAACAGGAAATTCAGGTGGATTGTTCAATTAATAAAGACTCAGGATTAACGGTGAGTTCTTATAACGGATCTTAGTCTATTCAACCATTCAATAATTTTTGTCGTGTAGATAGTAAATAGCAATCGTAGTATTAAGCGAAAAATACAAAAAAAGGTGCCACAAAGGCACCTTTTGTTATCTGTCACACTCTAGCAGTTATCAGCTAGCGTGGTTTAATCAAAAGACTATACGTTGTCCGAGTAGTTCTTGCCGTAGTAACTGGCAAGGAGTACGGCCTTGAGCTCCGCGATCAGTGGGTAACGTGGATTAGCACCAGTACATTGATCATCGAACGCATCTTCTGCTAACTCGTCGAGTTTGGCGAGGAAATCGGCTTCGTTGACGCCGGCTTCTTGGATCGAAGCCGGAATGCCAATCGTCTTCTTGAGTTGATCGATTTTTTCGAGCAATGCTTCAACTTTTTCTTCATCACTAATGCCTTCGCCTGTAGCGCCTTCAAGTTTCAAATATTCTGCGATTTTTGCATATCGACATAGCGCTTTTGGACGATCATATTGGCTAAATGCCGCTTGTTTAGTTGGCATATCCGTGGCGTTAAAACGGATCACATTACTGATAAGTAGTGCGTTGGCTAAGCCATGAGCCAAGTGGAATTCAGCCCCCAACTTATGGGCCATTGAGTGACAAATTCCCAAGAAGGCATTAGCAAAAGCAATACCTGCTATGGTTGCACCATTGTGGACTTTTTCTCTTGCTACTGGCGCTTTAGCACCTAGCTCATAAGCATCGGGGAGATGTTTAAATAGTAGGTCTAACGCTTGCAGTGCTTGACCATCTGAGTATTCATTAGCCATAACACTGACGTAAGCTTCTAATGCGTGAGTGACCGCATCAATTCCACCAAAGGCAGTCAGTGATTTTGGCATATCCATCACTAGGTTAGGGTCGACAATGGCCATGTTAGGAGTAAGCTCATAATCGGCAATAGGGTACTTCATGCCAGTTTTTTCGTCGGTGACCACTGCGAAAGGGGTCACTTCAGAGCCAGTACCTGATGTGGTTGGGATGGCAACCATGGTGGCTTTTTTACCTAGTTTTGGAAACTTATAGATACGTTTACGGATATCCATAAAGCGTAGTGCTAAGTCAGCAAAATCTACATCTGGGTGTTCATACATGACCCAGATAATTTTAGCTGCATCCATTGGCGAACCACCACCTAGTGCGATAATGACATCTGGTTGGAAACTTTGTGCCATCTTCGCGCCTTGGTTAACAATGGCCAAGGTTGGATCGGCTTCTACATCATAAAAAACATCCGTCTCTAGGCCTTGGGCCTTTAGGATCTTGATGGTTTCATCACAGTAGCCATTATTGAACAGATATTTATCGGTGACGATTAAGGCTCGGCGTTTATCGCTAAGCTCCTCAAGCGCAATTGGCAAACTGCCACGGCGGAAATAGATAGAGGAGGGAAGTTTATGCCACAACATATTTTCAGCCCTTTTAGCGACAGTCTTTTTGTTTATCAGGTGGCTTGGGCCAACGTTTTCTGAAATAGAGTTTCCTCCCCAAGAGCCACAACCTAAGGTAAGTGATGGAGCCAGCTTAAAGTTATAAAGATCGCCAATACCACCTTGAGACGCAGGCGTATTAATTAAAATACGTGCCGTTTTCATTCTAAACCCAAAGGTTTTTACTCGTTCCACTTGGGTATCTTGATCGGTATACAGCCCAGAGGTATGGCCGATACCACCAAGAGTCACGAGTGCTTCAGCCTTATCAAGCGCCTGCTCAAAATTGGTGGCGCGATACATGGCTAGTAAGGGAGACAGCTTCTCATGGGCGAAGGCTTCCGCCTCATTAATTGCAGTGGCTTCGCCTATCAATACTTTCGTTGATGCTGGTACTTTAATATTGGCCATCGCAGCAATGGTAGCGGCGCTTTGCCCAACGATGTCAGCATTAAGTCCACCATTTTTAAGGATCACCTTCTGCATCGCTTTGGTTTCTTTGGCCGACAGAATATAACCACCGTGGCTAGCAAAACGCTCTTTAACAGCGTCATAGATCTCATCGACCACGACTACAGCTTGCTCTGATGCACACACGACTCCGTTATCGAAAGTCTTAGACATTAATATTGAACTGACTGCGCGTTTAATATCAGCCGTTTCATCGATAACAATCGGTGTGTTACCAGCACCGACACCGATTGCTGGCTTACCAGACGAGTAGGCTGCTTTAACCATACCTGGTCCACCGGTTGCCAAGATTAAATTAATTTTTTCGTGGGTCATAAGTTGGTTCGAGAGTGCAACGCTTGGCTCATCAATCCAACCTATAATATCTTTAGGTGCACCAGCCGCGATGGCAGCATCTAGCACGAGTTTGGCAGCCGTTGTTGTTGATGCTTTGGCACGAGGATGGGGAGAAAAGATAATACCATTACGAGTTTTTAGGCTGATAAGTGCTTTAAAGATGGCAGTAGATGTTGGGTTAGTCGTTGGTACAATGCCGCAAATAAGCCCAACAGGCTCTGCAATGGTGATAGTGCCAAAAGTGGGGTCTTCGGCAAGGATGCCGCAAGTTTTTTCATCTTTATACTTGTTATAAATGTACTCAGATGCGAAGTGGTTTTTGATCACCTTATCTTCGATTACGCCCATAGAGGTCTCGGTTGCCGCCATTTTGGCCAAAGAAATTCTGGCATCTGCTGCGGCAAGGGCTGCGGCGCGGAATATCACATCAACTTGCTCTTGGCTGAAGTTGGCATATTGCGCTTGAGCTTTTGCTACCCGCTCGACCAGTTGGTCGAGTTCCTTTTCGTTTGTAACTGTCATGATTTAGGTCCTTAAAAAAATTTAGCAAAAAACAGTTTTGGCTAAATTCTCTCTATGAAGGAAAATTACACTCAAAACTACTGACTAACCGTGATCATACCCGCATATTTGACTGTAAATGTAATTAAATAACGATGTTAACGACTTGTTTGGTTATTGATTACTCATTTTAGTGGTTAAAAGTGATGTGTTGAACAATTTTTAAACCATTTTTACTCTTACTCGTTTAAGGTGAGACTGGCATAAGCGATAACTCAGCTCAATTAGCGGACCTCGTGTGTTCAATATTTACTCATGACAATAGAATATTTAAGTCAAAGTTGTGAAATATGATAGAAAATCTCATTTTTCGAAATCTGGTTGATAATGTACAGTAGCCTTCTTTAAAAACTGCACTTTTAAACAGAGTTAAAAGTCACTTGAGGATATGACATTGGATTTAACACTTTATGTTAAATTTTTTCTTGGATTGGTCGCCATCATTAACCCTATAGGCCTGCTGCCTGTGTTTGTGAGTTTAACCAGCCATCAAACGGAACTAGAACGCAACCAGACAGGTAAGGTAGCAAACTTCGCCGTGGTGGTGATCTTGTTGGTTACCATCGTCGCGGGAGAGCATATCCTCAATATGTTCAGTATTTCTTTGTCAGCGTTTAGGATTGCCGGCGGCTCACTTATTGCCATCATCGCGATGTCGATGCTTCAAGGTAAGCTTGGTGAAGTCAAACGAAACCAAGAGGAAGACCGTGAGGCATCTGGGATGGAGTCGGTAGCGGTTGTGCCACTAGCGCTGCCATTAATGGCTGGGCCTGGAGCGATCAGTTCGGTTATTGTCTCAGCGGCGCAACATGACACTTTAGTCAATCACATCGGTATGGCTATTACGGTTATTATTTTTGGCTTGACCAGCTTTGCGCTCTTTAGAATGGCCCCTGTGATTTTTAAAGTGTTGGGGAAAACAGGTATTAACGTTATTACTCGTTTGATGGGATTGTTGATGTTGTCAATTGGTATTGAGGTTATCGCTGCTGGCTTTAAAGGACTATTTCCAACCTTAATTGGCTAGGCTTGTTGTTCTTTGGAGCGGGACGCTATTCAACATGGCGTTGTCGGTTTATCGATAATGAGGCGTGACCTAGATAGCCAATCAGCAGTGGCAAAAGTGAGGGTAAAAGATAAGCGCTATAGATAACCGATTGAGAAAAACGCGCATGATGCGCGTTTTTTATTTGGACATTATTGTAAGTCGATAAGCGAACCCGCTTTGGCACTGAATAGATGTTGATGTAAGCGTGCAGCAAACTCATCCGTCATGCCGGATATATAATCAGCGATGACTCGATGGCTGTTTTGACCCTCGTTAACAGCAATTTGCCAGCGTTCTTGAGTATTTAGGGGCAGCAGACGTTGGGGATCTGAGGCAAAGGCTTCAAATAACTCCATCACGATTTGCTGGCCCTTGTATTCCAACATCTGGATCTCTGGTTTACGAATAACATGGGTATAGACAAACTGCTTTAATATATCGAGCGCTTTATGGAATGGGGGTTCCAATACTGCATTAAACCTCAGTAGTGGCTCGGTAAAATGGCTGTTTTCATCGATCATTATCGCGGTGACAAAACCATTAACTAAAGTGCCAATCGCATCTTTACGTTGATGATGTTCAAGCGCAAAGAGTTTGTCACCTATGGTCGAGAACTCTTGACGTATCCAGGCGTCTTCGCTGTTAATTAAGGCTTGTTCTACATCTTTTTTCCACATTGCTTGGGTTACGATCCCCATCACTATCGCGTCTTCAAGGTCATGGATAGCGTAGGCGGTATCGTCGGCTAGCTCCATAATTGAGCAGTCAAAGGATTTATATAGCGTGCGTTTGTGTTCGTTATCGCCCAAAGTTTTGGTTGCCAGGAAAAGCGCTTTATCTTCGGGGCAGAGCGGATTGAGTACCCACTCTAAAATTGCCTTATCTTCATCGAATATCCCTTTAACGGGACGCCACTGAGATGGTTTTAATTGGCGATAACTCACCACTTCAGGTTTAGGGTGAGATTGATACAGTTGTGCGTGACAAGCTGGGTACTTTAATATTCCCAGTAGGGTTCGTCGGCATAGATTCATACCAAAATGTTCGGTGTAGGGTTCCAGCGCGGTGAGAATACGAAACGTCTGGCCATTGCCTTCAAAGCCCCCGTCATTGCGCATCATGTAATTAAGTGCCACTTCACCGCCATGACCGAAAGGAGGATGGCCAATATCGTGAGCTAAGCAGAGCGACTCTATCAAACTCATAGAATCCAAAAGATAGTTGAGCGCAGGGTACTTCTGTTTAAGCTGAGCACAAATCCCTGTTCCAATTTGCGATACTTCAAGTGAATGGGTGAGCCGAGTTCGATAGAAATCATTCATGCCAACACCCAATACCTGAGTTTTAGCTTGCAGTCGTCTAAATGCCGCTGAGTGCAAAATGCGAGCTCTGTCTCGTTGGTACGGGCTACGATGATCGTTACGACGTTGTTTGTGTTCGCCTAAACGTCGATCGTGCCAAACGGCTGAGGTCATAACGTGTCTCCATTGCCTGGTTTACAATAAACGATTGATATCGTCGAGGTTAAGCTCAAAACTTGGAATAAAAGTATCTATAAAATATTTCACAGCAGGATCAGGATTTTGCGATAATGCTTGGGCTAATCGTTTTTTTGCGGTGTTGAACTCATGATTGCCTGCACCTTGTTCTTCTAAACATTTTAAGTAGGCACAAAGCGTGTCTGCTGACTTAACTATTTGTTTATATGTAGCTTCCGTGTTGTCGCTGGTAAGCAGTGAACGATAATCATCTTTGAATTCATCGGGTACCATTTCCAATAGTCGATGTTCGGCGATGGCTTCAATTTTTTTGTATTCAGCTTCTATTTCTTTGTTAAAATACTTCACTGGTGTGGGTAAATCACCGGTCAAAATTTCGCTGGCATCGTGAAAGATCGCGATGGTTGCGGCACGTTCTGCACTGAGTTGTGTGGAAAATTTCTTATTACTAATCACCACCAGTGCATGGGCAACCATGGCCACCTGAAGTGAGTGTTCCTGAACGTTCTCGGGTCTAACGTTATACATGAGCGGCCAACGTTGGATAAGTTTCATTCTGGCCAAATGCGCAAATAGGTGACTCATATCGACTACTAATAATTGTGATAGTTGGCAATACCTTAACACAGGCTACTAGCAGATAAATAGCCGCTTAGTCATAAAAAAAGGCACTCCAGCTGAGTGCCTTTTTTATGACGAGAACATGTTGAGCTATTGACAATAAGTGTCTAAAAACTCACCAAAATCACCGAGTGCTTTCTCTAAGTCCTCCTTGTGAGGCAAGAATACGACGCGCAAATGATCGGGTTCTGGCCAATTAAATGCAGAACCTTGAACTAACAGAATTTTCTTCTCTTTGAGCAAATCCAGCACTAAACGCTCATCATCCCTGAGGTTAAATTTCTTAGCATCCAATTTGGGAAAGGCATAAAGTGCACCTTTGGGCTTTTTAACGCTAACACCAGGAATTTGGTTAAGTAACTCGTAACAAGTATCACGCTGAATCGTCAAACGCCCATCAGGCGCAACCAGTTCGTTAATGCTTTGGTATCCACCCAGGGCTGTTTGAATGGCATGTTGATTGGGTACATTGGAGCACAGTCGCATAGAGGCCAGCATATCTAAGCCTTCAATATAGCTTTTGGCTGCTTTGAGGTTGCCCGATAGCATCATCCAACCAACGCGAAAACCGGCCGCACGATAGGATTTAGATAGGCCGTTAAAGGTGACGGTTAAGATATCATCTGAGAGAGTAGACGCTGGGATGTGCACTGCACCATCGTAAAGGATCTTGTCGTAGATCTCGTCGGCAAACAAAATGATGTCATGTTGGCGACACAACTCAATCACTTCCAATAGCAATTCTTTTGAGTAAACTGCGCCTGTAGGGTTATTTGGATTGATCAGCACAATACCGCGGGTACGGTGGGTTATTTTTGACTTGATATCATCAAGATCTGGAAACCAATCTGATTCTTCGTCACAGCGATAATGTTGTGCTTTTCCGCCAGATAGATGTACCGCAGCGGTCCACAATGGGTAATCAGGTGAGGGCACCAGCACCTCATCATCGCTATTAAGCAAGCCTTGCATCGCCATAACGATCAGTTCTGACACACCGTTGCCGATATAGATATCTTCGATATCAACGCCAAATAGGCCTTGTGACTGGTAATGTTGCACAATCGCCTTACGGGCGGAGAACAAACCTTTAGATTCGCTATACCCTTGAGCGCTCGGCAGATTCAAAATAACGTCTCGGACGATCTCTTCAGGCGCCTCAAAGCCAAATGGTGCAGGATTACCGATATTGAGCTTCAATATTCGGTGTCCCTCATCTTCAAGTCGACGAGCCTCTTTATGAACGGGGCCTCTGATATCGTAGCAAACCGTATCGAGCTTATTGGACTTAATGATTGGGCGCATTTTTACCTCAAGTAATGCAAAAAAAGTGGCTATTGGCCATAAGTCTTCGAACAATAACGAAAAACACTGTTAGATGAAAGCGGTAAATCTAAAGTTTTAGCCTGAGATTTAGTTTAATATTCTGACGTAATGTATTTGTTAATGCAAAAATGGTGTTTAACGCTGCTTTTAGACGCGATTGCAGAGTGAATATGTCGTTAAGGCAGATAAAGAGGCAATAAAAAGCCAGCGTAGTCGCTGGCTTTAACAAGGCGTTAAACAGTAAAAAGTTTACGCGCGTTTTTTGAATTCGTTGGTACGAGTGTCGATTTCAATTAAATCGCCAGTCTTAACAAAATCTGCAACGCTTAAAGTAGCGCCACCAGCAATAGTTGCTGGCTTCATGACCTTACCAGAGGTATCGCCACGTGCTGAAGGCTCAGTGTAAGTCACTTCACGTACAATCGTGGTTGGCAATTCAACAGAGATAGCCTTACCTTCGTAGAAAGTTACTTGGCAAGTATCTTCCATTCCGTCAACGATATACGCTACTGCATCGCCAAGGTTTTCAGCTTCTACATCATACTGATTATATTCTGCGTCCATGAATACATACATAGGATCAGCATAATAAGAGTAAGTGCAATCAAGACGATCAAGAATGATATCGTCCATCTTGTCTTCACCTTTAAAGGTGGTCTCAGTAGTAGAATCTTGAAGTACGTTCTTCAACTTCATCTTTACGATAGCCGCGTTACGGCCAGAACGAGTTGTTTCGGTTTTCTGTACAACCCATGGGCTGCCATCTAACATGATCACGTTACCAGGACGGATTTCATGAGCAGTTTTCATTACACTATTTCCTATTTTAGGTTTTTTCTATTTCAACGCAGTATCTTAGCGATTTTTAACGAACTGAACTAGTCGTCTCGCTAGATCTGCATCAATTAATGCGTCAATTGGCCACTGTTTCGCATGTTGCTGTAGCGGCAAATCAACTAAATTGAGTCGTTCCCAGTGCGTTATCACACGCTTGGTGTCACCTTGGTTAAACGCTAAGTTTAACGCTTGCCATGTCGATGCGATTTCTGGCGACAGATTATTACAGTAAACCTGCATAAAGGCATCTAATTTTATTAGGTGATAGTCCTCTTCTTGAGGATAAATGTGCCAAATGAAGGGTTTTGCTGCCCATTGTGCCCTGAGAAAGGAATCTTCACCGCGGACAATGTTAAAATCACAGCTCCAAAGTAACCGATCGTATCCATCTTGATCTGTCATTGGTAAAATATGGATGGTTAACGCGCCGTATTGAATTGCTTGACCTGCTTGGACTGCCTCTAATTCAGCTCCCATAATAGACGCTAAACAGTTTAGGCTCCGGCCCTTAGGAATCAATGCGTGGATGTTTAAATCACTTTGGCTCCATTGTTGGCACAAGGATGTTAATGCTTGGGTTTCATAACTGAAGACACTGATAACTTTATCTGCGTCAGAAATCCCCTCTAACCCTAATTGTGCAAACAGCTGCTGACGATACTGAGGATCACTCTGCCATTGGTCGCGTTCGCTTGCTAAGGCGTGTTCACAGATTAGCCCCCCGGTTTTGTTGGTAAAACCCGGAAAATAAAAGTATTTCTTTAAGCCACTGTTTTGCAGAGAAGGTAGCCCATGGCAACCTTCAACCCAAGGCTCAGCACTCAGATACTCAAGATTTAACCACAAAGGGGGGATGAAAGTATCTTGTTGGCGGCAGTTCTCTATTTGGTCAAAGACTTCTTGGGGTAAATCGCAAGCAAAGGCTTCTATTAATACGGCTCCCGGTGTATAGCCAATACTCAGTGGTTGATCCCACTTAATAATGGTCACGCCGTTAAACATTTGTTGAGGCAAAGAGGGGTCAAGCGCTGGCAAAATATGGGAGAAACTGGCCAAGTCGTCGACCCAAAGATGGATCGCTAGTTGGTATTCTGCCGACAATTGTTTTGCAAGGCGCCATGTAACACCAATATCGCCATAGTTATCGACTACTGCGCAAAAGATATCCCAATGTTGAGCCTGAGTGTTTGTCGTCATGGTGATTGTTGTCGTCACGCCATCAAAAAAGCGGCTTTTCGCCGCTTTTATCGTTTATCTGTTTGCTTTGAAAGATTAATCTTCCAACTCAGCTAGACACATTTCTTCGTAAATTTGCTTAACCCAAGCATCAACACGCTCTTCAGTCAGCTCAGGTTGACGATCTTCATCGATACCTAGGCCAACAAAGTGTTTGTCATCGACTAAACCCTTTGAAGCTTCGAAGTCATAACCATCAGTTGGCCAGTGTCCGATAACGACTGCGCCACGTGCTTCAACTATTTCGTTAACCATGCCCATAGCGTCAAGGAAGTATTCAGCATAATCCTCTTGGTCACCGCAACCGAAGATAGCCACTAATTTGCCATCAAAATCGATCTGCTCTAAATCTGGGAAGAAGTCATCCCAATCGCATTGTGCTTCGCCATAATACCAAGTTGGGATACCAAACAGTAATAGATCGTATTCAGCGATCTGCTCTTTGGTGCTTTTGGCGATATCTTTAACGTCTACCATTTTTTTACCCAGTTTTTTCTGGATCATCTTGGCGACGGCTTCGGTGTTACCTGTATCACTGCCGAAAAAAAGACCTACAGTTGCCATTGTCTTTCCTTTATTTAGTTCACTGACTTGTTGTGTCATTTTGCTATAGGTTATTGATCAACCTGTGCTAGCAAAATTGACTCGATTAATTGGCTGCGGCTGATGTTACTGGCCAATGCCTTTTGATTCAAGGCGTCATATAAATCTTGTGACACCTTTAACTCTATTCGCTTTAATCCATTGGCTCTATCGCGCTGGATCTGATTGCGTTTGTTGACCTTTAGCTGTTGCTCTCTTGATAACGGATTGCTGCGAGGACGTCCTCGACGCGCTTCAGTAGCAAACAGGTCTATCGTTGTTCTGTCTGATGATTCTTTTGCCATTGAATAGTCATTTAACCAATGCCTGAGCCTTCCCAAGACATCTGTATTAACCCTTTAGCTATAAACCCGGCACAGCCGAGAAACAATACCAACCATACGATGTAACGACCAAATTTTGGCACTTGGCCTTGTTTGAGCACATCATGTATGGCCATACCAATAAAGAAAAATATCGCTGCAAAGAACAGATTAAGCCCTAAGGTTTCAATCTGTTCCATGTACTGAGATAACATAGCTTCGTTCCCTCAGGCCAAAAAAAGAGGCGCGAATATACCATATATCAAGCGTGCCTGCTATATCCTTTATGTGGTCAAATTCGATAAGTTTGAGTCATATTCAGCGATAAATTCACCGACGATACGGTTAAATACCGCGGGTTTTTGTGCATGCAGCCAATGACCCGTCGCGGCGATGGTTTTCGCTTGTACATTAGGGAATTGGTTTAGGTAAGATTGCCTGTGTGCCGCTAATACATAGTCGGAGTCGGCACCACGAATACACAGGGCAGGTCCCTTATATTGTTTATCGGTAATATCCCAACCAATTAACGCATCGTAATCCTGTTTTATGCCGTCAAGATTCATCTTCCAATGATAACCGGCAGAGGTTTTACTGAGGTTTTTCAATAAAAACTGTGCCGTCGCCTCATCGATGCCTGAGTTGATTAATTGTTTTAATGCATCCGCACGGCCAGTTATTTGCGTCAAATTGAGTTGATCCAATGCTGCAAATACGTTTTGGTGCCGCGGGGAATAACTGACGGGCGCTATGTCTGCTGCAATGAGGCTTTTAACGCGGTTTGGGTAACAAAGGGCCACTGCCATCGCGATTTTGCCACCCATTGAGTGGCCGACTATATGTGCTGCATCTATCGCCAATTCATCCATTAATTGGATAACGGCGTCAGCAATAGATTGGTAATTCATGTTACTGCAATGTGGGCTGAGTCCATGATTTGGCACATCCAATCTAATAATTGTATGGTCAATCAGGCTTGTGCCAAGCGCTTTCAAATTGTCTAAATTTCCAAAAAGACCATGAATAAGAATAACGGTACTTCCGTTACCTGTGATGGTGTGATTGAGCTTTGACATGGATGATTCGTCATTAAAAATTTGTTCAAATTGTGCCTGTAAACTTGAGCAAATAACAGTACTATGAAATCGATACGAAGAAGTTTGAGTAGTTTTTCATCAAACGCACGGCCTTTTTTTGATCGAATAGGGATCTAGGACACTTTTATGTCAATGCCTCTTTATTATGGGGGGATAGATGACATACACTTGCTAAGATCATTTTGCTGATCCACAAACAATAATAATGCGTTAACTTTCACTATTTAAGGAAGATTTTGGTCATGAAATATATTGAGGTTGATGAAGAATTGTATCGCCATATCGCAGGGAAAACCGAACGCATAGGGGAGAGTGCTTCTGAGATCCTGCGTCGACTGCTTGGCTTAGATGTGGAAGCAGTACCTGTTGCTACGCCTAAACAGATTAGTCAGCCTAGCATGGATAAAGTGGCGCCGAGTGAACAGGTCAACGATACCGCGCCTAGCGAATCATCAACCCCCTTGGCGATTGTTATCGACAGCGAACAACTTGCCGAACAAAAAGGGGCCGTAGGTCGATTTTTATTTTCATTAGAGACTATTTATAGCGCAGCGCCAAACCAGTTTGATCAAGTGTTGCAGATCCAAGGGCGCGATCGCCTCTATTTTGCTACCTCAAAAGAACAGCTACTTAAGGCAAGCAAATCTGCCAACCCTAAAGAGATTGGCAACAGTGGTTTTTGGGTCACGACTAATAATAATACCGCAAAGAAGCGTACTATCCTCAGTGAGGTGTTGGCTCAATTTAGTGTGCCAGAGAGTGATATCAAAACGATTATTGGTAACATTTAGGCCGTAGCATCGTAGGGTCTTTGTCATACTTTCTAGGAGTCCATTTTGGCGATACATGAGCGCGCCGGTCAGGCAGCGAAACAAACGGATTTGGTCAATATCCCCAAGTTAATGAGTCATTATTATCGACTAATGCCTGATGTGGGCGTTGAGGCGCAGCGGGTCACATTTGGCACCTCCGGCCATCGAGGTTGTGCATTTAACAAAAGTTTTAATGAGGCCCATATTCTTGCCATCGTGCAAGCAACTGTCGACTATCGTCGTGATGCTGGTATTACAGGCGCACTGTATCTCGGCATTGATACCCATGCGCTATCCCAAGCTGCCTATTTAACCGCTTTGGAAGTACTCACGGGCAATGGCGTTAATGTCCGCGTCGCGCAAGACGACGAGTTCACCCCGACGCCAGTGGTGTCGCACAGTATTATCGGCGCAAACCGTCAAAGTGGTCAGCCCTTGTGTGATGGGCTCATCCTCACGCCATCTCATAACCCGCCACAAGACGGTGGCATTAAATATAATCCGCCACACGGTGGGCCAGCAGAAGGGACTATCACCCATTGGATTGAGCAGCGTGCTAACCATTATTTAGGCCAACGTCTTGAAGGGGTAAAGCGTCTCAGTTATGACGTAGCGCTCAAGACATCACTGATTGAACCCGTGGATTTAATGAGTGCCTATGTTGACGAACTCGACAGTGTGATTGATATGGCGGCTATCGCCAAAGCGGGTGTGCGTATTGGCGTTGATCCACTAGGTGGTTCAGGTATTCATTATTGGGAAAAGATCGCCCAGCGCTATGGCGTTAATGTCGAATTGGTGAATGACCGTGTCGACCCGACCTTCGGCTTTATGACTTTAGATAAAGATGGCAAGATCCGCATGGACTGTTCATCGCCGTATGCAATGGCAGGACTGCTCGCCCATCAAGATAGGTTTGATCTCTGTGTTGGTAACGACCCTGATTATGATCGGCATGGTATTGTGTGTCCGTCAACGGGTTTAATGAATCCCAATCACTTCCTTGCCGTGGCGATTGAATATCTACTGACACATAGGCCTCAATGGGACAAGGGATTGTTAATTGGCAAAACCTTAGTATCTAGCACCATGATAGATAAAGTCTGTTGCGAACAGCTGCGTACCTTATGTGAGGTGCCAGTGGGCTTTAAATGGTTTGTGGATGGCTTAGCCACAGGCGAGTTTGGTTTTGGCGGAGAAGAGAGTGCTGGCGCTGCGTTTTTACGTCGTGATGGCCAAACCTGGTGTACCGATAAAGATGGCTTTATTTTAGCCCTGCTGGCAGCAGAAATACTTGCTGTGACCGGGCAGACACCTGCAGAGCGTTATCAGCAAATGGTCGAGCGCCATGGCGAAAGCTATTATCGTCGTATTGATAATCCGGTCACACAGAAACGAAAGCAGAAATTTAATCAACTCATCGCGAACACTGTTTCAACTGCGCAGCTTGGAAGCGATACTCTGGCAGGCGAT
The DNA here is from genome assembly GCF_001735525.1 of Shewanella colwelliana. NCBI lineage: Bacteria > Pseudomonadati > Pseudomonadota > Gammaproteobacteria > Alteromonadales > Shewanellaceae > Shewanella > Shewanella colwelliana. The sequence goes on from NZ_MCBT01000048.1 coordinate 514,808, forward strand.
TCAATTAAACAGGTGTTAACTCATGCGCCTGGAAATAAAGCGGCCATCGGTGGAATTAAAGTTATTACCGATCGTGCTTGGTTTGCGGCAAGACCATCGGGCACTGAAGCCTTGTTTAAGGTTTATGGTGAGAGTTTTGTCGACGAAGCGCATTTAGAATCTGTGCTGGGTGAAGCACAAACTATGATAGCGGCTATGCTGAGTGACTAGTGCTTAGGTATGCGCATTCGAAGAAACTAAAAAGCCAGTTTAGATTAAACTGGCTTTTTTAATGCTATTTGTTGTCCTCTAATAGGTAAGGTGACAACTTGGTAGTTCATTCTTTTCGAGATAATTTTGGTGATAGTCTTCGGCTTGGTGGAAGGTCAGCACAGGTACGATTTCAGTGACGATATGTCTGAGTCCCCATTTTCCGCTGCGTGTTAACGCCAACTTTGATGCTTCAGCTTGCGCTTTCTGTTCGCTATTGTGGAAAAATATGCAGCTTCGGTACTGGTTTCCAATATCGCCGCCCTGCATATTCAGCTGGGTGGGGTTATGGTTAGACCAAAATACGGCTAATAGCTCGTCGAAACTAACGGCTTGTTCGTCAAACTCTACTTGTACCACTTCAGCGTGGCCAGTCGCGCCCGCTTTGACCTCTTCGTACGTTGTCGTAGCGTCGTTGCCGCCCATATAGCCACAAGTTGCTGAGTCGACGCCTTCAATTTGCTTAAAAAAGTACTCAACACCCCAAAAACACCCTGCACCAAATGTTGCGATGGCCATAATTTACTCCACTTTCTGATCCACTATTTACAATTACTGCCAGCCTAAATAGATGTTTAAACGTTTAGATGGCTAGACGGCTTTATGTTGTGGTAATTTTTCATAAATTGCAACTGTTAAATTTCGCATTTATCCTTTTCCATTGAGTGGATAAATGGCTGATTAACACGTTAAGTGGTACTATTCAGGCAGAAAAAAATGTCGAAAATAAATTCAAGGAGTCATTTCTAGCTAAGGCACACCAGAATAAGTGTCAGAAATGATTTAAATTAAGGAGCTTTACTTGTTACAAGCACAGATTAAGAATCAAAACTTTTTACAGTTCACCCTTGATAATCCCAAAGCAATCTCTGAGCCATTCGCTTTTGAACTTGGCAAGCATACTCAGGTAGAGGTATGGGACACTGGTGTGATTGTTTTTACCCCAAAAGATTGTGACCAAATAGCGGCTAAAGATATTGTGTTGTCATCGGCGGTTCACGGTAATGAAACGGCACCGATAGAACTATGTAATACATTGATTAGTCAGCTTCTTAAGCAGACACTGATCGCTAAACATCGCATTATGTTTTTAATAGGCAATCCTCCTGCAATTCATAACGGCACCCGATTCATTGAAGAGAATTTAAATCGCTTATTCAGTGGTGCTCACTCAGAAGGAGAGGGATTAACTAATGGAGAACGGGTCAGGGCCAAGAAATTAGAGCAGTACGTAGATCGATTCTTTGCTGGAGGAAACGCCGACTCAGAGCGCTTACACTATGATCTGCATACAGCCATTAGGGGATCTAAGCATGAAAAATTTGCCATTTACCCCTTTAGACAAGGCAAAGCATATAGCGCAAAACAGATCATGTTCTTGGCTGCGTCAGGTATCGATACCGTGTTGTTTCATCACGAGCCAACGACTACATTCAGTTATTTTTCCTCTAACAATTACCAAGCTCACGCATTTACTATTGAACTGGGTAAAGTGATGCCAATGGGGCAAAATGATATGACGCGATTTATCGCGTTAAAAGAGATGCTAACGCGTTTAATGACCGCACAAGCGTTAGATTGTGATGAGTTTGATGCCTCTAAGGTTAATCTTTATCAAGTAAACCGTGCCATCAACAAGCAGACCGAGCACTTTGAGTTTACCTTTGCCAATAATGTTGAGAATTTTACCGCATTTCCAAAAGGATACATATTAGCCAAAGATGGCGATATGGACATTAAAGTGGAAGCCGCGACCGAATCTATCGTATTTCCAAATGCGAATGTCCCAGTAGGTCAGCGAACTGTGTTGTGCCTGATCCCAGCCGATCCAAGCAATATCGACTAGTACGGTCATGGCATTAAGCATCATGTAAAGCTAGATATACAACAAGTATCTAGCCTAGTTAGTCGCATTAGGTGTCTTTGGCTTGATAGGTAGTTTACGTTAACGTAAGTTTAAGGCCGCGTAGAAATAAATGAGTGGCGAGCGAGTGTCATCGTTCGTATCGGATAACAAGAATACTCAGCTGATAAGAGAATGGTATGAGCAACGCAAACAGCACGACAGAGACTGTCCACAGAGTCAGTTTTCTTGATAAGGATTCGCTTTCAATCCCTATTTTAAAGATCCTTCAAGCCGATGGTACTGCTTACGAGAGCGCAGTATTGCCCGTTATTGACCAAGCTTTGGCTGAAAAAATCCATGATACTTGCGTGTTCACGCGAGTCCTAGATGAAAGGATGCTTGGCGCGCAGCGTCAAGGACGCATCAGCTTCTATATGACCTGTACAGGTGAAGAAGCCTCAATTGTTGGCAGTGTTGCGGCACTCGATGATGGTGATGTTATTTTGGCCCAGTATCGCGAGCATGCAGCCATTCGCTATCGTGGCTTTACCACTGAACAGTTTATGAACCAGATGTTCAGCAATGAGAAAGATCTGGGTAAAGGCCGCCAGATGCCGATTCATTATGGTAGTCAGGCGTTAAATTATCAGACTATCTCATCACCACTGGCAACACAGATCCCACAAGCTACTGGTGTTGGCTACAGCTTAAAAATGCAAGGTAAGCGTAATGTCGCTATCTGTTATTTCGGTGAGGGCGCAGCCTCTGAAGGCGATTTTCATGCTGGCTTAAACATGGCTGCTGTACTGAAGTCACCCACTATCTTCTTCTGTCGTAACAACGGCTATGCGATTTCAACCCCAACCAGTGAGCAGTTCGTTGGTAATGGCATTGCGAGTCGTGGCGTTGGTTACGGAATGCATACTATACGTGTTGACGGCAATGATATGTTGGCCGTGCTGGCAGCAACGCAGCAAGCCAGAGCTTATGCCTTAGAACACAACGCACCGGTACTAATTGAAGCGATGACTTATCGTCTTGGCGCTCACTCTTCGTCAGATGACCCCTCTGGTTACCGGTCTAAAGAGGAAGAAGCTAAATGGCAACAGCACGATCCTGTTAAACGATTTAAGTTATGGATGATGAACAAAGGCTGGCTTGCTGAAGAAACCGATGTGGCTTTGTATGAAAAGTACCGCCAAGAGGTGCTTGCAGCGGTTAAAGTGGCTGAAAAACTACCAGTTCCTAGCCTTGATGGCATTATTGAGGATGTTTATGACGAACCCACCCCTCGTCTTAAGGCTCAGTTAACGTCATTAAAACAGCATATCAAGAAATATCCTGATTCTTATCCAAACAGTGCAGGGAGAGTGTAAGCCGTGGCACAGATTAATATGTTACAAGCGATCAATGATGCATTACGAATCGCAATGGAAACAGACGAAAAAGCCGTTCTGTTTGGTGAGGATGTTGGTCATTTTGGCGGAGTATTTCGCGCAACATCGGGTTTGCAGGACAAGTTTGGCCGAGATCGCTGTTTTAATACCCCGTTAACTGAGCAAGGTATCGCTGGATTTGCCAACGGCTTAGCCTCAAATGGTATGACGGCGATTGCTGAGATTCAGTTTGCAGACTATATCTTCCCTGCAATTGACCAAATTGTTAATGAGTCGGCCAAGTTTAGATACCGCAGCGGTAACGAATTTGATGTTGGGGGCATTACCTATCGTACCCCTTATGGTGGTGGTATTGCCGGTGGTCATTATCACTCTCAGTCGCCAGAAGCATACTTTACGCAAACTGCGGGTTTAAAAGTCGTTGTGCCGCGTAATGCCTATCAAGCTAAGGGACTTTTGCTCGCCTCGATTAAAGACAAAAACCCAGTGATTTTCTTCGAGCCTAAGCGCCTTTATCGTGCCAATGTTGGCGAAGTCCCTGATGAAGCCTATGAAATCGAGTTAGGTAAAGCAGAAGTGGTTAAAGAGGGTAAAGATATTACCCTACTAGCTTGGGGCGCGCAGATGGAGATTATTGAAGAAGCGGCTCAAATGGCGGCTAAGAAAGGGATCTCATGTGAAATTATTGACTTAAGAACCTTATCACCTTGGGATGTTGAAACCGTTGCCACCTCAGTAAAGAAAACAGGCCGTCTGCTCATTAACCATGAAGCACCGCTCACGGGTGGGTTTGCGGGGGAAATTGCCGCAACAATACAAGAAGAGTGTTTTCTTTATTTAGAGTCACCCATTAGCCGAGTGTGCGGACTAGACACGCCTTATCCATTAGTTCATGAAAAAGAATATATGCCTGATGCGCTCAAAACTTTTGAAGCGATTAAAGCATCAATGAAATTTTAGGGAGTTAAAGGCATGATTAAAGATTTTATTTTGCCCGATATTGGGGAAGGGGTCGTAGAGTGCGAGCTTGTTGAATGGCTCGTGAGCGAGGGTGATGTTGTCACCGAAGATCAGCCTATCGCTGACGTTATGACCGATAAAGCCTTAGTCCAGATCCCTGCTCCCCATGGCGGTGTGATCACTAAGCTGTATTACAAAAAAGGGGGAATTGCCAAAGTGCACGCCCCTCTTTACTCAGTTGAGCTTGATGGCGAAACCAGCAACGTAGTAAGCGAACCTGAAGTCGGAGTTGAAAGCGCGCCTGCAGCAGACGTTGTAACTCATGGCACCGCTATTGAAGAATTCTTGCTACCAGATATCGGCGAAGGCATTGTCGAATGTGAATTGGTTGAATGGCTCGTGGAAGAGGGCGATGTCGTCGTTGAAGATCAGCCCATTGCCGATGTAATGACTGATAAAGCCTTGGTGCAAATCCCTGCCATCAAGAGCGGTAAAGTTGTTAAGCTACATTATCGTAAAGGTCAGTTGGCCCGTGTCCACTCGCCGCTATTTGCCATTGAAGTGGAAAGCGAAAATGCCCCATTGGTAACTAAGCTGGTTGAACAGCAGCCGCTTGCTGATAGCGAGACTCAAGCAACAGCTGAGCCTGCGTCGCAGGGTAAAGCACTTGCCAGCCCTGCTGTGAGACGTTTAGCACGCAGTTACGATATTGACTTGGGAGCTGTCCCTGGCAGTGGCAAACACGGCCGCGTTTATAAAGAAGATGTTGAACGCTATCGCGGCGGTAACACTAACAAAGCCATTACTGAGGCAGAACCTGTTAAACCAGTCACCTCAACATTGAGTGTCTCAACAGGAGACCGAGTCGAACCCATTCGTGGCGTTAAGGCGGTGATGGCTAAGTTGATGATGGAATCAGTATCATCTATTCCACACTTTACCTATTGTGAAGAGTTAGATTTAACTGAATTAGTGGCACTGCGTGAAAGCATGAAACAGCGCTACTCAACTGATGAGTTAAAGCTAACCATGATGCCATTTTTCATGAAGGCAATGTCATTAGCATTGACTGAGTTCCCCGTGATAAACAGTCGTGTTAACGCTGATTGCAGCGAGCTAACCTATGTTGGTTCTCACAATATTGGCATGGCCGTTGACTCAAAAGTGGGATTGTTAGTGCCCAATGTTAAAGACGTGCAGCAAAAGTCGATTTTAGATGTGGCCAGTGAAATTACCCGTCTAACTAAAGATGCCCGCAGCGGTAGAGTCGCACCACAAGATTTGAAGGGGGGAAGCATCTCTATCTCGAATATTGGCGCACTAGGCGGTACCATCGCAACACCTATTATCAATAAGCCAGAGGTTGCCATTGTTGCGTTAGGCAAATTGCAAACCTTGCCCAGGTTTAATGAAAAAGGTGAAGTCGAGGCACGTAAGATCATGCAGATCAGTTGGTCTGGCGACCATCGTGTTATTGATGGTGGCACCATCGCGCGATTCTGTAATCTATGGAAGCACTATCTAGAGCAACCTCAAGAGATGTTGTTAGCGATGCGCTAAACAACGGATGTGATAAAAAGAGCGCTATGCGCTCTTTTTTGTTTCTATGGTTAATCTTTCTAATTAGATTAAGTATAATGCCGCTAATTAGTCCCACTCTTTGGTTTGAGCATGAGTCAGATAGCCCCAAGTATTGAAAATATCCAATATCCTTTTCCACCAAAGCCCGTGCCATTAAGCGATGCTGATAAGCAGGCGTATAAAGCACGAATTAAACAGCTGCTGGTTGAAAAAGAAGCAGTGTTGGTCGCCCACTATTATACCGACCCTGAAATTCAAGCTTTAGCCGAAGAGACTGGCGGCTGCGTGTCTGATTCGCTCGAGATGGCCCGTTTTGGCCGTGACCACCCAGCTAAAACCCTTATTGTCGCTGGTGTTAAATTTATGGGAGAAACCTCAAAAATTTTGAGCCCAGAAAAAACGGTATTGATGCCAACGCTAGAGGCTACTTGTTCATTAGACGTCGGTTGCCCAATTGAAAGCTTCTCGGCGTTTTGCGATGCTCACCCCGATCATACCGTGGTGGTTTATGCTAATACTTCAGCGGCTGTTAAAGCCCGTGCAGATTGGGTGGTGACATCGAGTATTGCACTTGAAATCGTTGAGCACTTAGACAGTGAAGGGAAAAAGATTATTTGGGGGCCAGATCGCCATTTAGGTAGCTATATTGCCAAAGAAACCGGCGCTGATATGCTGATGTGGCAAGGCGAGTGTATCGTCCATGATGAATTTAAAGCTAAAGCACTGCGAGAGCTCAAGCTGCTACACCCCAATGCCGCAGTGTTAGTTCACCCTGAATCGCCCGCTAGTGTGGTAGAGCTGGCCGATGCTGTGGGCTCTACCAGTCAGCTGATTAAAGCAGCGCAAACCATGGACAACGATATGTTTATTGTTGCCACCGACCGCGGCATTTTTTACAAGATGCAGCAAGCTGCGCCAAATAAAACGCTGATTGAAGCACCAACTGGTGGTAACGGTGCAACCTGTCGAAGTTGTGCACATTGTCCGTGGATGGCAATGAATGGACTCAAAGCCATTGAATCGGCATTAATCAACAATACCCCTTCTGATCATGAGATTTTTGTTGACGATTCGCTAAGAGAGAAAGCCTTAATACCGCTAGATCGTATGCTGAACTTTGCTAAAACGCTCAACATGAAAGTCAAAGGTAACGCTTAAACAGCTTGATTAATGTGGCATCGCCACGATGTAAACCTTATAAAAAATGCCTAATCGCTAACTGCGAATTAGGCATTTTTTTCGCCAGCATTTTTTCACTTGTTTGTCGCAAACAGCTAATAATTTAGTGTCGAAATAACCTGGTGTATAGGCTTAGCGTATTTTTCCTACGAGGGCATAATTGCCTGTTGAGCGAATACGGCTTTATTCCGATGAGTCTTATACTAGACTTAATACCAATTGCTAGGTATCGCACTTAGTGATAAAACCTTATAACTTAGTAAAACTCAATTATTTTCAGTTATTAACGAATTAACCACTGCGCTAAATGGTAGCTCAAGTTTCGCAGTTACATTGATTTAGGGTTTGATTAGCACACATTGTGGCCACGTACAGAAAACAGATATGTTAGGGACGACAAATGATTAATATGCAATGGATTAGCAATCTTAAAATTAAAAACAAGCTGCTATTGGTGATTGTTCCACCAATCGTTGGTGCGCTGATGTTCGGCTTATATGTTGTGTACAGCCAATACCTGTTAAGCGTTGGTTTAGCACAAGTGGAAGTGCTGTCTAAGCTTGCTGTCGTTAACGGCAATTTAGTACACGAGTTACAAAAAGAACGCGGTATGAGTGCTGGGTTCTTAGGTTCCAGTGGTAGAAATTTTGGCGATAAATTACCACAGCAACGACGCGCTACAGATACGCAGCATGATGCATATACTCAGTTTATTAAAAACAACCCATTGCCAGATGATTTTGCTAGTCAATTAGCCAAGGTCAATAATCAGTTGAGCCAATTGGCGACTATGCGAAGTCGTGTCGACTCATTGTCCATATCGGTCGCTGACGAAGTTGGCTATTACAGCCAGTTAAACGCAAGTTTGCTGTCTATCGTCGATAGCACAGCACAAGCTGGCGCGAATCAGGCTATTGCAATTCAAGCGGCGGCATTCAGTGCCTATTTACAGATGAAAGAGCGAGCAGGCATTGAGCGAGCCGTGCTGAGCTCTACCTTTGGTAATTCAAGTTTTAAACCCAACATGTTTTTAAAGTTTGCTAACTTAGTGTCAGAACAAAATACTTACCAAGAGCGTTTTATTGCGTTGTCACAACCTAATGTGCAAAACGATTACAAACAGCTTACGGCGGGCAGCGCGTTTTCTTCGGTTAACGCTTTAAGACTCGTTGCCTTCAAGCAAGACGCTACAGAGCTTAAGGCGCAAAGTGCAACTGAGTGGTTCGCCAAATCTACTGCTCGTATCGATAATATTCGCCAATTTGAGCAAAAGTTATCGACATCGTTGATTGAAAAAACGCAAATGGCTTATGATCAGGCCAACAGCTTGGTTTGGTTTATTATTGCTGTGATGGTGGGTTCCGGTTTGACGGTCATATGGTTGTCATTGGCTATTGGTCGATATTTGCACCGTTCTTTGCACCACCTTCATAATAAAGTTACGCAATCGCAAAAGCACTACGATTTAAGTGTCAGAGTCGATCTGTTAGGTGAAGATGAAATCGGTCAGCTAGGCATAGCGTTTAACCACATGATGGAAGATTTTGAAGTGGTTATTGGCCACGTACGCACTAATACTGAACGACTCGTTACAGCGTCCCAAGAGATGGAAGGCTACGCAAAAGAGATGCGAAACGACGTGGCGTTAGGCCATAGCGAGGTCGATCAGGTTGCTTCAGCAATGACAGAAATGAGCGCTACGGTGCAGGAGATTGCACAAAATGCGGTGCAGGCCTCAGAAGCTTCTGCTTTGGCCAATAAAGAAGCGAAAGAGGGCAGTATTGAGGTTGAGCGGACTGCTGAGTCGATAAATATTCTGGCAGTAGAAATTGAAGAGGCATCTCAAGCGATTCATCATCTAGATGAAGACATTAAAGGTATTGTTAATGTGCTAGGTGTCATTAGTGGTATCGCAGAGCAGACTAACTTATTAGCCTTGAATGCAGCCATTGAAGCGGCAAGAGCAGGAGAGATGGGGAGAGGCTTTGCGGTGGTTGCAGATGAAGTTAGAAGCCTTGCTCAACGTGCTCAAACGTCAACAGAAGACATACGTAGCATGACAGAGCGGCTCGAGCGCGGTGCACAACTAGCCGTGAAAGCCATGGCGACGGGTAAAACACGCGCAGAAAGCAGCGTAATGGAGTCTAAGAAAGCTGGTGAGGAGTTAGTTAGAATTGTCAGTGAAGTCAGTATTATTGATAGCATGAATGAGCAGATCGCTGCTGCCACCCATGAACAGTCAGCGGTGTCTGAAGAAGTACATCAAAACGCAATGAAAATCAGTGATATATATAGAAACACCCAAGAAGTATCTGACAAACTAAGCATGTTAAATGAAGCTCTGTTGACGGATGTAAATGCAATGTCTCAACTTGTCGCTAAGTTTAAGCAGTAGTGCAAGCATTAGGAATTTAGCGGTAATTGGTGATCAATTACGCAAACGCTTGACGCAGCAGTTATTTAACTTGACCCACTTTGGCCTTTTGCGTAAAGTAGCGCCCCGTTAGCAAGCGAAAGTAGTGTTTACACCTACTGCTAACAAAAATTGGTGAGGTGTCCGAGTGGCCGAAGGAGCACGCCTGGAAAGTGTGTATACGGTAACGTATCGAGGGTTCGACTCCCTCTCTCACCGCCAAATAAAACAAAGGGAATCAGTCATACTGGTTCCCTTTGTTGTTTTAGCGCCAGAGTAACACTCAATAGGTCGAGTCCTTTCCGGTAGCAAATTCTCTAAATTGTCTTCTGATTTTATCGCTTATTGTTATTTAGTTATATCTCATCAACGGTCTCATCGATAGTGTTTGAATCCAGTCCAGCTCATTCAGTGGTCGTTGATACTGTCTCAGATAAAAACGTCTACACTTTGTAAATAGCCCCTCTTTAAAGCTCCTTTGGTATGGTAAATAAGCCTTTTAAAGCATTATTTGTTTTTTTCTTATCGTGTATATCATTGACCTTGTTTGCAAATGAAAAGAAAGTTGAGGTTGTTAGAACGGTTTCTGCGCAATCTGACACCGATACGGCACACTCCTACTTTACCAGTCTCATTTCGCTAGCTTTGAACTTATCTGAACCTAAATTTGGTGAAGCACAGCTTGTTGTTAGTTCAGAGCCGATGACCCAAGGTCGTTGGTTTCGGTTACTTGATGGCAGTGCTTATCTCGATGTGGTTTGGGCTGGGGCAAGTATTTCTCGTGATGTCGACTATCGTTTGATACCCGTTGATCTATTAGGAGGGATTTTAGGTATACGAGCAGTGATTATTAGAAAATCAGATAGACATAAATTTTTGGCGATAAAAAGCCGTGAAGATTTAAAAGGGCTAACGGCATGCCAAGGTCAACATTGGCCTGATACTGCAATACTTGAAGCTGCTCAGTTATCGGTGTTAACGGTCAATAAGTTTGAGTCAAACTTTTTGATGCTATCAAAGGGACGATGTGACTATTTTCCTAGAGGAATCCACGAAGGCTACAGTGAAATAGAACAATATCATATGCTTAATGGTAATGATTTGGTTATTTTTGATGATTTTCTCATCACCTATCCGTTTAACATGTGGTTCTATGTCGATAAAGATAACAGTGCATTGGCAGAACGCCTCACTTATGGATTAGAGATCGCTATTGCTAATGGCTCTTTTCTAAAGTTAATGCAAGAGCATGGCGTCACCAGCCATCTGTTCCCACTAAAAAAATGGAATAATAGAACCTTAATTCAACTCTCCAATCCTCTGCACCGTCCAACGGATGGGGCATCATCTTGGTGGTTGTTAGAAAAATATCCATTTTATCAACAGTTAAAGTGGGATGGCCATAACCCTTAAATCATTAATCAGTGATGATCATAACAATGGGCTGAAAAGATAAAACAGATGTTCTATAAAACGTTTGTATAAAGGCCTCTTTTGCCAACGCTTGTTATCTAATGTTTGCGATTTGGCTTTATACTCCTTAAGTAGCTTAGCGAGTTGCTGTGCAAACATTTGATCATCTACCAGAAGAGTGACCTCAAAGTTAAGCCATAGGCTGCGCAGATCTAGGTTCACAGTGCCTATTAAACAGTGTTCTTCGTCAATCAATACCGACTTTGTATGCAGTAAACCTCCTTCAAACCGATGAATATTCACACCTGCTTCTAATAGTTCGCCAAAGAATGACCGACTTGCCCACTTCACCATGGTTGAATCATTTTTGCGCGGGACGATGATATCAACCTCAAGACCTCTATGCGCTGCGTTAATTAGTGCTTTTTGGAGATTTTCACTGGGAACAAAGTAGGGGGTTGTGATGGTGATCTGTTTTTGCGCTTGGTAAAGACTCTGCAGTAGTACTTGATGGATTAAATCATCGGGCATGCCCGGACCTGATGGGATGACCTGCACGATCTTGGTACCGTGCGACATAGATTCTTTGAATGTGTCAAAGCTCTTAGGGGAGGCAGGTAGTGCTCGCTCATTGGTTTCAACTTCCCAATCCCAAGCGTTAACGGCGCTCAACACCGGAACAACAGGGCCGTTTACCCTGACCATGATATCTATCCAGTGTCCAACATGATTATTTTGTTTAAAATAGGCGGGATCCACTAGGTTCATGGAGCCTGTGTAGCCGATGGTATTGTCTATAACAACAATTTTGCGATGCAAACGGAGATCTAATCGTCGAAAAAACATCCTTAAAGGGCTAACTTTAAGGGCTTGAGTGATGGTCACTCCGCCCGCGCGCATCGACTCTGGCCAGTGTGATTTAAAAAAGTCGCGACTGCCGGCGGCATCCAATAAAATTTTCACATCAACACCGCGTGTGGCGGCGTCAATTGATGCAAGTGCGACCTTGTCAGCCATACCACCTGGATGCCAAATGTAAAACTCCATATGAACACTGTCTGTGGCGGAATTAATATCGTCAACCAGCGCCCCTAAAATCTGTGCTGGCGTCGTCTGTAACTCTAGATGATTACACGGGAGCGCGGGTATTCCAAGCCTATTGAGACACAGTTGAGTTAAGGATTCTGCATAGGCGCTATGAAACGTTGGCCGGTGCGGATGGTTGTCAGTCACCGACTTAAACCAGAGTGCATAAGGTCGATACATTGCCTTAGCTCTATCTGCACGGGTTTTACCTAAATTTAGCTCGCCAAATAGAATGTAGGCAAAAATGCCCAGAAGAGGGATAAAGTAGATCACAAGTAGCCAGGAGAACGCTACGCCAATCGAACGCCGCTTGGTTACCAGCCTGATAGAGATGGCGCCAAGAATCAGCCAATAAAGAATGACCCCAGCGATGGCTATAAATTGATGTACATTTTCCATGGAGGCTAATAATACCCAGAATAAAACGTGCTTTTAATGACCAAATTGTAAAGCCTTTTTCTTTAAATAGATAAGTTTATCGCTATTTTAATCAACTTGGGGCAGTGAATTCGTTTACACTAGCTCCGCGTTTGGTGTCTAAGGAATGTGCAAGGAACTAGGATGAAACTCAGGTCTGTTAAAACCGCTACTGTGATGGTGTTATGGCTAACCGTGGGCTATCTTTTCAGTGTCACCTTAATGAACGGTAAAGCGGAGGTTGTGATGGATGAGCAGGCCCATTTAATCAGTTCATCCTGTGGTCAGCATAATTCTACTCAGCCAATTGATAATAAGGGCGTACTCAACCTCGCGGTTTGGAATATCTATAAACAGAAAAAACCGCAGTGGCAACAGACGCTCACAAGCCTTGAGAACGATGCTAATTTAATCTTATTACAGGAAGCAAAACTCTCCCTAAAACTGGATAGGTTCATTACGGCTAATGGCCTCCATTTAGCCATGGCTAAAGCCTTTAAGCTCTTTAGTACACCTGTCGGTGTGATGAACCTTTCAACTGCGAGCCCCTCACACAGTTGTGCCTTTCATGCTATTGAACCCTGGATTAGATTCGCCAAATCATCGCTGGTATCAAGCTATTTACTCTCTAATGGACAAACCTTACTAGTGGTAAACCTTCATGGGATCAATTTTGATTGGCGTTTACAGCGTTATGAACAACAGTGGCAGGTTGTTGCTAAGAAAATTGCATTACATCAGGGGCCAGTGATTCTTGCGGGTGATTTTAATACTTGGCGCAATGAACGTCTGGAGATTGTCGAGGAATTGACGGCTCGATTGAAACTAAAAGAAGCCCGTTATAAGAGCGATTTTCGCCATAGGGTATTTGGATATCCCCTTGATCACCTTTATTACAGGGGCTTAAACTTGGTACACGCCGCCTCATTCAAAACAGCCGCATCCGATCATAACCCTATCGTAGCTCAATTTACCTTGATGGCCTCAGAGCACTAATCGTGCGCATAGATGCATGCATTGGTATTTTTATTAAATGTCGATAAAAACTGTGGGTATTTTTTTAGTAAGCGTTTACTAAAGTAGACTCCTAAGTTGTAATCCATATTTTCAATGACTTTAAAATCGGACATTGTGTATCCAGCTTTCAATACTTCTTCTTCAAACAGCAGTGCATTTTCCATAATGGCGTCAATACGTTTATTACTCAGTAATTTGACCAATTGCTCAATACTTCCAAATTGTCGTATTTTTTGAAATTCATTTTTATGCAGCCAGTGGTCGGTATTAGAGTGAATTCGTGTACCAAATACTGCGCTGGCTTTGAGTGAATCAATGTCAGTGCTAAGCGTGCTATCTTTGTGCAGATAGAACTTCCATTTTTGCTCGATAAAAGTGTTGCTGAGTACTGCAAACTCATCGCGCCACTCATTTTGTGAGGCGGCAAAAAATGCATCATATTGGCCTGTCTTAACACCGTTTTGGGCGCGGCCCCATGGTACGAATACAACCTTATATCTTTGTTTCATCTTAGCCATTACACAACGCAGTGCATGAATACTGAAGCCTGTTTGTATGCCATTGACCTCTTGTTGATACGGTGGCCAGTGTTGAGTCGCTATGGTGATATGGTTAGGAAATTCGGAATCTGTTGCAGTAGCAAAGCCACTCACAAAAAATAGTGAATAAAGTGCGTAACAATAAGGTTTAGCAATTCTAATTAGGTTATTGAAAATCAATTTAATACGCGCTTTTATTAGGCGAACACTGAGATCATTGTAGTAACCTTGTGGGGGTTGTCAAAGGATAGTTGCCGCTGTGGTGATGGTTGGCCCAAAGCTTAAACGTATTCGATCCCATTAATTTGCCGAGATTTAATCCCATAATGTGTCTTGCGCGCGGATGCACAGCAAGGCAGACTTGTTTCATTAATATCTGACGGACACTAGGTCTTGCAAAAACTCCTTAAACAGCATTTTGGTTTTGAACATTTTAGAGCAGGTCAACAGGCTGTTATTGACACCATAATGTCTGGTCGCAGCGCTGCCGCAATTTTTCCTACGGGATCTGGAAAGTCCCTTTGTTATCAATTGCCTGCATTATGCCTGCCTCATCTAACGTTAGTCGTGTCGCCACTGCTTGCGTTAATCCAAGATCAGTTATCTTTTTTGGCAAGCAGAGGGATCCCAGCCGCAAGCATTGACTCTACTCAAACACGAGAAGAAGCGGCGAGGGTGATGCAAGGGGTTAAGCTTGGGGAAATCAAGATACTAATGATTTCGGTTGAACGTTTTAACAATGAACGATTTCGAGAGTTTATTGGCAATATTCCAGTGTCTTTATTAGTTGTCGACGAGGCGCATTGTATCTCTGAATGGGGCCATAACTTTCGGCCTGACTACCTGAAATTGCCAAGTTATCAGAGAGAATTGGGGATCCCACAGACGTTATTGTTGACGGCAACGGCAACGACAAAAGTGATTGAAGATATGGGGCGTAAGTTTGCAATAGATTCTGCGGATATCACAACTACAGGTTTTTATCGAGCCAACTTAAATTTACACGTTAAAGGTACCAAAGAATCCGCCAAAGAAACTGTGTTGGTTAAGTGGATCGCAGCACGTGCTAATCAAAGTGGCATTGTCTACGTCACTCTACAGCAAACTGCTGAGGTGGTCGCTAAGGCACTGCGCGGCGCAAGTATTAATGCGATGGCCTACCATGCCGGAATGGACAACGAGCGGCGCCAATCTATTCAAGGTGCGTTCATGACCGGAGAATGCCCAGTTATCGTGGCCACAATTGCCTTTGGCATGGGAGTCGACAAGAGTGATATTCGGTTTGTTGTTCACTATGATCTCCCTAAGTCGATTGAGAATTACGCCCAGGAGATAGGTAGGGCGGGAAGAGACGGGCAAGCCTCAGATTGTCTGGTCTTAGCCAATACCGACAACCTTAACGTGCTGCAAAACTTTGTTTATGGTGATACGCCAGAAAAAAGCGCCATTGCTGATGTATTAGCTGATATAGCCTGTGCTGCATCTTCTGGAACTCGATGGGAAATCATGTTTAACAGCCTGTCGGCTAAAACTAATATCAGAATACTCAGTTTAAAAACGTTATTAGTGTACTTAGAGATGCTTGCGTTTATTAAGCCCACATTGAGTTATTTTGCAGAGTATCGGTTTAAATTACTCATCGATGAAAAACAGTTAGTCGCCAAGTTTGACGCAGAGCGAGGCCAATTTATTTCCGCGATACTTGCTAGCAGCGCGAAAGCAAAAATATGGTATACCTTGGACTTTGGTGCGTTAAACCACATTTATCCTAGCGACAGAGGTCGAGTCGTTGCAGCAATCAACTATTTTGAAGAGCAGGGGCTAATAGAGCTACAAACTAAGCAGATGACCCAAGTTTACGAAGTACTTGTACAACATATCGACGTTGAGTCCCTTTCTGCGCAGTTATACCAAAAATTTATTGATAAAGAGGTCAGCGAGATTGCGCGTATAGATGCCATGATCGCCATGTTAGCCAGTGAGACTTGTCTTAGTCGTGCGCTGTCTAACTACTTTGCCGATCATCAGCTCACTCACAACTGCGGTCATTGTTCTGTCTGTCTATCAGGGCAGGCCACTCTGCCTCGTAGTAGCCAGCTCACGCCTCTGGCATCTTTAGACTTTAAGCAAACTTGCGCCGACTTGATTGCGAAACTTGGCTCAGCCGCAAGTAACATTTTGCTGACTAGAGCCCTATGTGGACTGACTACACCAATATTTGCCAAGCTTAGGTTGCGACAAATCAGCGGCTTTGGTCTCTTAGAGCGCTATCCATTTTCTGAGGTAAGAGATTGGGTAACAGCGCACCGCGGTGATGTTAACTGATCAAATACAACACTTTGTAACAAGCTTTTTCAAGCGCAAGGCTTTAGCTGCATTTTGCAAGCGAACATGATTAACTACGGCGCGAGATCACCGATAGTAACAATGATAAAAACAAAATAAATTAGGGAATAGCATAATGAAAAAAACGATGTTGGCGGCAGCCATCCTAATCGGTCTAACTGGATTGACTGCATGTCAGTCAAAAAAGGCACCAGAAGCCGCAGTGACTAGTGTTGAGCAAGCCAGTGCATTTACCCATTTTTCTGAGCAGTTCATCGAAGCATTTTGGCAAGAAGCGCCTACCTGGGCGCTATACAGTGGTTATCATAAATATGATGGTGTGCTTAAGGTGCCAAATTCAGCCAGCCGCACCGATTCTCTAGCCTTTATCAATGGTCAACTTGCACAGCTGAAACAGTTTGATCTCCAGTCTTTAAGCCCTAAAGATCTAATTGACTACCGTTTGATTGAAAACCTTCTTGAACGTGACCGTTGGGAGATAGAGACATTTAAGTCTTGGCAATGGGATCCGTCGTCATACAATGTTGCAGGTGGTTTTGCTCAGTTGATAAATGAAGAGTTTGCACCGCTCGATGATCGTTTGCGCTCATTTTTAGCACGTATGGAAAATGTACCCGCTTATTATGTGGCTGCTAGAGAAAATATCAGCAACCCAACTCTAGAACATACACAACTTGCGGTCATGCAAAATCAAGGTGCATTTTCGGTGTTCTCCGATCAATTGTTAGAGATGGTCGATAAGTCAGGCCTAAGCAAAGAAGAAAAAGCACTGTTCAACACTCGATTTGAGTTGGCAACGACATCAATTAAACAACACATTGAATGGCTATCGTCACTAGAAAGTAAACTTGAAACTGACGGCGCACGTAGTTTCCGTATCGGAGAGGCGCTGTACGAGCAAAAATTTGCTTTTGATATTCAATCCGGCATGACGGCAAAGCAGTTATATGAGAAAGCGGTTGCAGATAAAAATCGTGTGCAGCGTGAAATGGCAAAGATCACTACGAGCCTTTGGTCCAAGTATTTCAGTTCCCCTATGCCGTCGGATGCTAATCTGGCAACACGCCAACTGATCGACAAACTGTCGACTAAACATGTTAAACGCCAGGACTTTGTCGATGAAGTCCGTGCGCAAATTCCGGAGTTGGTTAAGTTTGTCAACGAGAAACAGTTGGTCACACTCGATCCAAACAAACCTTTGGTTGTGCGTGAAACCCCAGAATATATGCGAGGCTTTGCCGGCGCGTCTATCAGTGCTCCTGGCCCCTATGAGAAGTCAAGCAATACCTATTACAACGTCACCCCGTTAGATGGTATGAGCGAAGAGTCTGCGGAGAGTTATCTACGTGAATACAACCACTGGATACTGCAGGTACTCAATATCCATGAAGCGATACCAGGCCATTACACTCAGTTGGTTTACTCTAATGAATCACCAAGTTTGATTAAAAGCCTGTTTGGTAACGGCGCTATGGTCGAAGGTTGGGCTGTGTACACAGAGCGTATGATGTTAGAAGAGGGCTATGGTAATTTTGAGCCAGAGATGTGGCTGATGTACTACAAATGGAATTTACGGGTGATTGCTAACACCATTCTCGATTACAGCATTCAAGTTAATGGCATGACAGAAGATGAAGCAATAAAACTGATGACGGAAGAAGCATTTCAACAACGTGCTGAAGCCGAAGGTAAATGGCGACGTGCGACATTGAGCCAAGTTCAATTAACCAGTTACTATGCTGGCTATCGCGAGATTTATGACTTTCGCGAGGAGTTGAAAGTCAAAGAGGGGGATAAATTTGATCTTAGAAATTTCCACGAATCCTTCTTAAGCTATGGAAGTGCGCCTGTTAAGCACATTAGAACATTAATGATGAACTAGAAGCGTTAATATAAAAAAAGGCTGCTTATTGCAGCCTTTTTTGTGGGCGTTTGATACAGGTCTCAAACCCTAAGCAAATAATAAAAATCTACTAGCAACCACTCAAAAAAAACGGTAACCTTAATGATAATGATTATCGTTAAGGTTGTGTGATGTGTAAGGTGTTAGTGGTTGATGATGAATTGGTGTCACGAGAGATGTTGGCAAACTCTTTATTATCATTAGGTTATATTGTGCACTGTGTCGATGATGGACTACAAGCTTTAGAAGCGCTTAATCAATATACCTTTGATCTGATTTTATTAGACATAGATATGCCTAAACTCGATGGTTTTGGTTTCTTAAAAACAAGAACCAATAAACTACCAGTCATTCTTGTTTCATCCAAGAATAGTGAGGATAGACGCGTAAAGGGATATGAACTTGGCGCAGATGATTTTTTATCTAAGCCTTTTAGCATCAGGGAGTTATCGGCAAGAATGACCGCATTAATACGAAGAATAGACATAGTTAAAACTAATGATGAAACCTCAAGTCGATTTAAGGTTGGAGAGATAGATTTTAATGAGGTGGATACCAGCATCATGGTGGGCCATAGAAAGCTAAAGTTAACTCAAACCGAATTTGACTTGTTTCGCTATCTGTTTGATCGAAAGGGTGAAGTCGTGACTAAGCAGGAGTTACAGCGTAGTGTGCTCAATAAAGAGTTAGGCCAGTATGATCGTAACCTCGATATGCATATTAGTAATACCCGACGTAAACTGGCGGAGACCGAGCTACCCAAGTCGCTGATCAATACGATTCGAGGGCAAGGTTACAGCTTTAGTGCTTAAGTCTTGGCATTGGGCGTTTTGCTCTCACTATATTCTTTTGGGAATAAATAATCACTCGACACTAAGATGCAGTTTTTTTATCGTTCGCCACTGCGAAATTGCAGCTAATTAGTTTATCCTATGGGCATTGACGAGGCTTCGAGCCTTGCGTTTTTACCCTAATAAAGGAATAGATATGTTGATCACTGCTAACTTTGATGGCGGAAATATAGAAGTCATTAACCAAGACGATATTAATGATGTGCAACTTGCTATTAGGCCAGATGAAGGTGGTGAGTTTTTTCAATGGTTTAACTTCAAACTCCACGGCAATGTCGGTCAACGTTACACGCTCAATATCGTTAATGCCGATAAAGCGTCATATACTAAAGGCTGGGAAGATTACCAAGCTGTTGCTACATACGACAGACAACAGTGGTTTAGACTGCCGACCTCTTATCAAGATGGTAAGCTCACAATTGAGGTGGATCTTGATTGTGAAACAATTCAAATTGCGTATTTTGCACCATACAGTTATGAGCGCCACCAAGACTTGTTAAGTGCGGTTCAAGTGCATCCATTAGTGTCACTTGAGCAATTAGGATTGACCCTTGATGGACGTGATTTGACGTTAGTTAAGGTCGGTGATGATGATGAAGATAAAGCCAACATTTGGATCACAGCAAGACAGCACCCAGGTGAAACCATGGCCGAATGGCTGGTTGAAGGTCTACTGAATAACTTGTTAGATAGCGATTGCCCAACAGCAAAAGCGCTGTTAGATAAAGCGAACTTTTACATCGTGCCAAACATGAATCCAGATGGCAGTGTTCGTGGTCATCTGCGTACCAATGCTATAGGGGTTAACCTTAACCGCGAATGGCAAAGCCCTTCACTAGAGAAAAGTCCTGAAGTTTACCATGTGGTCAACAAGATGAAGGAAACAGGGGTTAACCTTTATTACGATGTGCATGGCGATGAGGGCTTACCTTATGTCTTCTTAGCCGGTTGTGAAGGTGTTCCTCGTTACACGGAGTCTATGGCCGCGTTACAAACCTCATTTGTCGATGCTCTACTGATGGCCAGTGCTGATTTTCAAAATGAGTTTGGCTATGACAAGGATGAGCCAGGCAAAGCCAACCTCACCGTCGCCTCTAATTGGGTTGCAGAAACCTTTGGTTGCTTATCCAATACTTTAGAGATGCCGTTTAAAGACAACGCCAATATGTCTGATCCTATGTCTGGTTGGTCGCCTGAGCGTTCAATTTACCTAGGTGAAGCCTCATTACTTGCGATGTTGGCTGTTGTTGACAAATTGAAATAGGGTAACAAGATGGCGCTAGTTGAATGTCCAAGTTGTAGTAAGCGCATTTCAAGTGTTGCTAAGGCGTGTCCGCACTGTTCATCTAAACTGAGTGGTGAAAACGAATCGCTTAACCGTATTAGCCACATTAAGCGCAGTAATCAGTTAATGAATCAGAGTTTTTTTGCCATGACACTGTTTATTGCTGGCGTCGTAATATGGTTTTGGGGCGGAGAGCCTGCAGAGGGAGTGCGTGCAACCGTTGCTGGCGCCTGTTTTGTCTTTGGATTTGTGGGTTATCTAATAGCTAGAGTTCGTATTGTGCTTCATAAGCGGAAAAGTGTATGACAGATATTAATAAGATGATTGATGAGATGCCCGATGAGGTTTACGCGCGTTTACTTAGCGCCGTAGAACTGGGGAAATGGGAAGATGGTAGCGTGTTATCAGCTGAGCAGCGAGATTCTACTCAGCAGTTAGTGATGCTTTACCAAGCCAGGCGTTTAAATCAAACCGATCATTTCACCATTAATCGTCAAGGAGGGGTCAATGAGCTCTCTAAAGCGGAGCTTAAGCGTCAATTTAAAGGCGAGAATATTGCAGCCTTTAAAGAAGATGAGTTGTAATTTGGCCCGTCGATAATTGGCCCAATGAAAGTAATAAAGCCCCTAATACTGCTCAGTATATTAGGGGCTTTTTTTAATCTTCAGTAAGTTCGCCAAATAGATTTTTCTGCATCAAGCTTCTGATCTCTTCGACGCCATATTTGGTCGATAACAGATAATGTAATTTTGTCAGTGCAGCTTCGGTCGTCATATCAAAGCCACTGATAACACCGGCTTTAGCAAGAGCGTTGCCAGTGGCGTAACCGCCCATATTTACTTTGCCCTGCAAACATTGGGTGAGATTGACTAACACAATGCCGCGGTCATTTGCTTTTCTAAGACAATCGAGTAATTGTGGGTTTTGTGGCGCATTGCCAACCCCATATGTAAGCAGAATAAGTGCTTTAACAGGTTGCTGTAAAATGTTGTCGATGATCTGATTGGTGATCCCCGGGTAAAGAGTGACTACACCAATAGGTTGCGGGCTAATCGTCGCCACTTCCAATCTATTTTCACTGGTGTGACTGATTTTGCCAGCCTTCATTCTTATCTTGATTCCAGCTTCTAACAGCATAGGGAAATTTGGCGAGGCAAAGGCATCAAAACCGTCGGCATGTGCTTTGGTGGTGCGATTTCCTCTAAACAGTTTGTTGTTGAAAAACAGACAGACTTCGGCAACGGGATAGTTGGCGGCAATGTACAGCGCATTCAATAAGTTTGTTTGACCGTCTGAACGGAGCTGCGCCAGTGGGATCTGTGATCCAGTGACAATTACAGGTTTGGTCAGCCCTTGAAGCATAAAAGAGAGTGCTGAAGCGGTGAATGCCATGGTGTCGGTACCATGCAATATAACGAATCCATCGTATTTGTCATAGTTGGCTTTAATGTCGTTGGCAATCATCTGCCAATCGGTAGGGGCCATATTGGAAGAGTCTATTAGCGGCTGATATTCGCTGATCTCAAAGTGGGGCATCTCTTCATGGAAAAACTCCGGCATATCATTGACACAATCGGTTAAAAACCCAGGCACAGGCGCGAAGCCATTTGCGGTTTTCTGCATCCCTATGGTGCCACCAGTGTACGCAACGTAGATGGAACGTTTTTTCATTGTGCTTCTTACTATAGTTATTGCCGAGGGTGGCGAGATTATACTGAGGAAAGGAATAATAAAAAAGCCCGCTTCAGCGGGCTTTTGTTTAATGGTTACTAAAAGTTACAGGTATCGCAGTACAGATAAACGCCATTAGGATCATCAAAGGCATTAAACTCTTCAGCTATATGACTAAATTGCGATAGAAGTTGCTCTAGCATTCCGCCTTGTTGACTGCTCATCGGCAGGTACACTGAAACCGTGGCAAACATCTCTTGAATAAACTGTTCTTGAGGCGTTAACTCCTGTTCAATGAGTTGAGTGTCAAACTTTTCAAGTTTTGCGAGCTCAGCGGCCTTAGTGATGGCAACGTCTAGATCTCCTAGCTCGTCGACCAACCCAAGCTCAAGCGCTTTTTTACCGGACCAAACCCGGCCCTGCGCTATGCCATCGACCTGTTCTAAGTCCATATCACGTTCGTTGGCAACCAAAGAAATAAAGTCATGGTAGCCGCGTTCAATGTGACGTTGAATTATCGCTTTTAAGTCCTCACTAATCCCTTTAGTGGTGGAGAACCCTGCCCAATCAGAGGTTGCTACGCCGTCAGTGTGTATACCTATACTGGCGAGGGAATCTTCGAATGTGGTGACCATGCCGAAAATACCAATAGAGCCTGTGAGGGTAGTAGGCGTTGCAAAGATATAATCTGCACTCGCCGATATCCAATAACCACCGGACGCAGCGTAGCTTCCCATGCTGACCACTACAGGCTTGTTAGCTGCTTTAAGTGCGAGTACCTCTTGGCGGATCTGCTCTGATGCAAAAGCACTGCCACCAGGACTATCAACGCGAAGCACAACGGCTTTAACCGTCTCGTCGAAACGAGCTTTACGTAGCAACGCCGAGGTACTTTCGCCACCAATTTGGCCCGCTGGTTGGTTACCATTAAGAATGTTGCCTTTAGCGACGACTATGCCAACGGCATCTTCGATAATAAGCGGTGGTTGCTCCTGCACTAAGGTTTGATAATCATAGAAGCTAATCTGTTTATACTGGTCACCGTCACTGGCTTCGCCCACTTGGGCAATCATATCTAAGCGAAATTGTTCAGCCGAAACTAACTTATCAACCCAGCCCATATTAAGTGCCATATCAGAAGAGCGCCCCTTGGCTTTATCTAATTCACTGATATAACGATCGGCACTCAACACTATATCTTCAGGGTTGATGTTACGATTTTTCGCGACTGTGGCTTCATAGCTAGACCAGATATCACCGAGCAGTTCGGTATTGGCTTGTTTTGCAGCATCTGACATGTCATCTCGTAGGAATGGTTCTACTGCAGACTTAAAGGTACCAACACGGAACACGTGAGCCTTAATTTTTAGCTTATCTAACGCAGACTTGTAATATTGGCGATAACGGCTTAAACCATTAATTTCGACAGAACCTTGAGTATTGAGATAAATTGTATCGGCAAAGCTCGCTAAGAAATATTGATTCTGCCCATACCAATTACCTATAGCAGTGATCGGTTTACCTGACTCTTTAAAGCGGCTGAGTGCATCACCAATGCTTTGTAATTTACTGATGCCGGTCCATTGTAGGTGACCTACATCTAACACTATTGAAGAGATGCGTTTGTCGCTCGCTGCGTTATCAATGGTATGAATAAGCTCTGACAGTAGAATTTCTCCGCTTCCGTCATTGGCTTTACCATTTTTCATTACAGCTTCAATGGGATCAATTTGTCGTTTTTGTTCAACAACAGCACCAGCAAGGTCCAATACTAAAGCAGAACCATCTTCGACTACAGGCATATCATCACTGCTCAATGCAACGATGACAATGGCTAAGAAACCAAAGAAAAACAGGTTGAGGATCACTTTACGGGTACCGTTTATGGTGTTCCACAAAATGGTTAAGATCCTTTTAAAAATTGAAGGTTTAGCGGACATTCTCCACTCCTATATTAGGTCATTGCTTCTATGCTAACTGAAATTCTATTACGTAGCTAAACACAATTGTAAATGAATCTTATCTTTTGACTGTTGAGCTTAAAACCAACAAGAGGTATGCTGATTTAAATCACTTGTTTAAAAAGGATGTTTGAATGTCGTTTCCGCATTTATTAGAACCCTTAGATTTGGGCTTTACCCAGCTTAAAAACCGCGTGTTAATGGGCTCTATGCACACAGGTTTAGAAGAAGAAAAGGGCGGTTTTGAGAAACTGGCAGCATTTTATAAAGAGCGCGCAATAGGGGGCGTAGGACTGATCGTTACAGGTGGCATATCGCCAAACCTGCGAGGCAGATTAGCGCCACACGCATGCCAGTTAAGTTTTCCATGGCAAGTAAACAAGCACAAAATAGTCACGCAAGCAGTACATGAAGCAGACGGCAAAATTTGTATGCAGATCTTGCATGCTGGCCGCTATGGTTACCATCCGTTTTCACAAGCGCCAAGTAAGATCAAGTCACCCATCACCCCGTTTACGCCTTCGGCAATGTCATCGCGCCAAGTTAAAGGCACTATTAAGGACTACGCAACGTCAGCGGCACTGGCTAAAAAAGCCGGTTATGACGGTGTTGAAGTGATGGGTTCTGAAGGCTACTTAATCAATCAATTTATCTGTGCACGTACCAATAAACGTACCGATGAGTGGGGTGGTGCTTACCAAAATCGTGTTCGCTTCCCACTAGCAATCGTCAACGCTATTCGGGAGAAAGTGGGCAAGGATTTTATTATCATTTTCCGTCTGTCGATGCTCGACCTTGTCGATAATGGATCGACATGGGATGAAGTGGTAACGCTTGCTAAGTCGTTGGAGCAAGCTGGTGTATCGATTATTAATACGGGTATTGGTTGGCATGAGGCTCGAGTACCGACAATTGCGACCAGTGTTCCTCGCGGTGCCTTTGCTTGGGTAACGGAAAAACTGAAAAGCGAGGTTAAGTTGCCATTAGTGGCGACCAACCGTATCAACACGCCAGAGATCGCAGAACATATTCTTGCCTCGGGTCAAGCAGACATGGTCTCTATGGCACGGCCATTTCTTGCAGATGCTGAATTTGTTAATAAGGCCGCTGCAAACGAGAGTCAGCTGATTAATACCTGTATCGGTTGTAATCAAGCCTGTCTCGACCATACCTTCTCACTCAAGCGTGCGACCTGCTTGGTTAACCCTAGAGCATGTTATGAAACTGAGCTTAACTTCACCCCTGCGCAGATAAAGAAGCGTATTGCTGTGATGGGGGCGGGTCCTGCAGGTATGGCATTCTCTATCTATGCGGCAAGCCGCGGCCATAAAGTTGTGGTGTTTGAAGCAAAGTCAGAGGTGGGGGGACAGTTTAATTTGGCACGAAAAATCCCGGGTAAAGAGGAGTTTGACGAAACCATTCGTTACTTCACCGAGCAGATGAAACGTCACCATGTAGAACTACGCCTTGACACGCGCCTGGATGCGTCAGTTGTGAGGGATGAGCAGTTTGATGAAGTGGTCATTGCTGCAGGTGTCGTGCCGCGTCGTATCGATCTGCCTGGCTTTGATAATGAAAGAGTCGTCACCTACCAGCAAGTGCTCAGTGGTGAAGTCACTGTTGGTGAGCGCGTGGCCTTAATTGGTGCCGGTGGCATAGGTTTTGATATGGCGCATTTCTTAGGTGAAGATGAATCATCTACCCTACATCCTGAAAAATGGTTGAAGCAGTGGGGCATAGACAAAAGTTACGCTGATAGAGGTGGGCTCATAGCGCCAGAGCTTGATTCACCCCATCGAAAAATCTACCTGTTGCAGCGTAAGACTAGCAAGATGGGGAAAGGACTGGGTAAAACCACAGGTTGGATCCATCGTAGCGTGCTTAAACATCACCAAGTCGAGATGAAGACTGGGGTGAACTACGAGTCGTTTGATGAACAGGGTCTACATATCAGTATGGATGGTGAGGCGAGCGTACTCGCCGTTGACAATGTCATTTTATGTGCAGGGCAAGAGTCAAATCGTACTTTGGTCGATGAGATGAAAAGCACGGGTTTGCCGGTGCACCTTATTGGCGGCGTAGACGTGGCGGCTGAACTCGATGCTAAGCGAGCTATTCGTCAAGGTGCTGAGCTAGCAACACAGTTGTAGCTCAGTATTAGTCAGTGTAAAAGGGTCTGATTACAGACCCTTTTTTTTGGCTAGAGTTTGCCAAATAGCCATATTATTGCCATGTTATCATCAATCGTTAACCACTGAATGAGAAGATACTGGTGAAACTAAACGAATTATTAGTCGGATTAATATTGGCTTTGTACGGCAGTCAGGCATCAGCGAAGTTTGATGCTGAATTAGCCGCTCAGCTTGGGGCTGATCAATATGGGATGAAAAGTTATGTGATGGCGTTTTTAAAACGCGGTCCCAATCGAGGACAGACTGAAGCGGAGGCTGCACGTCTTCAACGTGCGCATTTAGATAATATTAGCCGTTTAGCCAAAGTTGGAAAGCTAGTACTGGCCGGTCCCTTTATGGACGAAGGTGATATACGGGGGATCTATATTTTTAATGTAGCCACGGTGAAAGAGGCAACTGCATTAACCGAATCAGATCCTGCCATTAAAGCTGGTCGCTTGGTGATGGAACTTCATCCTTGGTATGGCAGTGCTGCATTGATACAGGTCAATGCTGTTCATCAACAGATTGCTAAGGAAGGGATTTAATTTTCATTGCTGACCAGTTGTGGTTCTTGCTCAATATTGTTTGTTTGATGGCAATGTTGGCGCGGAGTCACTACTTCAGCACCATTAGCCGATAGCGCTAAGTCGAGATCCGTCTCTGGAGAACAGCAGCAGGGTAGGCATTCATTAGCCTCAAGTTCAACTAAAGGCACGGTGTGATAGCGCACAGTGCCTTTATTGATTTTTGTCTTACAGGCACCACAAAAGCCGTTACGACATTCTGAGAATATCTTTACTTTCTTTTGTTCTAATGCGTCTAACAAGCTGGTGTGCTGCGCTGTGTATAACAGCGCAGGTTGACCTTGAAGACTGACAATAGGTGCCTTTGTAAACGTGGCGTTATTAAAGGTCAAAGTCTGCAAACTCGCTTTCGTCAATCGATGAATCGATTTGACCAACAAGGTAGGAGGAGACTTCAACTTCTTGTGGTGCAACTTGTACTGCATCACTCTCTAGCCAGTTCTTCATCCAAGGGAGCGGGTTACTCTGCTCTTCGTAAGGACTAGGGAAGTTAACGGATCTCATGCGTTCGTTAGTAATATATTCAACATACTGACATAAAATCTGTTCATTCAAACCTATCATAGAACCATCTTTAAATAGGTATTTCGCCCACTCTTTTTCTTGCTCTGCAGCCTTAATAAAAATATCGATAGCAGTCTGTTCACACTCCTTGGCAATTTCACCCATCTCAGGGTCATCTTTGCCACCTTGCATGATTTTAAGAATGTGTTGGGTGCTATTTAGATGGAGCGCTTCGTCACGAGCAATAAGACGAATGATCTTAGCGTTACCTTCCATCACTTTACGTTCAGCAAAGGCAAACGAACAGGCAAAGCTGACATAGAAGCGGATAGCTTCAAGTACGTTTACCGATACCATGCACAAATAGAGCGCCTTTTTGATTTCACGTTTAGTGACATCAATCATTTCTCCATCGATTTCGTGGGTACCTTCGCCGAGTAGGTGATAAGCCTGACTTAGCTGAATAAGCTTGTCATAGTAGATTGCAATGTCAGTGGCGCGTTTTAAAATTTCCTCGTTTTCAACGATATCGTCAAACACAACAGAGGGGTCATTAACGATATTACGAATAATATGTGTGTATGAACGCGAGTGAATAGTTTCAGAAAACGACCAAGTTTCAATCCAGGTCTCTAATTCAGGTAACGATACCAGTGGTAAAAATGCCACATTTGGTGAGCGACCTTGAATAGAGTCAAGCAAGGTTTGATATTTTAGGTTTGAGATAAAGATATGTTTCTCATGGTCCGGCAGGGCCGCATAATCAATTTTATCTTTACTGACATCAACTTCCTCTGGGCGCCAGAAAAAAGATAACTGCTTTTCAATAAGTTTCTCGAAAACTTCATATTTCTGGAGATCGTAACGTGCAACGTTAACTGACTGCCCTAAAAACATAGGTTCTAGTTGAGCGTTATTTGCTGTCTGACAAAATGTTGAGTAGGCCATTTTTCTATCTTCCGATACATGGGGGGCAAGCCCCCTTTAATTCGCATTAAATACTGGTGATTAAAATCTAGGGTTGGTTAGATTTTACATGCGCCGCCAGCGCAACTGTCATCTTCTTTCTCAATGGCAGTGATATCGTCATGACTATCTGAAGCGCCATCACGAGTATTGTGATAGTAAAGTGTCTTCACACCATATTTGTAGGCGGTTAATAGATCTTTAAGCAACACTTGCATAGGAACTTTATTACCCGGGAAACGGCTTGGATCATAGTTAGTGTTTGCAGAGATCGATTGGTCAACAAATTTTTGCATCAACCCGACAAGTTGAAGATAACCATCGTTGTTAGGCATCTGCCAAAGCAGCTCATAGCTGTATTGATACTTGTCGAAATCTGGCACGACTTGCTTTAACTGGCCATCTTTACTTGACTTAACGCTGATTAAACCACGCGGTGGTTCGATACCATTTGTCGCGTTAGAGATCTGTGAAGAGGTTTCTGACGGCATCAACGCAGACAGTGTTGAGTTACGCAGGCCGTGAGTTTTAATCTCTTCTCGTAACGTTTCCCAATCCATATGTAAGGGTTCATCACAGATCTTGTCCAAATCGCGCTTATAAGTGTCGATTGGCAAAATACCTTTAGCATAATTGGTTTCATGGAACAGTGGGCATGCACCCTGTTCTTTAGCCAAGTTTACAGAGGCCTTCAATAGGTAATATTGAATGGCTTCAAAGGTTTTATGAGTAATACCGTTTGCTGAACCATCAGAGTAACGCACACCTTCTTTAGCTAAGTAATTAGCAAAGTTGATCACCCCTATACCTAAGGTACGACGATTCATCGAGGCTTTGTGTGCTGACGTGATTGGATAATCTTGATAATCCAATAAATTGTCTAACGCACGTACAGCTAAATCCGCTAATGGCTCTAACTCTTCAAGCTTCTTGATGGCACCTAGGTTCAATGCCGATAGCGTGCACAAGGCAATCTCGCCATCAGGGTCATTGATATTGTTCAGTGGTTTAGTTGGTAATGCAATCTCTAAACACAAGTTAGATTGACGCACTGGCGCAACTTTAGAATCAAACGGGCTGTGTGTATTACAGTGATCCACGTTTTGGATATAGATTCGACCCGTAGATGCGCGCTCTTGCATCATCAAGGCAAACAGCTCCACGGCTTTGACTTCTTTTCTACGAATGCTCTTGTCTGCTTCATATTTTAAGTAAAGACGTTCAAACTCTTGTTGGTCTTCAAAGAACGCATCATACATACCAGGTACATCTGATGGACTAAAGAGACTGATCACGCCACCTTGAATCATACGTTGGTACATGAGTTTGTTGATCTGTACACCGTAATCTAAATGACGAATACGGTTATCATCGACACCACGGTTGTTCTTTAGAACCAAGAGTGATTCGACTTCCAGATGCCACATCGGATAAAACAGGGTCGCAGCACCACCGCGCACGCCGCCTTGAGAGCAAGACTTAACCGCGGTTTGAAAATACTTATAAAAAGGCAAGCAACCAGTATGAAATGCTTCGCCGCCGCGAATTGGGCTACCTAACGCACGAATGCGTCCTGCATTGACCCCTATGCCAGCACGTTGCGATACATACTTAACGATAGATGACGCGGTTGCATTGATAGAATCTAAGCTGTCACCACACTCAATTAATACACAAGAGCTAAACTGGCGAGTTGGTGTTCGGACACCAGCCATAATCGGTGTAGGCAAAGAGATCTTAAAGGTCGACGTGGCGTCGTAGAAATCTTTGACATACTGCAAACGAGTGTCTTTTGGATATTTAGCAAATAAACACGCCGCCACGAGAATATAAAGGAACTGAGCACTCTCATAAATATCATGGGTTACACGGTTTTGAACTAGGTATTTACCCTCTAGCTGCTTAACCGCAGCATAAGAGAAGTTCATGTCACGCCAATGGTCGATATAACTACCTAAGATATCGATCTCTTCACGGCTATAGTCATTCAAGATATGTGTATCGTATTTGCCAAGCTCTACCAATTTTACGACATGGTCGTACAGCTTTGGAGGCTCAAACTGACCGAATGCTTTTTTACGCAAATGGAAAATGGCTAAACGGGCAGATAAAAACTGATAATCAGGCGATTCAGGCGAGATAAGATCTGCGGCTGCCTTGATAATAGTTTCATGAATAGCTTCTGTTGGAATACCGTCGTAAAACTGAAGGTGAGAGCGTAATTCAACTTCTG
This sequence comes from Shewanella colwelliana, assembly GCF_001735525.1. Taxonomy (NCBI): domain Bacteria; kingdom Pseudomonadati; phylum Pseudomonadota; class Gammaproteobacteria; order Alteromonadales; family Shewanellaceae; genus Shewanella; species Shewanella colwelliana. Next base: position 545,383 of record NZ_MCBT01000048.1, read on the forward strand.
ATACCGAGACGTTTTTAAGTCCTTTTGCCGCCCAGGTGATGACACGGTGGATCTTGTCAAGATCGATGGTTTCGCGTTCGCCACTGCGTTTCGTGACTTGCATATTGCTGTTCATTAACGATAAGCCCTGAATTGACTATTGTGATAAAGATGAGGAGTTACTTTGGCCCAACGTTTCCATGTAAAAACAATAGATGGGTTAAGAAATACGTCGATACTACACCTAGTTTCTAGTGTCTTCGACCATCACCTATACACAATATATGGTGTTTTTTAAATTATAGGATACAAGATAGTGAGGTTAGGGCGATTTTGCAAGAGAGAATTTACTGGACAACTTGTGGATATCTTGGGGGTAACAATCAGGGTTAGTAACGACTTACCTTTAAGCCTTGTTTTCAATTACGATAGCCCCCTTGGGTTAACATTTAACCACACAAATTTAAATGTGAAGATCGCCAGTTTTATAAACGATCGTTTCGATCCGATTAGTCAAAAAACGATCGTTGTCAGGCTAATGACTGATGGTGACCAAAAGCGCTAACACAAAATGTATCGATAACTTGCTTGTTACTTAAGATTGGCGTTCAGTAGAGCAATTATCTCATCTGGATTGTCAAAACTAAAGTCGTGGGGCCATTCGCTACTGTTATCCGCTTGCCCTATATAACCCCATTGTGCAATTCCTCCCTGCATGCCACTATTTTGTGCCGCCTGAAGGTCTCGTAATGCATCTCCCAAGTAGAGTATCTGGGCCACATCAACCCCTATCTGTTGAGCCGCGAGTAACATTGGTGCTGGATGGGGCTTGGTATAACGAACTGAATCGCCACTAACCACCGCAGGCATTAATGGTATGAGCCCTAAATGGTGAAGCAGTGGTCTGGCAAAGCAAGCCGCTTTATTAGTGACTACGCCAAAAGGGATCTGCTCGGCGACTAAAAAATCAATGAGCTTCTTTACCCCATCAAAATAGATCGCCTGCTGGCCGTTGACCTGACCGTAATGCTTTAGCAAAGCTTGTTGCAGTTGAGTTTGAGCAACATCGCCTATATAAGGTTGCGCCGCATTGACTAACGCCATACTCCCATTGGATGCCTCATCGCGAATTGCCGATAAAGCGACTTGAGGGTAGCCGTATTCAACTAACGCCAGATTAAGCGCAGCAATCAGATCGGGAGCGGTATCGACTAAGGTGCCATCAAGGTCGAACAACACGCCCTTGATGGCGGGTAATTTACGCATCGTCATTTTTGACGGTGGCTATCATATAGTTAACATCCAAACTCTTTGTGTAGCGAAAGATGTCTGTAATAGGGTTATAAGTGATACCAGTAGCATCAGTACATATAAGGTCAACACGATCTGCCATGGCGATAAGCTCGGCTGGCTTGATGTACTTATTATGATCATGGGTGCCAACGGGAAGCATCTTTAATAGGTACTCGGCACCCAACACGGTTTCAACATAGGCACGAATATTTCTATTGATTGTAGAGAAAAACACATGGCCGCCAGGCTTAACCATCTCAGCGCATGCTTGAATGACAGAGGCGGGGTTAGGCACGTGTTCTAACATCTCCATACATGTCACGACATCATAATGGCCGCGATGTGAATCTCGATGCGCTTCGGCGGTGTCTTGAATGTAGTCTATCTCTACGCCAGTCTCTAATGCATGCAAACTAGCCACATCTAATGGTTCAGTGCCCATATCTAAACCGGTCACATTTGCACCTATACGTGCCATGCTCTCAGATAAAATGCCACCACCACAGCCTACATCTAAAACTTGCTTACTAAATAGCCCACCAACAGTTTGATCGATAAAGTTAAGACGCAGTGGATTGAGCTTGTGTAATGGTTTGAATTCGCCAGCGGGATCCCACCAGGTTTCCGCCATCTTTTCGAATTTAGCGATCTCTTGCGGATCAACATTGATGTTTTCTGACATGTTTAGCACCTCTGCCGAGATTTTATTTTTCGCCATTATACCTATCGCTTTTCAGAAACAAAGGAGAATAGCGTACAGACTGACGAGATAAGCAGCAGATCGCTGGTTAACCGTTCGGCGATTGATTTCTATCAATGTTTACGGGCCGAAACAGATATTTTCAGGGAAATTTCAATAGGGTCTAGCGACATTAAATATCTGTGTTAGAATGCCAAATCACGTTTTCAGGCTTGACGTTATATTGTCTGGTTTTTGAACAGTATTTTGTCAGCTAAATTTCAAGGGATCGAGCAGTTTATGACTGATCTGGCTTCATCTATAACACCAATTAATATTGAAGACGAATTAAAGAATTCATATTTAGATTACGCCATGAGTGTAATCGTTGGCCGAGCTCTACCTGATGTAAGAGACGGGCTAAAACCGGTTCACCGTCGCGTATTATTCGCGATGAACGAACTTAAGAACGATTGGAACAAACCATACAAAAAGTCGGCACGTGTTGTCGGTGATGTGATCGGTAAATATCACCCACACGGTGATACGGCGGTTTATGACACTATCGTTCGTATGGCGCAGCCATTTTCGCTACGTTACACCCTAGTTGACGGCCAAGGTAACTTTGGTTCTGTTGATGGTGACTCTGCAGCGGCGATGCGTTATACCGAAATTCGTATGCAGAAATTGGCCCATTCGCTTTTAGCCGATTTAGAAAAGGAAACCGTTGATTTTGTACCTAACTATGACGGTACAGAGTTCATTCCAGCAGTATTGCCAACGCGCGTACCAAACCTATTAATTAATGGGTCATCGGGTATTGCTGTCGGTATGGCCACCAATATTCCTCCGCATAACTTGACTGAAGTAGTACAAGGCTGTTTAGCACTGATTGAAGAGCCAAGTCTATCTATCGAACAGTTGATGGAATATATCCCAGGCCCGGACTTCCCAACGGCTGCAAGTATTAATGGTCGTAAAGGCATTATCGATGCTTATATGACTGGCCGTGGCCGCGCCGTGATGCGCGCTAAAGCCGAAGTCGAAACCGAAGACAATGGCCGTGAGCGTATCATTGTTCACGAAATCCCGTATCAAGTTAACAAAGCGCGTTTAATTGAAAAGATTGCCGAGCTTGTTAAAGATAAAAAGATTGAAGGCATCAGTGGCCTGCGCGATGAGTCTGATAAAGACGGTATGCGCATCGTTATCGAAATTAAGCGTGGCGAAGTGGGTGAGGTTGTACTTAATAACCTATACGCACAAACACAGATGCAGTGCTCGTTTGGTATAAACATGGTGGCATTGACCAATGGTCAGCCGAAACTGTTTAACCTCAAAGAGATGCTAGAGTGCTTTATTCTTCACCGTCGTGAAGTGGTTACTCGCCGGACAGTATTTGAACTACGTAAGGCTCGAGAGCGTGCTCATATCCTTGAGTCACTGGCGATTGCCTTAGCTAATATCGACCCTATTATCGCGTTGATTAAAGCATCGCCAACCCCTGCTGATGCAAAAGTGCAACTCGTTGCTCAAGGCTGGGATTTAGGTAATGTACAAGGCATGCTTGAAAAAGCAGGTGATGATGCAGCGCGTCCAGAATGGTTAGAACCTGAGTTTGGTATCCGCGACGGCAAATATTACCTGACTGAGCAACAAGCTCAGGCAATTCTTGAGCTACGCCTGCATCGTCTAACGGGTCTAGAGCATGAAAAGATCCTTGCCGAGTATGAAGAGTTACTTATCTTAATCGCTGGTTTGCTATTGATCCTTCGTAGCCCAGAACGCTTAATGGAAGTGATTAAAGAAGAGCTTGAAGAGATTTTAGAGCAGTATGGTGATAGTCGTCGTACCGTGATTAACGCTAACGAAATTGATATGAGTCTTGAAGACCTTATTAATGAAGAAGATGTTGTTGTCACGCTATCTCACTTAGGGTATGCCAAGTATCAACCACTTTCTGATTACCAAGCGCAGCGCCGTGGTGGTAAAGGTAAAGCTGCAACTAAAGTGAAAGATGAGGATTTCGTCGAAAAACTATTAGTTGCCAATACCCACGACACCATCTTGTGCTTCTCTGACTTCGGTAAGCTGTATTGGTTGAAGGTTTATCAATTGCCGCTAGCTAGCCGTACGGCTCGTGGTCGTCCAATTATTAACTTATTGCCGCTGTCTGAAGGCGAGCGCATTACTGCCATCTTGCCTGTTCGTGAATACGACGCAGACAAGTATGTCATCATGGCAACGTCTCACGGTACAGTGAAGAAGACCTCTCTGGAGCAATACTCTCGCCCACGTGCTAACGGTATTATTGCGGTTAACCTTAAAGATGGCGACCAGCTAATCGGTGTCGATATCACTAATGGTGATAACGAAGTAATGCTGTTCTCTAATGAAGGTAAAGTCGTTCGCTTTAGCGAAGATCAAGTTCGTGGCATGGGTCGTACAGCGACTGGTGTACGCGGTATCAAGCTTGAAGATGGTCAAACCGTAGTATCGTTAATCGTACCGAAGAACGACGGCCCTATCTTAACCGTGACAGAAAACGGTTATGGTAAGCGTACTGCGCTAGATGAATATCCAGCCAAGAGCCGTGCAACCAAAGGTGTGGTGTCAATTAAAGTTAGCGAGCGTAACGGTGCTGTAGTTGGCGCGGTGCAAGTGCTAGAGAACGACGAGATCATGCTGATCAGTGATAAAGGCACTTTAGTCCGTACACCAGCAACAGGCGTATCATCGATTGGTCGTAACACACAAGGTGTCACGATTATCCGTACAGGTGATGATGAAAGTGTTGTTGGCCTGCAGCGTATTGACGAAATCCAAGATGAGATCGAACTTGACGAAGAGGGTAATCCTATCATCGTTGATGCCGAAGCTATTGAGGGTGAAGTTGAGCAAACACCAGGTGAAGCGCCAGAGGCTGAAGAGCCTAACGAATAACGGTTAAACAATTTAACGGGCGTCCATTTGGACGCTCGTTTTGTTTCTGCAAGCAAAAAACGTAAACAGATAATTCTTATAATAATGCCAGTGGCAACAACTATTGTATCAACGCAATTGACCCTAAGCGTCAAAGGAGAAGCAAGTGAGCGCGACATATAATTTCTGTGCGGGGCCTGCAATGTTACCCGCTGAGGTAATGCAAAAGGCACAAAAGGAGTTATTAGATTGGAATGGCCAAGGTGTCTCAGTGATGGAGGTCAGCCATCGAAGTAAAGAGTTTATAGCGCTAACAGAGCAAGCAGAAGCGGATATCCGAGAGCTGATGGCAATCCCAGCTAACTACCATGTACTGTTTATGCATGGTGGTGGACGGGGACAATTTGCTGCTGTTGTGAATAATTTTTTAGGTAGTAAAGGAAAAGCTCTATATCTTGTTGATGGCAGCTGGTCTTCAGCGGCTGTCGACGAGGCGGTAAAACTCGCCGGAAAAGAACAGGTAGACATCCTTAATATTGTAAATAAAGATAATAATATCAATAGTATTTCTTTACCTGATCTATCTGCTATAGACCAAGATTATCGCTATGTTCATTACTGTCCAAACGAAACCGTTGATGGTATCGAAATTTTTGAAGAGTTAAATGCTCCTTGGCCCATCGTTGCCGATATGTCGTCGAATATTATGTCGCGTAAAATTGATGTCAGCCGCTATGGATTAATCTATGCGGGAGCACAAAAGAATATCGGTCCATCAGGCTTAAGTATCGTCATCATAAAAGATGATTTACTTGCGCTGCCACAACAGCCACAAGCATCAATCATGGATTATCGATTGGCAGTTAAACATGACTCGATGTACAACACGCCGCCGACATTTGCATGGTACCTTGCTGCTGAAGTGTTCAAGTGGTTAAAATCCAATGGCGGCGTGGCTGCAATGGAAGCGATTAATCAACAAAAAGCACAACTACTCTATGCATTTATCGACAGTTGTGACTTTTACGAAAGTCGAGTTGCTAACGCTAACCGCTCACAAATGAATGTCACCTTTTATCTCAAAGATGAGTCACTTAACGAGCAGTTTATTCGCCAGGCGAAGGAGGCAGGCTTAGTCGCACTAAAGGGGCATAGAAGTGTTGGCGGTATGCGAGCCAGTATTTATAACGCGATGCCAATTGAAGGGGTTGAAGCGTTAGTTAACTTTATGAAACAGTTTGCTCAGCGCAACGCCTAGCGTGATAACTGTCAGCTTTAGATAAGTAAATAAATAGCGAATACCCTGAGTTATTCGCTATTTTCATGCTTGCTCGACAGTTATTCATCGTTAGCGGGGTTATCCTTTTTGTTGCCTTGTCGAATTACAAATAATGACGATTTTGAAAAAGGGAGTATTAATGCAAAAGCTGTTATTAATTCTAACTTTGTTACTACCACTCAGTGTATCGGCATACGGTGTTGACGTAGGGCTAAACAAAAAATCTGCGCCAAAAGAAGTGCCCATATCGCTAATTATGGAGTTTCATTTAGCGCATAAGACTGTATTAGATGAGCATAGCCTCGACTTGGGTACAGGGGAAACCACGAAAGTCGCCAAAGCGATAGCGGCATAATCAGCGCTTATTGTGGATTACTTGGTTCCGATAGAATCCTATATAGAGGGGCTTTCAGAGGCGGATACTCGGCATAAAATAGAGAGAGACTGTGATGCTATTCAGCATGATGCCTATCTTCAGGGACATCAACTAGATTGGGGCGGTACAGGGGTGGTTACCGATGCCGCTCTAGCAAAACGAGACCATTTGCTAAATAGGCTAATCTATTATGTGGTGCGAGTGCACAAGGAAGATGATACCCATTTTAACCTGGACGACTGGCTAGCCGTTTTGGGTGTCGAAGTTTTTGATATTTAAAATCCAATCCTGCTTTTTTTACGCTATTCGTCTGATTTTTAATGTTTATTTGCATCGAAAAAGTCGCGCGGAAATTTGCCGCGCGACTTTAGTTAACCAATAAATTGGGCCTACTTATAAATGGCTATTACAGCACCTTGGCAATGGACTCTGCGAGATAATCCACATTACCTTCACCTATCCCTGCAATACTAATACGGCTTGAATCAACCATATAGATACTGTGATCATGTTGTAATTGTGCGACTTGTTGGGGAGTAATTCCTAAAAAAGAAAACATTCCTTTTTGCTCTGCAATAAAGCTAAAGTCGCGTGTGACACCTTTTTCTATCAACTTATTCACCAACATAACTCGGTTACCGTTGATCCGATCCCGCATCTCTTTTAGCTCATCTAACCATTGTTGCTTAAGTTCACTTGATCCTAAAATAGTTTCGACAATTGCAGCACCATGAGCAGGTGGCATAGAGTAGATGCAACGCACCACATAAAGTAGCACCGAGAAAGCCACGTTAGCCGATTGACTATCACGACCCAGGATAGAGCAGGCGCCGATGCGCTCGCGATATAGACCGAAGTTTTTCGAGCATGAGCTACATAAGATCATATTATCAACCTGAGCAGCCATTTGACGCACACCGTAGGCGTCCTCATCTACGCCATCACCGAAACCTTGATACGCCATATCAATAAGTGGAGTAAACCCTTGTTGCTTGGTTAACTCAATCACTTTGTCCCATTGCTGTGTGGTCAAATCCATGCCGCTTGGGTTATGACAACATGCATGCAGTAGCACAACATCATCCTTACCCACTTGCGACAAAGTAGAGAGCATTTCGTCAAATTTCAGCGTCTTATTGTCGTGATCATAGTAAGGGTAGGTTTTAACAGATAGGCCCGCCGCTTCAAACAGACCAGTGTGGTTTGCCCAAGTTGGATCGCTGACCCATACAACGGCGTTTGGATTAAGACGTTTGATAAAATCGGCAGCGACGCGCAGTGCCCCCGTTCCGCCGGGGGTAGATACTGTCCGTACTCGGTCAGCCAGCAGTGCAGGGTTATCTTGACCAAAAGCCAGCTCACCAAGCAGTTGGTTAAATGATGCTGATCCTGTCGGGCCTATGTAAACTTTTGTTTCCTCTGTGTCTATGCGATGCTGCTCTGCAATCTTCACACAGTGCAAAATAGGGGTGTGACCTTGCTCATCCTTATAAACACCGACACCGAGGTCGACCTTATTAGCATGAGTATCTTCGCGATATTTGGTCATCAATCCAAGGATAGGATCGGCGGGCATAGGGGTAAGTGTTTCGAACATAGCTCCAACAACCTTTTTATTAAGTTTATCGGCCTTTCTTGGCCTCGGGCGTGAAAACCTAGGATAAACCAGTTTGGCAGACAAATAACAGTGCTTGTGTTGATTTTACCACGCAAGAGAAAAGGAAAATATTTATGCCAGCGGTTAACAAATCGGCAAAATGGCTCAACTCTCACTAACAAAGCCACACCTTTTGACCTGTTAGGTAAGAAAATTACTCATTAAGCCCTATTAATTGCAAAAAAGTGTTGAATAGTGGGCCACGATCAGTAACTTTATAACCACGAGGTTCAAAGTCTTTTTGAACAGGTCGCCATTTTGTCGTGATGGTACAAACGTTAATGATAACCCGCATGGCCGTTAAGGCGTCATGCAATGATAAAAGAAGTGATTCATGAAGCAACTACGACTCGAACCCATCAGTAAAGTCCAAGGCACGATTAATATTCCCGGCTCTAAGAGTATTTCTAATCGCGTATTGTTATTAGCGACGTTAGCCAAAGGTAAGACTAAACTGACTAACCTGCTTGATTCAGATGATATTCGCTACATGCTTGCATCACTCAAGCAACTGGGTGTGAATTATCGTCTCTCTGAAGATAAAACGATCTGTGAACTCGACGGTATTGGCGGCGCGATGAACGCTTCTGATGCCCAAACGCTTTTTCTTGGTAACGCTGGCACCGCGATGCGTCCTTTATGCGCTGCATTAACCTTAGGAAGCGGTACGTTTACTTTAACGGGCGAACCTCGTATGGAAGAGCGCCCCATTGGTGACCTTGTTGACGCTCTGGCACAACTCGGTGCGGATGTAACCTACCTGAAGAACCCTGGCTTTCCACCGTTAACGATTAACGCTACGGGCTTAAATGGCGGTGATGTAGAGATAGCGGGTGACCTATCCAGTCAATTCTTAACCGCCTTATTGATGGTTGCACCGCTTGCAAGAAGCACAGTAAATATCAAAATCAAAGGCGAACTCGTCTCTAAGCCATATATCGATATCACGATTGCACTAATGGCACAGTTCGGTGTGGAGGTGAAAAACCACAACTATGAACGCTTCGAAATTCTCAGCGGACAAGCTTATGTCTCACCAGGAACCGTCTTAGTTGAAGGCGATGCATCATCAGCCTCATACTTTTTAGCGGCTGGCGCCATTAAGGGCGGAGAAGTTAAAGTAACCGGCGTTGGCCTTAAGAGCATTCAAGGCGATGTGAAATTTGCCGATGTGTTAGCGAAAATGGGCGCCGAAATAGAGTGGGGGGATGACTATATTATCTCGCGGGTTGCACAACTCAAGGCGGTCGATTTAGACATGAACCATATTCCTGACGCTGCGATGACGATCGCAACAACCGCTTTATTTGCCCAAGGTACTACAACTTTGCGCAATATCTACAACTGGCGCATTAAAGAAACCGATAGACTTGCAGCAATGGCAACAGAGCTGCGTAAAGTCGGGGCCATCGTCGATGAGGGCCATGATTACATCAGTGTCACACCACCGGTGGCTCCTAACACCGCCGATATCGACACTTATAACGATCATCGTATGGCCATGTGTTTCTCTATGCTGGCGTTTGCCGATTGTGGCATCACTATCAACGACCCTGACTGCACCTCAAAAACCTTTCCAAACTACTTTGAAAAATTTGCCGCGTTAGCCGTATAAAATTGGTAAAGAGAATGAGAGGTTAAGTCTAATTGACCTCTCATTTATCTACAGAGTTTATACCTGCACCTGAATAATCTTAAGTTTTTACCGCTTTGTTATCAGATTTGGTTTATAATGCGCGCGCTCTTTTTTAGTGGATGAATATCAAGATCTTTAGGGAAGATAGATTTTAATTTGGAGAATCATATGTCACAACGGGCTCCTATCGTCACCATTGACGGCCCAAGCGGTGCAGGTAAAGGTACCATTAGTCAGTTACTTGCAACTCGATTAGGGTGGAAACTGCTAGACAGCGGTGCCATATATCGGGTATTAGCGTTAGCCGCGATCCATCACAATGTAGAACTCGACAACGAATCATCATTGGCCTTATTAGCCGCGCATTTAGATGTGCAATTCATCACGGCTAATGGAAATGGCATTAAAGTTGTTTTAGAAGGCGAAGACGTTTCCCATGACATCCGTAGTCAAGAATGCTCAAACGCTGCCTCTAAAGTAGCGGCTTTTCCTACGGTTAGAGAAGCATTACTTCGCCGTCAACGCGCGTTTGCAGAAGCGCCAGGGCTTATCGCTGATGGTCGTGATATGGGCACAGTGGTATTCCCAACAACGCCAGCTAAACTTTATTTAACGGCGACTGCTGAGGAAAGGGCCCAAAGACGCTATAATCAGTTGCAGGACAAGGGCTTCGGTGTTAATATCGACCGTCTTTTATCCGAGGTCATCGAACGAGATGAGCGCGATATGAATCGCCCCGTAGCACCTTTAGTTCCGGCTGAAGACGCACTCGTTATTGATACGACAACGATAGATATTGATGAAGTATTGGCACTTTGCCTTGCACACATCACCAAAAAATTACCTAACGTTAGTCTGTAAAGGCTAGCGTTTTATCATTTGTCGAATGGATGCGACAAATTATTAATCTGACTCCACGTCCAGGATGGTCCGTGGTTTATTAAAGAAAGTAACTTAAACATGACTGAATCTTTTGCTGATCTATTTGAACAATCCCTTGAAACACTTGAGTTCCGTCCAGGTTCTATCGTTCGTGGTACTGTAGTATCAATCCAGAACGGTATGGTACTTGTTGACGCAGGTCTGAAGTCTGAAAGCCCAATCCCAGCTGAACAGTTCAAAAACGCTCAAGGCGCTCTTGAAATCGCAGTTGGTGACCAAGTTGACGTAGCCCTAGACTCTGTTGAAGATGGTTTCGGTGAGACTCAGCTTTCTCGTGAGAAAGCGAAGCGTCACGAAGCTTGGATCGTTCTAGAAAAAGCGTACGAAGATGCTGAAACTGTAATCGGTATCATCAATGGTAAGGTTAAAGGCGGTTTCACTGTTGAATTAAACGGTATCCGTGCATTCCTACCAGGTTCTCTAGTTGACGTTCGCCCAGTTCGCGATACTGCTCACCTAGAAAACAAAGAACTAGAATTCAAAGTTATCAAGCTAGACCAGAAGCGTAACAACGTTGTTGTTTCTCGTCGTGCTGTTATCGAATCAGAAAGCAGTGCAGAGCGTGATGCTCTTCTTGAAAACCTTCAAGAAGGTCAAGCGGTTAAAGGTATCGTTAAGAACCTTACTGACTACGGTGCATTCGTAGATCTAGGTGGCGTTGACGGTCTTCTACATATCACAGATATGGCTTGGAAGCGCGTTAAGCACCCATCTGAAATCGTAAATGTTGGTGATGAAATCAACGTTAAAGTACTTAAGTATGACCGTGAGCGCACTCGTGTTTCACTAGGTCTTAAGCAACTTGGCGAAGATCCATGGTTAGAAATCAGCAAGCGCTACCCAGAAAACACTAAGTTGACTGGTCGCGTAACTAACCTAACTGACTACGGTTGTTTCGTTGAAATTGAAGAAGGCGTAGAAGGTCTAGTACACGTTTCTGAAATGGATTGGACTAACAAGAACATCCACCCATCTAAGGTTGTTAACCTAGGTGATGAAGTTGAAGTTCTAGTTCTAGACATCGATGAAGAACGTCGTCGTATCTCTCTAGGTCTTAAGCAGTGTAAAGTTAACCCATGGGATGACTTTGCAGAGCGTTTCCAGAAGGGCGACAAGGTTTCTGGTAAGATCAAGTCAATCACTGACTTCGGTATCTTCATCGGTCTTGACGGCGGCATCGACGGTCTAGTTCACCTTTCTGATATCTCTTGGAACGGTACTGGCGAAGAAGCTGTATCTGACTATAAGAAAGGCGACGAGATCCATGCAGTTGTTCTTTCTGTTGACCCAGAGCGTGAGCGTATCAGCCTTGGTGTTAAGCAGACTGAAGATGATCCTTTCAATGCATACCTTGCAGATAAGAAGAAAGGTGCTATCGTAAACGGTACTGTAGTTGCTGTTGACGCGAAAGGCGTTACTATTGAGCTAGCTGAAACTGTAGAAGGTTACCTACGTGTAGCAGATATCTCACGTGAGCGCATTGAAGACGCGTCTACTGTATACTCAGTAGGTGACGCTGTTGAATCTAAGTTCATGGGTGTTGATCGCAAGAACCGTACTATCAGCCTATCTATCAAAGCGAAAGATGAAGCTGATGAGAAGGAAGCGATGGCTAACTTGAACAAGCAAGATGACGTTGCTATGAGCAGTGCCATGGCTGAAGCGTTCAAAGCAGCTCGTAAGTAAATCGCCTGAAGTTCGGGGATGTTTCATCCCCGTTAGGTGACTGTGTTTGGCTTGATTATAGAGGGTACAGGATGACTAAATCCGAACTGATCGAAAAACTTGCCACTAGGCAGTCGCAGCTGTCGGCAAAAGATGTAGAAGGTGCAATCAAAGAGATGTTGGAGCAGATGGCGACAACATTGGAAGGCGGTGATCGTATAGAGATCCGTGGTTTTGGTAGTTTTTCTCTACATTATCGTGCACCACGTACAGGTCGTAACCCAAAGACTGGCACATCAGTCGAATTGGAAGGCAAGTATGTACCGCACTTTAAGCCTGGCAAAGAACTGCGTGAGCGCGTTGATGCAATCAACTCGTAAATGACATTGTTTTAAAAGCCTCCGAAAGGAGGTTTTTTTATGTCTAAATTCTAGGTATAGCTAGCTAGTTAGCTAAAATTCTTAGATAATCAACCAACCACAACGCGTTTATGGAGTGTGACGTGAAGTCATTGATTGCGACCATACTTGTCGCTCTATTTTTTGTCCTAGCATTGGTCTTTGGTGCTCGCAATGAACAACTGGTAACCATCAGCTATTTTGTTGCACAAGGGGAGTATCGTCTTCCTGTCGTGTTAGGTGTGGTGTTTCTAGCTGGGTTTCTGGTTAGTTGGATTTTTGCTATGTATCACATTGCAAAGTTAAAGCTGGTACTTCGTCAAGCTAATAAGCGTATAGAGCAATTTGAAGCTAAGAATCCAAGTTCGCTGGCCAGTGATAAGAAACAACTGAACGGCCCTGAGACTAAGGAACTAAACGCTTAATATGTTAGAGATCCTTTTTCTGTTACTCCCTATTGCTGCCGGTTATGGTTGGTATATGGGGCGCCGTAGTATACGGCATAAACAGAATAGTAAGAGAAAACAGCTGAGTAGAGATTACTTTACTGGATTGAATTTTCTTCTCTCTAATGAGTCTGACAAAGCCGTTGATCTGTTTATTTCGATGTTAGATGTCGACGATGACACCATAGACACCCACCTTTCTCTCGGTTCACTGTTTCGTAAACGCGGTGAAGTCGATCGCTCTATTCGAATTCATCAAAATCTCATCGCCAGACCCAGCTTAACCACAGAGCAACGTGATATCGCTATGATGGAACTAGGTAAAGATTATTTAGCTGCGGGTTTTTATGATCGCGCAGAAGAGATATTTCTTAATCTGGTTCGCCAAGAAGATCACAGCCAAGAAGCCGAAGATCAACTTATTGCCATTTATCAAGTCACCAAAGATTGGCAAAAAGCCCTCGACATTATCAAATCGCTAAAACGCAAACGTCAGCAAGCATTAAAGCACCTATCAGCGCATCTATATTGTGAGTTAAGTGATGAGCAGCAAGATATAGAGCAAAAAATTAAATTGCTTAATCAAGCGCTAAAACAGGATGGTCAATGCGGCCGGGCGCTGCTAAATGCCACCAAACATTATTTGGTTCAGCACCAGACTGATCGTGCCAAAGAGATGTTACATCGTTTAAAAGAGGCTGATATTGAGCTATTTCCCGAAGCCTTAGCAATGGCAAAACAAGCTTATGAAGCACAAAGCGACCAACAGGCTTACCGAGAACTATTGCGAGAAGCCATCGAGCTGGGCGCGGGAGCAAGTGTAGCCATCACACTTGCTCAACATATGATTGAGCAGGGAGAGAAGCAAGATGCTGAAAAGTTGGTGCTAGACGGTCTTTATCGTCACCCAACAATGAAAAGTTTTCAACACCTGATGAAGATGCAGATTCAACATGCGGAAGATGGACAAGCGAAAAAAAGCTTAAATATGCTTGCCGAGCTAGTTGAGCAACAAATTAAATTTCGTCCAAGTTATCGTTGTGTAGAGTGTGGTTTCCCGTCCCACACGCTTTATTGGCATTGTCCCTCCTGTAAAAGCTGGGGCACAGTTAAGCGAATCAAAGGGTTAGACGGTGAGTAGAACACAATAATGCAAAGCAACAGGAGAGATAAATGAGCGACAAACCGATTATAGTGGCCTTAGATTATGATAATAAAGCCGAAGCTTTGCAGCTAATTGATAAGTTAGATCCCAACATGTGTCGCTTAAAAGTCGGCAAAGAGATGTTTACCCTATTTGGTCCTGATTTAGTGAGAGAGATCCACAATCGTGGATTCGATCTGTTTCTAGATCTCAAGTTTCATGATATTCCCAATACTGTCGCTAAAGCCGTAACTGCTGCTGCAGAGTTAGGGGTATGGATGACAAACGTTCATGCCAGTGGTGGACTCGCCATGATGGAAGCGGCGCAAAAAGCACTTGCCCCATACGGAGATAAAGCGCCACTGCTGATTGCTGTTACCGTATTGACTTCGATGAGTGATGATGACCTCAAACTACTAGGCATCAATGTGCCAGCCGCAGAGCATGTAAAGCGTTTAGCTTCACTCACTCAGCAAGCGGGTTTGCATGGCATTGTTTGCTCCGCACAAGAAGCAAGCATGCTTAAAGAAACCTTTGGGAAAGAGTTTAAATTGGTCACTCCCGGCATCCGTCCAGCAGGCGCTGATAAAGGGGATCAACATCGAGTGATGACACCTAAAGAGGCATTATTGGCTGGGTCTGATTACTTAGTGATTGGTCGACCTATCACTAAAGCTGCCGATCCTTTGGCTGCACTCAAAGCGATTCATGACTCGCTAAAATAGATTGACTAAATTTTCAAAGCACTTAGGTTAGAGCATTAACGCAAATAATACCTATGGAGCTAACATGTTCGATTACCAAGGAAAAAACGTCGTTGTTGTCGGCGGAACCAGTGGCATCAATTTGGGCATCGCAATCGCTTTTGCGCAAGCGGGGGCCAATGTAGCCGTTGCTAGCCGCAGCCAAGATAAAGTCAACAATGCGGTGAGCCAGCTACAAGCTGCTAACCCTCATGGTAAAACGATAGGTGTTAGTTTTGATGTGCGAGACCTAGCGGCAGTTAAAGCTGGTTTTGCGTATGTGGCAGAGCAGTTTGGTCATATCGATATTTTGGTCAGTGGTGCGGCAGGTAATTTCCCAGCCACTGCGGCAAACTTGAGTGAGAACGGCTTCAAGTCAGTGATGGATATCGATTTACTGGGCAGTTTTCAGGTATTAAAACAAGCTTATCCGTTGCTCACTCGACCTGGCGCGAGCATTATTCAGATCTCAGCACCACAAGCGTATATTGCAATGCCAATGCAGGCCCATGTCAGCGCTGCAAAAGCAGGGGTTGATATGTTGACAAAAAGCTTAGCGTTGGAGTGGGGCGTTGAAGGAATAAGAGTTAACTCTTTAGTGCCTGGCCCCATTGCCGATACCGAAGGCTTTAATCGATTGGCGCCAAGTGAAGCCCTACAACAGCGCGTAGCGCAAAGCGTACCGCTCCAGCGCAATGGTCAGTGTCAAGATATTGCCAATGCGGCACTGTTTTTAGCCTCTCCAATGGCGAATTACATTACTGGCACTGTATTACCTGTAGACGGCGGCTGGTCATTAGGTGGCGCAAGTATGGCAATGAGTGAACTCGGTAAGTTGGCGCAAATGCGCTAAATTTTATTAATAGAAAAGCGATGGGCATAAGTTCCATCACCGAAAGTGAGAAGTACAATGGCAAACCCATTTCAAGAGCAATTATTAAAAGCGGGCTTAGTGAGTAAGCAAAAGGTTCAAAATGCCAAGACGCAAAAACGTCGTGACCGCAAGGCTAAAGTTGATGATGGCAGTGCAGCGCTAAAAGCACAGATAGCCGATCAGAAGCGTCAGCAAGCCGAGAAAGATAAAGTACTTAATGAACAGCGTTTTGCCGAGGCTACAGAAAAAGGCCAGGTAAGAGGGCTTATCACCGAATTTAAACGTCTAGCGATTGCTACACCAAGAGACGCGGAAGTTAAATTTAACTACACCTTGGGCACTAAAATCTATTCGCTCTATGTCAATGATAAACTACAAAACCAACTGCTTAGTGGCCAACTTGGTATTGTCCGCCACGAAGAGGTTAGCTACCTAGTTCCCCATAAACTAGCCGAACGGGTACAGCTATTGGTTCCTGATTGGTGTGGCTATTTGTGGCAACAAGATGATAATCAACAAGTGGTTGAAGAGGATGATCCCTATGCAGACTACGTGATTCCAGACGATCTCATGTGGTAATGACTATTTATAAGCCCTGCACCTAGCGGGGCTTTTTTATATCAGGCTGCAAGCCAAATCACGATAATCTAAGACAAAAGACTTTATTCTAATGACTATCTAGGTTAAATTAAAACAACCGTTTTAATCCTACGTTTGAGAGTCAATAAATGAACCCTTACCAAGCGCCATTGGCCGACATGAAATTCCTGTTAGAAAGGGTGTTTGATGCACCGACAACCTGGGAAAGTATCCCTGCGTTAGCCGAAGCTGTTGATATGGACACCGCTGCAGCTATCATGGATGAAGCCAACAAAATTGCCCGGGATCTTATTCATCCTATTAACCGCAATGGCGATGAACAAGGCGTTCGTCATCAAGGTGATAAAGTGATCACACCTGACGGCTACAAAGCGGTATATGACCAATATGCCGAAGGCGGTTGGGTAGGGTTATGTGGCGAACCTGAACTCGGTGGCATGGGTATGCCTAAAATGCTGGGTGTCTTAGTCGACGAAATGGCTTATAGCGCTTGTAACGCCTTTACCCTTTATGGTTCATTAACGGCTGGCGCAGCATTGTGTATTAATGCCCATGGTACTGACGCGCTTAAACAAAAGTATTTACCTAATCTTTATAGTGGCCAATGGGCTGGTGCGATGGACATGACCGAGCCGCAAGCGGGTTCGGATCTGCGTAACATACGCACCAAAGCCGTCCCTCAAGAGGATGGCAGCTATCTTATTAGTGGCAGCAAAATTTTTATCACAGGTGGTGACCACGATTTAACTGAGAACGTTATTCATTTGGTCCTTGCAAAATTGCCAGACTCAAACGGCATATCCTTATTTTTAGTCCCTAAAATTAACGTCGATGATAACGGTGAACTCGCTGAAACCAACGGCGTTACAGTCGGTTCTATTGAGCACAAAATGGGACTAAAAGGTTCTGCCACTTGTGTGATGAATTTTGACGATGCAAAGGGCTATCTTATCGGCAAGCCTAATCGTGGTTTAGTCTGCATGTTTACTATGATGAACTATGAGCGTTTGGCTATCGGTATTCAGGGGCTAGGCACATCACAAGCGGCTTACCAGATGGCTGCAGACTATGCCAAAGAGCGTACCCAAGGTGTTGCCGCAGGCGGTTCACCTACTGGGGCCTTGAGCGATCCTATCTTGGTACACGGTGATGTTAGACGCATGCTGCTAAATATTCGCTGTTATACCGAAGCTGGCAGAGCACTCTCGGTATACACAGGGCAACAGCTTGACCTCGCCAAGTATGGTGACGGTGAGGTTAAATCCAAAGCAAGTCGTTATGTTGGATTGCTCACTCCCGTTGCAAAAGCATTTTTGAGTGACCGCGGTCTCGATGCTGCGATTATGGCGCAGCAAGTGTTTGGTGGCCATGGTTATATCCGTGAAACGGGTATTGAGCAACTCGTACGGGATACACGTATTGCCCAGATTTATGAAGGAACTAACGGTATTCAGGCCATCGACTTCCTAGGTCGAAAGACGACAGGTGACAATGTGGCTGCATTGACAGAGTTTGTCACTGAACATCAGCATACGTTGGCAACATTAGAATCTATTTCTGATGAGCAAAAGGCACAGATTTCATCGAGGTTCGAAGCGCTCCTCCACGTTGCTAATAGCGTCAATGATAATAAGTTAGCCCAGCCAGCGCTTATCAATGCTTGTGCGGTCGATTTCCTCGATGCCTTTGGTCACTTAGTCTATGGTTACTTCTGGTTATTAATGGCCGATCGTGCCAGCAATCATGAAGATGCACAGTTCGCCGCAACTAAGCAGCATCTTGCTCAGTTCTACTTAGCTAAGCTACTACCTAAAGTCGATTACCATCTGGCACAGGTATCGGCAGGCGATGCGACTATCATGACGATGGATGAATCGCTTTTTTAAGTGAACACTGCAGAAAAAAAGCCCAGAATGAGCATTTCATTCTGGGCTTTTTGTTACATGAATCCTATTTAGCTTCAGTTTGTCGTTTAACAGACTCATTTTGATGAATGGGCGTATCTAGAGGCGGTTCTTCTTTTGCCGATAAGGGGGCACTATCCAATAAGGTTTGTAAAAACAGCGCACTAAAAGGTGCTATTTGATCATGTTTCGTTTTTGGGCTTTGACCATTTTCAAGTACCACAAACAGCGCCTTGCCAGTTTGATTTAACGAGATAAACCCCGCTAAGTTGTCGACACCTTGCATTGATCCCGTCTTTGCCACCACTCGTTGTTTTAATGGCGCTCTATTGTAGTGCGCTTTGTACCTGAGCGTACCAGAGATACCTGCGACTGGAAGTTGTTCAATTAGTCCCTGAAAGCGCTTATCTTCATAAATGAGCATCAGCACTTGCGAGAGTTGATTGGCTGTTAATAGGTTATACCGAGAAAGGCCTGAACCATCGACAATTTGCGAATGGCTCAAGTCAACACCAGCAGCCGTTAGAATTTGCTCAACAGCTTTTGCGCCGTGACTAAAGTTAGCAGGCTCTCCAAAATAGGATTTACCAATTGCCTTAAATAAACTATCTGCAATTAAATTGTCTGACTTGAGTAGCATTGTTTCAACCAGAGCTGGTAATGCTTCAGAGCTATGGCTTGCGATCACCTTATGGTATTTAGCCCGTTTGCTGCTGACTTTAACTTTGCCTTTGACGCGTATCTGTGAAGACTTTAATAGCTGCTCAATCATCTTTGAGGCAAATAGCGCCGGATCGTTGATGGCTATGGCTAAGTTAATGGGTTTGTCGCCAGCGTGGCAACCGGAGAGGTGAAAGGTGTTATTTGCCAGCCGGCTTAATTCAAGCTCACAAAATGAACCTTGTTTCCGCTTATCAAAGACTGCGCTGGTCGATAAACTTACGGGAAGATAACTTGCAAAACTTAACTGGCTTTCGTTGCTCGCCATTTTAGGCCTGAGTTGCCCATGTATACAGTTTTGATTGATCACGAATGCAGATACAGGCGCTGCATAACAGATGCCTAGGTCGTCCCATACCCATCCAGGAGCCTTAGTTTGCTCACCAGGTTCTCCGACAAGGTAAATATTACCGCTCACTTCATACAAGCCTTGGTCAGTTAACTGCTTAAAGAGATCCCTTAAATTATCCGTTGTCAGGGTAGGATCTCCACTAAAGGTGATGTAGATATCACCAGCTATTTTGCCATGCCGAATAGGAAAGTGGGAAAACACTTGAGTATCAAATTTAAATCCATTGCCAAGCTGTGCCGTCGCAGCCACAGCCGTCAGCAGCTTTTGGGTACTTGCAGGCAGCAGCAAGGTGTCGGCATTTTGCTGATAGATCAATTCACCTGTCGTGAGGTCAGTGGCGCTGAGTGCTACCTGAGAGTGTCGAGGCTCGATAATCCCCATGAGATTGCTAAAATAGTCGTTTCCCCATGCAGGGGCTTGACACAAAAAGGCGACAGCTAAACTTGGGGCTGTAACGAAATAATGGCGTGTTTTACGCATGGCAGTAGGATGCCTTTTAACACTGCGATATAGATTAAGTATGAACATTTCCCTCTATCTCAACAACTTGATATGAGTGTACGTCAGTAGCTAGACTAAATGGATATGGTTATTTCTAGTCATCTTGTGAAGGCGCATCTTTTTCCATTAAACGATATAAACGTAAAGTAACAAATACGACGAGCCCCATAAATAGCGGCAGAATGAATAAACCCAGCTGCGCTTTAAAATGAAAAATTGCCCAAGCAGCCGCCAGTGTAACAACCAATGTGATTAAGATTTTAATGTTCATGTTTCACCTTCCCAATAGACCTAGATCGATTGTAATGGGTTATGACCCAAAAAGCCGTGATTGCAGCTGAATATCCAACCAAGCGGCTAAAATTAGCACCAAGCATCACTATTTGATTAAATTAGAAACAAAAATCCTCGCTATCAATCTCATTAATGGAGAAAAACCTTGCTCCATCGGGTTTAAATCGGTAATTTCTATCCCCTTAAGATTAGGGACGGGGTTGAGATGCCACACATTCGTATGCGAGGCTTACCGCAAGAGGCGGTTATTGACTTAAGCAGGGATCTTCTCGATACGCTAGCCGCTCGCTGTAATGTCAGCGCAGACGGTTTTACGCTTGATTGGGTACCTAGTATTAGTTATCGCCACGGAGAGGTAGACAGAGACTTTGTACAAGTAGAAGTGCTCTGGTTTCCCAAAGCCCCTGAAACGCATCACGTAGTTGAGCAAGATATTCGCCAAGCCATATTATCGGTTTATTCATCTGCGAAGCATATCTCAATCATGTTCACGGCATTAACGCCAAGTTACTACTATCGTGATGGACATCATTTTTAAAGGAGGATGCCTTGCTGGATAAGCTAGGTGGAATTGCGTTACAACCCGATGCCATTCGCTGGTTGTTAACGCCCGCGGCACTTAAAGCCGAATTATTGCAGCAGATAGCCAAGGCTAAATTTGCGATAACCATAGCAGCGCTTTATCTTGAAGATGATGAAGCGGGGCGCGAAATACTTACAGCGCTGATGGAGGCCAAAGCCAATAATCCACAGCTCGATGTAACTGTATTGGTCGATTTTCATCGCGCGCGTCGTGGATTAATTGGCCACAAAGGCGATAGCGGTAACTATTTTATGTACCGCAAAGTCATCGAAGCCGCCAAACACCCAATCAAGATTTTGGGTGTCCCCGTGAAGTCACGCGAATTCATGGGCGTACTGCACCTTAAAGGCTTTATTATTGATGACACGGTAATATATAGCGGGGCAAGCTTAAACAATATTTACCTACACCAAGGTGATAAGTATCGCTTCGACCGGTACCATGTGATTGAATCTGCTGAGCTAGCCCGCTCAATGCGTCAAATGGTGCAAGACTATATCGTCAGCGATAAAGCCGTAACATCATTGACTCAACCCAAAGAGAGCGAGCAGTTACCGGATAAGCAAGACGTGCGTACGTTAAAAGCGCGTTTAGCCAAGGCTAAATATGATTTTAAACCGACAAAGATTGGTAACCGTATCACACCGGTTATCGGGTTAGGTCGTAAACGCAACAAGCTCAATAAACTGGTGATAGATTTAGTGTCGCAGTCATCTAAGTCACTGTTTATCTGCACACCATACTTTAATCCGCCCTATATTTTGTCTAGAGCGTTATCGAAGCATCTCAAGCAGGGGAAACGGATCGATATTGTGGTGGGTGATAAGACATCAAACGACTTCTTTATTCCACCAGAAGAAACTTTTTCCACTATCGGAGCATTGCCATACATGTATGAGCAATCGCTGCGCAAGTTTGCCAAGCGCCAACAGTGGGCGATTGAGTCGGGGCAGTTAAATATTCACTTGTGGAAACACGGCCGCAATAGCTATCACTTAAAAGGGATCAGCGCCGACAATAGACTGCACCTTATTACCGGTTCTAACCTCAATCCACGTGCTTGGGCGCTAGATTTAGAGAATGGTCTACTGCTGCAAGATGAATCAAATGCGTGGACGGATAAGTTTGAACAAGAGCAGCAACATATTCTTGAACACACTGAGCGTCTATATCATTACAGTCAACTTGAAACGCTAAATGATTATCCTGCGCCGGTGAGGAAAATCATGAATCGTATTCGTCGATTGAAAGCTGATTTTTTACTACGGCGTATTCTTTAGCCACTAGTAGGTGGTTAACGAAAAGGGAAGGCGGCTCGTTTAGAAGCCGCCTTTTTGTATCTTATCTGCTCATAATGTGATTATGCTTGTGAATTGTGACGTTAGTAGCACCATCAAAAAATCTCACACCTAAATCATTAATTGCATTAAATCATCTACCCGCGACAGCGTTTAATATTTACCAAAGCTATACAAATTCAATGGTAGGCTGATATTATGGCACATATAAAGCGTTCAATAATTTTAAAGGCAACCGCTACCTCTATGGGTTTTCCATCGCACGCAGTGCATCTGCGCTATCAATATAGAAAAGCAATTTCAACCAGGCCTTACAATGCGCGTGGTAAAAACTTGGTCCGTTGTGACGCTTGTCTGTTAGCAAAACAGTTTTGCACCTGTGGATCTCGACGTCAGCTCACCTCGAATGCCAGTTTTTTGTTGATCATGTATGATGATGAGGTCTTAAAACCCAGCAATTCAGGACGCTTAATCGCGGATTTAGTGCCCGATACCCATGCATACATCTGGTCACGCACCCAAGTAAACCGAAAATTATTGGCGCTACTTAACGACCCGCAGTATCAAGCCTATCTGGTGTTTCCTAGCGAATATGCACAGCCTGGACAAACCGTGGTGGAAAAGGTCGAACCGATCGGGCCTTGTAGTGCGGGAGTCAACAAACGACCGTTATTTGTATTGCTCGATGGCAGTTGGCGAGAAGCGATAAAGATGTTTAATAAGAGTCCCTATTTACACTCTTTACCTATGCTATCTTTTACACCTGAAACTGCAGCTAAATATGGTTTACGTAAAGGCAGTCGAGACTTTCAGTTAGGGACAGCAGAGGTTGCGGCATTGGCCTTAGGTGTCGCTGGCGAAGCGCATAATGCAGCAAGTCTAAATGCCTGGTTTGCGTTGTTTATAGAGTCTTCGATGTTCAGTCGGAGCCGTAAGAGCACGCTAGACCGAACACCACTTAATCAACTTACCTATGCTTTTCATCAAAGTCTGCACAAGTAGCTGTGGTTATAGGCTGTAACCGTTGCCATGACTACCTAGAACAGCGTCGAAGCCGTTCACTTTTGCCTTTTACATGCGTGTTCCCTATAGTAATAACTCACGTCAATGAATAGGGAACGCGTTTGTCACACATCTTTGCAAATCTGTTAGCTTTTTTTACCACGACATTATTTGCCTTAATCTTGTTGTTAACCGCCGCAGTGCCAAATACTTCTGACGCGACATTTAGAAACGCTATTGACCAAGCAAACGACTCTCTTCTTAGTTTTAATCGTTATCAGGCCACTTACTTCTGCAAGCAACGCCGCTGGGAGTTTTGTCAACGTTGGGCAAGCTTTGAAGTTACTCGTTTAGCCTAAATAAAAATTTCATTTCCATATACAACAAGCGCTTAACATTGTTTAATAGAAAAAGGATGATGGTAGAACCACTTGTTAGCAAGCAATTGACTGACATTAATCAGTGTTATGATGAGTCGTTGTTGCTAATAAAAAGAGATGAACAAGGAAATTGGGTGTGTCTTCTTTATCGCAAGCAGAGCAATATTTGGTCAAAGGTGAATATCGATTAGCAGAGCAAACCTTCACCGAGCTGACTCATAATCGGCCTAGCAGCAAAGAGACTGGCTATGCCTTTATGGGGTTAGGGCAGCTAGCATTGATGGCAAAAAAAGGGGATGCGGCGGTTGAGCACCTAAGTCATGCCTGTGAGTTTTTGTCCGGTGAAATAAAGCCGCTCTGTTTACTTGCTGATGCATTTAATATGGTCAACGCTCACGAAGATGCACTAACTGTGCTTAACTACGCCAACCAAGTTGTTCCGGAATCTGCAACGCTGCGCTATCAATTGGCACAGCAACAAATTTTGATGGGGGAAAGTGAACAAGCTAAGGCACATCTAAAGCTGGCTATTGAACAATTATCCCAACGTTATCTTGATGCAACCGATCTGTTTTCCATAGAAGCGTTATCGCTATTTGCTAACTGCCTGTTGTCATTTAGTTGCTTACAAAAAGTGCAATTCGATAGACAACAGGTTGCGCCGTTAACTTGCCAAAGCGCTAACGCCCACTTCGATAGTCAAATTCAAACACAGACATATGCATTACTAGAACTTTGCGATAAAAACTATCGCCAACACAGCTCCGTCGATGGCATTAAGGTGAGGCTTCACTACGCCTTAGCGAACCAATTTCATCGTCAAACTCACTACGCCCAAGCGTTAACCCATTATAAACAGGCCAATAGATCACAGTTTGAGCAATGTAAAGTGACAACCTCAGAGTTAACCGCTTACTTTGATTTAATTAAAGCCTTTGCAGGGCCTGATGCGTTGGCCATTCAAAGTGATCAAACATTTGATGTTACGCCAATCTTCATTTTAGGCTTGCCTAACAGCGGCGCTTCAAGACTTGAGCAGATGTTGTGTGCTCACCCACAAGTTGACAGTGCAGGGGAGTGCAGTTATTTAGCTGACGATGTACTCACGACCGCTTATAAACTTACTGCTAAACATTATCCACGAAGCCTGTCTGATCTGAGTACCGAGCAGCTCAATCATCTAGCAGAGCATTATCTCAATCGGCTCAAGCAGTTTGTGAACCCAGAATTTGATGCTAATGCGCTCAGTCATAGTAATCAAAGGTTTCATCCCGAAGTCACCCATATCATAGATAGACTACCTGCAAACTTTCAATCCATAGGACTGATTTATAAACTGTTCCCTCATGCCAAAGTGATAAATGTTCGTCGTGAGGCCAACGCAGTAAAATGGGCGGTATATCAGCGCTGCTTTGCCGGCAATCAGCCTTATTTTTGTTCGCTAACTGAATTTGAACACTATCAGCATGCCTACAACAGCCTTATGGCGCATTGGGACAAAACATTGCCCGGCGTCGTGTTCGATCTAGATGGTGAACGCTTGATTAGCAAAGCAGAAAAACAACTCAGCACGCTATTGCGCTTTTGTCAATTGCCAGAGGATGAATCGGTGATCACGCATAGTGCGGTTCAGTCCCAAGGCATTGCGGGCGATCAAGGATGGCAACACTATCAAAAGCTTATTTCAGGGAAAATGTGATACTCGCATCGACCTAAAAAAGCAGTGATTTAGAAAATAATAGCAAAAGCCACTTTCGCTCGATGCATTTTTACGCACTTATTTGCATAATCGTTAAAAATATCTCCGGGCTTATACTTTCTAAAGTGCATAAATATAAATAGCTATTCACTTTCGGTAGAGAGTTAACCAACTGCCTTTTTAGTTTAAGGCTTAACATTAAAAAAACTTTTAATCTAAGTGATCGATTTCAAAAGGCAGGGCGTAATACTTGTTATGGTTTTGGTATCCATCGTCGCCAGAACTGTGTGACATGAATTAGAATACGTCGCTCTCCGTGTGTATTCTACTTCTAGTTATGTCAGACACCCTTTTGAAGAGACCACTCCCTCCGGTCTCTTCTTTTTTTTGTCTAATCGTGAGAACTTGCTCCAATCTACTACTAAAGCAACTGTTTTATGGCACACTCTTGTGCAAGCTAATTAATCGATCACTGGTGATGACTGTTTGCCGTTAGTTTACTTTTTTACACTTTTGTTTAAGGACTTAGCGTGTTCAAATACTTGATGCCAGTAGTTGGCTCCGAGTTCAGCAATGACACGAGATTCACCATTCATGAGCATCGCCATCCCGAGATTCAGTTCTGGCGAGTAGGCAATTTCAGCCACATAACCTGCAACCCATCCCGCGTGATAGATAAGCGGTCGACCTTCAAACTCATAAACACGCCAACCTTTGCCATAATGGGCGTCATCCAAGTAAGCTTTCCATTCGCGCCGCCTAAGTTCTCTAGTGGTTCTCACGCCAGGGGTGGTGATATCTTCAAGCACTACAGGGCTAATGACATCGGGGCGTTGTCCCATATTGGCCATTAACCATTTTGCGATATCTGTGATACTGGCGTTTATCCCTGCTGCGGGAGAAAGTTGATAGTAGTTGGGTTTCACCTTTACTTGCCGAAAACCAAAGCGAGTCTTAATGTGCGGCGCTGCACGATTCTCTATTTGGGTAAACGCTTTATAGCCAATTGAGGCGGTTTGCATACCTAAGGGCTCAAACAAACGTTGGGTGATCAAGCTTTCGTAGCTTTGTCCACTTTGTTGCTCAATGGCTTGCTCGATAAAAGAGAACGCGACATTTTGATAGCTGTAACACACGCCGGGATTACACATGGGCGTGAGCTTACTAAATTTAGGAACAATTTTATCAACCTTGATATTGGCATTGATCAAATTGTCATAGCTGTTTGGCATCAGGCCGGTGCTTTGGCCAATAATGTGACCAATAGTAATATCTTCGCTCTTAGCGGGTGGCGCTAAGGAAAACTCAGGTAGATAGCCTGTAATGGGCTGTTGCCAACTTAATTTGTGTTCATGCACTAATAGGCTGGCTAGGGCGCCAGCAAAGGTCTTTGATACCGACGCGAGCCGAAATACCGTATCGGCGTTGATGTTTTGCTTACCGCCTTTCTGGCGTTTACCATAAGTACTGAGTTTCAGCACTTTATCGCCTTCGACAATGACAAACGCACCGCCTGGCACCTTGTTCTTTTTCAGGCTCTGATGGAACTCTTGCTTAAAGTTATCACTCACAGCTTGATATTGTGAAGTTTGGGCACCAAAGCTATTAGCACTTACACCCAGTACTACGGCTAGTGAGGTAAACAGCATTTTTAAAGACATGAAAATACCCAGAAATCCGTATGAATACGGTATTAGTTATTATAGTTGGTCAGTGTTTTTTCGTTTAGTTGCTTCGCATTAGCAAGTTTAACCAAGGAGTTAGGCGCATAAGAGCTTTCGCGTTCTATCGGTTTAACATCTACCATTGAGCGTCAGATTATTTTTAAATGTCACACTTTTGACACATAGCTATACTAGCCAAGCGAAGTTAAAGATGTAAGCCTTTGACGCGCTAAAACGATGAGAGTGGCTATTTGCTGACCAGAATAGTCTCATTTGCGTATAATTAGTCCGCTCAAGTTGCGCTAGCGTGGCGAGGTATTGGCCGCATATAAAGATCACACCTTGCTGTTCGCCATCAGATAGGCAAGTTCCGCAATATTACTGACTTGCATTTTTTGCATCACTTTTTGTCGATGCAACTCAATAGTACGCTGGGCAATATTGAGCTCACTGGCGATAACTTTATTGAGTTTACCTTGCAGTACTTTGTGCATCACTTGTAATTCTCGGGGGGTTAGGGTGTTAATTCGCTCTACAATACTGGCTTGCAAGTTGTGTTCAGTAAAAGCGTTATTGGTTTGTTCAAGCGCTTTGGCAAGTAGATGATGTAGTTTATCGCCATCTACCGGCTTCTCAAGAAAATCAATTGCACCTTTTTGAATCGCTTGAACTGCCATCGAAATGGTACCGTGGCCTGTAAGCATGATGACACTGATAGGGCTGTTAGCCGATTTAATTTTAGTCAGTAGCTCGATACCATCTGTTCCTGGCATCTGAATATCTAAAATGGCGATAGCCGGCTGACTTAAATCGACACTCGCGAGAAACCTATCGGCACTTATATAACATTCAGTGCTGTGTCCAAGCGCCTCAAGCATCCAGCTAAGTGAGTCGAGCACATCTTGGTCATCATCGACTAGATAAAGATCACACATCTATTTGTCCCTTTAATGGAAGTGTAACTAATACAGTTAACCCCTTTGGCGGAATGGCTGAAATAAACGTTAGATTGCCACGGGCTTTTAAATCATCTAACTCCGTGGTTGCCTTTTGATTGTTGAAGGCCCGAATTTTACCACCATGCTCCTCGACAATACGCTTACATACAACCATGCCTAATCCTAGGCCATTCGCTTTTGACGTTTCAAAAGGAAAAAATAATCGTTGTAGTGCGTCATCGTTCAGTCCGACCCCTGAATCTGTAATAACAATATGTACTTGGCCAGCGTCATCTAACACACTAATTTGTAATCTTGGTTTATGACTGGTTTCCATAGCATCTAAAGCATTACGGATCAGGTTAACCAAAACCTGCTGCATTAAACTTTGGTCTACTGAGACGGTTATCGGCCAAAGCGCCAACTGAGGGACTAATTTCATCCGTTTAAAATCTGGCTGCATTAAATTTAACGTCTCATCTATGAGATCCTTTAAATCACAATTTTGATAAACACTTGGCTGCTGGCAAAACTGGCGAAAACGCTTGATCGTGCTCTGGGCCCGATCGACCTGCAGAATGGTTTTATTGAGCGCTTGTTTTAAGTCTGTTTGAGTCTCATCCAGACGATAGATACAACCTTGAGTTAAGTATCTAATACCTGCCAATGGTTGATTTAATTCATGGGCGATACCCGAGGCCATCTCACCCGTTAAGAGTACACGCTGTGCCTTATAGAACTGCTTTTGCTGCTCAAACAGGGCTTTTTGGGTATGTTTATGTTGCGCCATCTCATCGCTTAAAGCCTTGGTGCGTTTAACCACGAGGCGTTTAACTCGAAGATGATGAAAGTAGCCTAACAGTAAACCAATAGCGATTAATAATGCCCAAGGTGTTGCATCTTCTGCCAAACGTTGCCAGTTGGTCACAAATGGCCAACGTTGGAGATTTTTTAATAGCGCAAAGACATGGCTATCATTGACCGGAACCGACCAATACTTGTAATGACCAGCGACCGCCTGTGTGTCTTGCGCGGTTATTGCTAATAACGCACGCACTATTGCAGAAGCCGCTTTATGATCGGTTTTACCTAACTTAGAAAATGCGTAGGAAGGATATAGTTGGCTAGAGGTTTGACAACCAATATCGCTATCCGTTTTGGGGAGCAGAATATGTAAAGCGTTGGGAGGAATAATATGACGAGCTAATGCCGACTCCAGTACACAGGTTGGTAAAATCGCCACATCGGCACGACCATCTAGCACCTGATCTAGCAGTTTATCTTGTGGGAATCCAACAAAACTTAGGTGTTTTAAGTCAGTAAGTGGATTGAGCCCTTGTTTCACCATTTCGCCTGCAAGGATTTGAAAACCACCAAAGGCATTAGGATCTGACGACACAACCTTAAGGTGTATCAAATCTTTAAAATGCCAAATATTAAGTGATTGCTTAGCGATTAAAGCACTACCCACTGCATGTTCAGGTGAGACTTGATTGCGCGGCATCAAGGTCAACAGATGGCTTACGCCATAATCTTTTTTGAATGCTACCGTTATCAAAGCATTACCAATAATGAAGTCCAGTTCTTCCCTTGATACCTTTTCTACCAACTCATTAGGAGTAAGGGGAATAAGCTCTAGCGGAATACCTGTTTCCTGGCTGACGCGTGCTAATGTTGGTGCCCAGCGTTTATAAACGGCATCGGGTGCAGCAAACGCCAATGCACCAACTCTTAGAGGCGTGATGATAGTCGTGGTACTGACGCTGTGTTCACCTAGCTTTTCCGCAACATCATTGGTATCGGTAGCATTAGTAAAATGACTCGCATCCTCTTGTGCGACGGCGAAACAAGCACCGCATACCAACAGCAATGTCATCGATGTTCGTCTTAATGTGGGGCAGATAACACTGCAAAAACTAGAAATAGCACGTCGATTCATAAGTGCTCACGTCAGCGGAGAATTGAATCTATTATGGCGCATAACTCACTATTTTCTTAATCCCTTAATTAGCAGTGGTGATCTTGCTCACAGACAACGTATGTATGCGGTAAACCGCTATATAAATATCAAGTGTTATTTATATATAATATTGATGGATTCATCTTTACTAGCGAAACAATATTAATATCAACAGACATGAAGTAGGACTAATTGCCAGTGAAAGAGTCAAATTTATTTGATTTAACTTTATCACCTTGTTCATTTAAATACCAAACGGCTTCGATATAATCCCATTTATTCACATAGTCCAATGCTGTTTGTAATGGCATTAAAAATAACATTGTCGATATCACATCAGCGTACAACTGATGACTATTTAGTACAACGGTTGTAGCGATTCCTTTAGGTTTTGGATAAAGCGTTTTTGGATCGATAAGGTGGTGGTATTGCTGGCCATTAACCACAAAGTAACGCAAATAGTTACCGCTACTGACAACTGTAATATCCTTGCCTGTGATCACTTCATGATATTGACCTGATGGTTCATTACATTTGGCAAGCTGATAGTTACTCTTTTTACACACAGGATCTTCAACCGCAGTGGCAAACTGTCTTCCTTCAGGATGCAACCCCAAGTGTCTAATATTGCCACCAGCATTAATTATAAATTGCTCTGCACCATCTACCTTTAATTGATCGTAGACCTTCTCAGCCATCCATCCTTTTGCTATACCGCCTAAATCTATGCTCATTCCCGGTTTCATGCGCACTGTGTTATGGACACGATCTAATGAGACATCATCAATGTTGGTTAACAGTGCAGCATGATTTAACTCAGTTTGGCTAGGTATGGAGCATTCTGAGGCCTGACTATTACCTTTTAAACATGCAAAGCGATGAGTGCGCCAAAGATCGATCACTGGCGATAGTGCAATATTGAAATAACCACCGCTGCGCTGATGCCAATCGATGCCCGCAGCGATTAACTCTGTCAACAGTGGGTCAATCTGATGTTTTTCTGCTGGTGATTCGTTGATGGTCTTAATGTTAGTGACATGCCCATAGGTGCTGTAATTTGAGGCGAGATAGTGGTACTCCTGAATAACGGACAAGGCATTGCACAGCATCGATTTAGCCTTTTTGTGCTCTACGTTATACAGAGTTATTGACACCGAAGTACCAAAATAATTAACGGTATTTAGGCTGGCTTCATCATCATTAATGTTGATCAAAGCATTATTTTCACATTGATAGAAGTTGGATAACGTTGCTGGTGGGTATTTGTTTTGTGGCAAGTTATTAGCCAATGGGTCGCTACTAGCAAACACAGTTGAACTTATTGCTAACAATATTACTAAGGTAGTCAAATGTTGATTTATTAATTTCATAATATAGATTTCACACTATTAATTTACCTTAGAATTACCACGAATATACTGATAAGGTCAGTTGTATAACAAACAAATGTTAACTACGTCATATTTATTAAAGTAAAACTTAAAACCTACGGTTTTCCGCAATTGTTGTTTATTTATGTGTCTTTATGCTGGTAGTCAATAACCAAATAAAAGGGTAATAAATAGATGGCAACGACTAATTTTTTTAAGCACAGTATTATCTACACGGCTATGACATTCGCAGCACTGACCACTGCAGGTTGTGCTAACCAGACGACACAGGGAAAGTATGTTGATGGCGTACATCAAGTACAAGCCAAAGGTAAAAAAAGTCAGATCAAGCTGGAAGTCAATGTCGAGCAAGGTAGCATCGTTTCTATAAAAACCAAGTCTCACAATGAAACAGAATCACTATTTCTTAATGCTGAACGTTTGCTTCCTCAAATCGTTAAAAACAATGGCCATGAGGGCATAGATGCCGTCTCTGGTGCGACCTACTCATCAAATGGCATTTTGAAAGCCGTAAACCGCATCCCACGTAGCAATGGTATTCAACCAGAGTATGTTGCTGTTGGCGCTAAAGATGATTCAAGCAGTGATGATTTTAAACTTAAGTGGTCAATTCAGCCAAAACTTGGGTTGATCACTGGCGATTACTACTACCAAGAGGCCCGCTTCCGTCAGGGGCACATGGGTAGTATGACGATAGTGACGAACTCGGACGACATAAATGATGTGATTTTGGCTGAATTTAATGAAAGCGGCCGTCCCAACTATTACACCCGTTTATACCAAGACGTTCCAAAGCGCATGTCTGAATACAATTTCTCTATGGGCAAGAAAAAAGGTACTGCCTGGGTACAGTCGGCGCTGACCATGGAAAAGTTAATGGTGGCACAAGATAAACTCACTTTTGAGCCCAACCCAGATCATGATCCCAAGCTAGCCAATAAGTTAAAGGAACCAAACCGTCTTAAGTACCTAGGCATTGACGTTGTGGCCGGTGCATCGAACAGCATTCAACAATCTATGATCCCGCTTACCGCGAAGATCTATAACGATATTCACAGCAATGGCACTCACTATAAGTTTTATCAACATGCTGAAAAAATCAACGATGCAAAAGGCAAATGGACAGGCGTCACGGCGATGTTACGTATCGTCGTCGACACCGACACCAAGCAGATAACAAAGGCCCACTTTGACGAGATATTTGCAGATGAAAAAGCCCAAATTTCGGATGCATCACTTAAGAAGTTCTATCGCCAATCTAAGTATGACTCAATCAATTATGTAGAGCCTGCGCGAATCGGCTTTAACGTGATGATCGATGCACTTAATGTCCACCTACAAGAAGGTGGGTCGCTGTTCGATATCAATGATTTGCCAGCAACCGGTGACAGCGGTAGCTACGCTGCAACGGGTTTTACTAAACGTTCAGACGCTTGGGATCGTTATTTAGTCCAAGCTGAGATCCTTTATACCCAGATGCGTGCCGATGGGGTGATTGTTGAGCACAAAAAGCCTTCTTCTAAATAATTCAAAAAGACCAATAGAGATGATGATTATGAAAAATTTCACGCTTACAATATTAGCTAGCAGTATGTTTATCGCGCCACAGGTAATAGCCGATGATCTGATTGATGTTTATGGTCGGCTCGATTATTCGGTGACGAGTTCAGACAGCGGCAGCGCTACCCATAATGGTAAAAGTGGCACGATTCTAGAAAATAACTTCAGTCGCATCGGTGTTAAAGGTCAATCCGCACTTAATGAAGACTGGTCTCTTTTCTATAAAGTTGAAGTGGGTGTAAATGGTGCGTCGCAAGACAAAGGCAATAACCCATTTTCTGCTCGTCCAACCTTCATTGGCCTTAAGCATCAGGCTGCAGGTCAGCTTGCCGTTGGGCGCATCGATCCGGTATTTAAGATGAGTAAGGGCTTTGCCGATGCGTTTGATAATTACAGCTTAAAGCATGATCGTTTAATGCCCGGCGACAAGCGCCATGGTGACTCGTTTGAATACAAGAGCCCTAAATGGAATAAGTTGCAGCTTGGCGCTAGCTATCTAATGGAAGATAACTATTTTAAAGACTCTGACGTTCGTAAAGATAATGGTAACTATCAAGTTGCCTTGACATACGGTGATAAGTTTTTCAAAAGTGGGGATTTCTATCTAGGCGCTGCTTTCTCAGATGGTATTGAGGATATTAAAGCAACCCGTTTAGTTGGCCATGTAAAGTTCGATAAAGTGAAATTTGGCACCATTATTCAGCAGACTGAATTGGTCAACCCGACTAAGCCACATTACCAAGACAGAGACGGTATAGGTTTCATTGTCAGTGCAACGTATCAAATTGATGAGCTGTTGCTGAAGCTACAATACGGTAATGATGATTCGGGAACCGGTAAAATTGCAGGCCGAGTGTACGATACGTTAGGTGAATCAGCTTTGTTGGTCCCTGAAGTGTCGCAATGGGCGGTTGGTGCTGAGTATCGCTTGTCAAAATCAACCCGTATTCATACAGAAGTAGGCCAGTTTGACGTTAAACAATACGATGATTTTGACGACACCATCGTTAGCCTAGGTTTGCGTTTTGACTTCTAATACGTATTGAGCAATTTCATCTGCGTAACCCCCGCAGTTAAGCACATGGATGTGCCCCCCTTTAGTTTTATCGCCAATCGATTTCAACATTTGCCATCTTGCCCAAGTTACAGGCTTCACACAGAATTTGCAGATTATCGATATCTAACGCTAATTCAGGATAGCGGCATCTCGGTTTTATGTGGTCGACATGCAACACGGCACCACTTTTTGGTGTAGCACCACAACAGACACAACGTCTTTCATAATACTCTAACGCCTGTAGACGCAGCGCCCGCCAAGCCTTGGTTTTATAAAAATCGACAGTTTGATCTGTTGGTAGGTCCTCAGCGGGGGCATTAAAGCTTAAGTGACCTTGTGAACCACTGAAAAAAGAGGCATTAATGTCCACTTCCTCACGATGCTTAAGCAACCACTTGTTGATGTTGCGTAAAGCGCTTTTCTCAGTTTTATAATGCTTGGTTCTAATACTATCACCGAGCCTAAACGTCACACTAAACAATCGCTCCATACTTGCCTCGCTAAATTTTTGAAACCGGCTTTATTTCATCACGTTACTCTTTTTGATGGTCAGGTTTAAGGTTATCATGAGCAACCAAGGATTAGGAGCACACCATGCAGATAGCCAATAGCCCTCGATTACAGTTTGAGATGATCACTTATCGTGATGCCGATTTACTGTTTGAACTTGACCAAGATCCACAAGTCATGCGCTACATTAATGGTGGTACACCTTCAACAATGTCTGATATCACGGAAAAATTTATCCCACGCGTCGAGGCCTTCACTAACGTAGAAAAAGGATGGGGATTATGGAAAGTGACAACACTTGCCTCTGAAGACCCACGGCCAGCACAGTTTATTGGTTGGATTTTAGTGCGCCCAATGGATTTCTTCAGTGATCAGCCCAACTGTCATGATATTGAAATTGGCTGGCGATTTAAACGATGCAGTTGGGGTAAGGGTTATGCCACAGAAGCGGCACATGCTGTGGCTGATGCGATTGCAGCGCAACCGGAGGTGACTCATCTCTCAGCCATTGCTGATGACGCTAATTTCGGATCCATTAATATCATGAAAAAACTCGGCATGGATTTTATTAAAGTCGATACCTATGACGTACATGGCCGTGATGTTGACGTCGTCTGCTACCAAAAGCGCGTTAAATAGCTGCAAGCACACCAATTTAGTAAGCAGATGTGTTCTATAGCTAGCCTTCTCCTTGCTAGCTTTGTTAACATTCGACACAAAATCGCCACACATACGCGACCTTTACGGTGTGAACTATCACCTTAAGGGCTATCTGTATGGGCGACGTATTGACATTATTCTTATAAAAGGGAACTCCATGTATCGTATCGTCACCTCAGGGCTTGTGACTGCGGCGCTCATTAGTAGTGCACCGTTAAGCGCGAATGAATTTGTGTTAAGTAAAGTAGCCAAACCGATATCTCAAGCGATAAAACTGTCTCTGGACCCAGCGCTGGATAACTTTTCTGGATCAACACAAATCCAAATTGAAGTGTTGAACAACACCAAAACTATCGATATCAATGGCGTTGCCTATACGGCCACTAATATTAAACTCGATGGCGTCAGCCAATGTGACATGACATCAAAAATGCTTGATACTGGCATTGTTAAACTCCATTGTGCTAACGAAATCGTCCCCGGCAAGTACACATTGTCGATGGATTTTACTGCCCCCTATAATCGTCAGTCGGTTGGCCTTTATAAGACAATAGATGGTGATTTGCCGTACCTGTTTACTCAGTTTGAAATGAGCGACGCGCGACGCGCATTCCCCGTTTTTGACGAACCAGAGTACAAAATACCATTTCAGGTGACCATCACGGCCCCAAGCGGTGACAAGGTTTATAGCAACACTCCAGAAATCAGTACTAACGTGGCAGGGGAAATGACTACCCATACCTTTGCGCAGACAAAACCTATCTCATCTTATCTCGTCGCGTTTGCTGTAGGTCAGTTTGAAGAGATTGAAGTAACTGGCATGAAAGTGCCGGGAAGGGTGATCACCACTAAAGGAAAAATTGAGTTAGCGAAATATGCTGCCCAGCAGATGCCTGTGGTGCTTGGTGCGTTAGAAGAGTATTTTGGTGTCGATTATCCCTACGCTAAATTGGATTCAGTTGCGGTGCCGGAGTTTCCTTTTGGAGCGATGGAAAACGCAGGCTTGGTCACTTACCGTGAAGATATTTTGCTACTGGATGATAACAGCGCGACCCAAAATGCACGTCAACGTACGGTATCGATAATCGCTCATGAATTGGCACACCAGTGGTACGGTAACTTAGTGACCATGGCGTGGTGGAATGACTTATGGCTTAACGAAGCCTTTGCAAGTTGGATGGCCTCTAAGATTACCCATCAGACTCATCCAGAGTTTGAATCAAACCTACGCCTGTCTAAAAACCGTGTTATGGGCGTCGATGCTCGGTTATCCACCAAACCAATCCGTAAACCCATTAATACCGAAGCCGATATCATGGATGGCCTAGGCTTAGCATACAGCAAAGGCGAAGCCGTGCTGTCAATGGTTGAGAACTGGATAGGCGAAGAGGCATTCAAAGCGGGGATCCGCGATTATATCAAGACACATGCCTATAAGAACACCACTGCAGATGATCTATGGAACGCCTTGGCAAAAGCCTCAGGTAAAGATGTCGCACAAGTGCTGAAAACCTTTATTGAGCAATCGGCTTATCCACTTATCACAGCTAAGGTGTCTGGCAATCGACTCACCTTGTCACAGCAACGCTTTGTTACTGCAGGCACCGAAGCGCCAGCACAAACGTGGACTGTTCCCGTATCGGTTAAATTTGGTGGCACTAAGCTAACCAGTGAACAAACACTGCTGCTTGATGCGCCAAGTAAAACCTTCGAATTACCCTTTGCACCAGCTTGGGTATTTCCTGATGCACAAGGTATGGGCTACTACCGCTGGTTGCTTGAAGCTAAGCAGATGGACACCTTATTAAGCCACGCTAAAACGGCCCTTAACCCAAGGGAGCGCAAAGCCTTGATCTCAGCAGCAGATGCTTTATTGGACGCTGGCTTTATCTCTGGTGGCGATTTACTTAAAATTTTAGGTGAGTTCGTTAATGATCCACATCCACAAATCGTCTCCAATGCGCTGGGGTATCTGCAAGCGCAAAAAGGGACATTTATCGATGACAGCAACAGAGAATTGTGGGCGAAGTTTGTCACTATGCGGGCCAAACTAGCCGTTGACACATACGGGCTAACCACCAAGGCAGGTGAAGACCCACAGATCAGTAAATTGCGCCCTATGTTAATTGCATTGCTTGGGTTTGAAGGTCAAGACCCTGCAATCATTGACACTGCTAAGGCCCAAACTGCTGCGTACTTAGACAAGGCAAGCAGCGCTGACCCATATCTTATTGCAACATATCTGCAAGTTGCTGTCTTTAATGGGGATGCCTCATTAATCAAACAGATTAAGACGGTATTTGAGACAACCAAAGATCCGCAGCAAAGAACCAATCTGCTCTATGCACTGGGCTATGCGCCTGCAGGAGCAATGCAGCTAGATGTTTTGGCTTACAGCCTAACAGATAAATTAACGGCGCCAGATTTAAGTTATCTGTTTAGCGGGCAGAACTACACCAAAGAACGGGAAGTGGTATTTAGAGATTGGGCCTATGCAAATTACCCAGCACTTGCTGAAAAACTCCCACCGTTCGCATTGCCACGTTTGCCAGCTTTTGTCGCTGGCGGTTGCGAACTCGCGCCACTTGCTCGTGCCAATACATTTTTTAGCACTAAGATTGAGCAAGTACCTGGTTATGCGCGCAGTCTATCGAAGCTTGATGAACAGGTTAACAATTGCGTTCAGTTAAAAATACGTGAGCAAGCAAGCGTAGACCACTATCTAAAACAGCTTTAGGTAGAACCGAACGAGAAAAGGCCCGCTAAGCGGGCCTTTTTATTTTAAGGCGATTGAAAACCTAATAACACATGACTCAGTAGTAAATAATTGGTCTAAGGAATTAATAGCCTTTAGCTAATGTAAATCTAGTTCTTCTTTGGTAAAATGCGGCAAAATTTCCAGTGAGAGTTAACTATGCCAATGTATGTTGTGGGACATAAGATCCCAGATTCAGATTCAATTTGCGGCGCTATCGCACTTGCTTATCTCAAGAACCAAATCGGCGAAGCGGCTATTGCTGCCCGTCTTGGTGAACTATCACCTGAAACGGCTTTCATTCTTGACCGCTTTGGCTTTGAAGCACCAGAGTTTAAAGAGCGCTACGCTGGTGAAGAGGTCTATATTGTCGATCATTCTGAGCTTACCCAAGCGCCAGATGATATTGCCCAAGCGACGATAGTTGGTATTGTTGATCATCATAAACTTGGCGACTTGACCACATCTACTCCGCTAGAGTGCTGGATCCGTCCAGTGGGTTGCAGTAACACTGTGATAAAGATGATGTACGATTTCTATAGTGTTGAAATCCCAGCCGATATTGCAGGCATCATGCTTTGTGCCATCTTAAGTGATACCGTTATCTTTAAGTCTCCAACTTGCACCACAGCTGATATCAAGTGTGTCGAAGCACTGGCAGAAATCGCGGGAGTTGAAGATTACAAAGCCCTTGGTATGGAGATGTTTAAGGTTAAGTCTGCTGTTGAAGGCACACCTGCACGTGATCTTGTAATGCGTGACTTTAAAGATTTCAATATGAACGGTAACTTAGTCGGTATCGGCCAGCTAGAAGTTATCGATCTTTCGGTGTTTGACGACATTAAAGCCGAGCTTGAAGCTGATATTGCAGCACTGAAAGCCGAAGGTAATCGCCACAGCGTATTATTGCTGCTTACTGACATCATGAAAGAAGGTTCTGAAGTGTTAGTGGTTTCAGACGACAGTGAGCTAACCAGCCGAGCTTACGGTAAAGCGACTGAAAACGGCAGAGTTTGGTTAGACGGTGTACTTAGCCGTAAAAAGCAAGTAGTACCGCCACTACAGGATGCGTTTGCTTAAACGTAATACAAAAAAGCCGGTATCTACCGGCTTTTTTGTTTTGATTGATAATTGCCAATCGTTTTAGTTATCGCTACTCTTTGCCTGCTGTTTAACATGGTCTCTGAGCTTCTTTAGCCTTTTGTCAGCAATGCCATATACTGACTCTTCAGGATAATCTTCAAACTCAAAATCTCGCTCGCCAGCAACAACGCCAGTTAATATTTCCACGGCTTCACTGACATGGTCTATTGCCCAAATAGAGAAAGTCCCTTTTTTGACGGCATCGACAATATCAGCTCGTAGCATCAAGTTTTGTGCATTGGATTTGGGAATGATCACGCCTTGACTATCGCACCGTCCCTTAATTGAACAGACGTCAAAGAAGCCTTCTATTTTTTCATTCACGCCGCCTATAGGCTGTGCTTGACCAAATTGGTTCATCGACCCCGTTATTGCGACATCTTGACGTAATGGCAGTTTCGAAAATGCCGAGATGATGGTGCATAGCTCCGCCATCGACGCACTGTCACCATCAACACCACCATAATTTTGCTCAAAGGTCAGGTGAGTAGTTAACGGAATTTTATCAGTTTGGCCCAGTACAGTCGCCAAGTAAGCGGTTAATATCATCACCCCTTTTGAGTGAATGCTGCCACCGAGCTCAACTTTGCGCTCAATATCAAATACTGCACCGTCACCATAAGCCACCGTTGCAGTGATTCGATTTGGTGCACCGAACTGATGGTCGGAAGTTGATAACACCGACAATGCGTTGATCTGACCAACAACACTGCTTTGAGTATCGATTAAGGTGGTACCGTTAACGAAGCTCTGCATAATATTATCTTTGAGACGACAAACTCTGTGCTCATGGTTGCGCAGCGCCTGATCGACATGGCCAACGCGGATCATGTTTGAGTGACTCGCTTTTGCGACATAGTTCGCCTCGCGCAAAAGGTTAGCGATGTCAGCAGAATGTAAAGACAACTTATTCTGTGCATCGGCCTGACGAGCACTAAATTCAATGACACGTTTAATTGCAGCTCTGTCGCAATGCAACATTTTATTACCATGCACTATGCTAGAGATAAACTTTGCGTATTGCGCCTCAGACTCGTCAGTGCGTACCATCTCATCTTCAAAATCAGCGGTGACTCTAAATAGTTCCTTGAACTCAGGATCATAGTGCTGCAACAGCTGATAGGTCTGATAGTCACCAAACAAAATGATTTTGACATCCAAAGGGATAGCTTCAGGGTCAAGCGATATGGTACCCGACAACGTCACTTCACGTTCAAGCGAGCTAAGGCTAAGCTTACGAGACCGTAAGGCGCGCTTTAGGCCATCCCAAACATAGGGCTGTTCGAGGACCTTAATGGCGTCAATCATCAGTACGCCACCATTCGCTTTATGTAAACTGCCGGCTCTGATTAAAGAAAAGTCGGAAAAAATGGTGCCTTTAAAGGTCGCATTTTCTATATAGCCAAAGATATTGTGATAATTGGGGCTTTCTTCAACCACAATAGGCAAACTTTGAGAGCCATGATTAACCAATACATTGACTTGATAACGACGTGGCATTTTTTTCTGCAATGAAGCATAAGAGATAGCGACTTGCTCTTCATTCTGCTCGAGAAAGATATCTAAATTATCAATGATATCATTGTGCATATCATTAAGATGGGCCTTAACCTCACTTTGATCAGCATAAGCCAGTTTTAACGGCTCAAGTAGGTGTACCAGTACATCTTGGGCTACCTGTTCATCATGCTTTTGCTGCTTATCAGAGTAGGTTTCTTCCCACACAGTAAACTTGCGTACCACTTCACGTAACTTAGACTCAAGCTCACTGATATTTTCTTCTAACAGATCTTGCTCTTTATTCGATAATGCGGCAAAACTCTCTTCGGTATGGGCTTCTTCGCCATTCATCGCCACTAATTCGTAACTGCCTTGTGCCGTTATCGACAAGGCGACATGTTTTGAGCTGGCCTCTTTGGTTAACCGATTGAGCGCCGCTTCCTGTTTAGCTGCCAACTGCGATTTGAGTTTGTCAGCGCGAGAATAGTAAATCTCATTGTCAAAAGCTAAGGGCAGGGCTTTAACCAAGCGCTTCATTAGCTGCTCAATAGCTTTTTTAAATTTTGTGCCTTCACCTTGAGCCAATTTTAATACTTTTGGCGTTCTAGCTTCGTCAAAATTGGCGACATAACACCAATCATAAAGAGGGGTTGCATTGCCATTTGGATCATATCTATCTAAATAGCGCATCACCATTGTACGCTTTCCTAGACCGTTACGGCCAATCGCGTAGATATTATAACCTTTATCTTTCATTGACATAGCAAACTCAACAGCTTGCTGGGCGCGTTCTTGCCCCACAATTTCATTCAGTGGGGTTAAATGCTTAGTAGACTTAATATCAAGCGGTAAGCCATTGAGTTCACAGTGGCGGTAAAGTTTGTCACTGGTAAGAGGGGAAATTGGCATAGATGAATTACCTCATATGACAGATATTGATCTCAGTGTAGGCATGAGATTTTTAAATTTCAGTACTTAATTGATGGATCCCCCTTTTTTACCTCGATAATCAAGTTAAACGGTTAATATATAGGCAGATAAGCGCTTCTGGCGGATTAACTGACTAAAAAATGCGGTAAAGCCATTTGGTTAA
Organism: Shewanella colwelliana; assembly: GCF_001735525.1. Taxonomy (NCBI): domain Bacteria; kingdom Pseudomonadati; phylum Pseudomonadota; class Gammaproteobacteria; order Alteromonadales; family Shewanellaceae; genus Shewanella; species Shewanella colwelliana. Next base: position 586,980 of record NZ_MCBT01000048.1, read on the forward strand.
GTTATTCATATCAAGCTTTCCTCTCCAAGCTGATGGTCTATCCAGTATGTTTAACCAGATCAACGTAGTAGTTTTTACCCAGCTATACTTTGTTTTATTAACAGGGAATGTATTCGAATAACAATAACGTGAGAGATGACCATGTATGATATCCAGTCACAGCTCCCTCAAGACCTACTCCAATTTATTGCTGGTGACTCTCACCTGCTGCAAATGACTATAGATACCTTGCCTGTGCCGATTTTTTATAAAGATGTGCAGGGGATTTATTTAGGCTGCAACAAGGCGTTCGAGGACTTCATCAAATTAAAACGTGAAGAGTTGGTAGGGTTCAGTGTGCATCAACTGTTCGATAAAGAACTCGCCGACATTTATCAGGCTGCAGATCAGGCGCTATTTAGTAACCCTGGTATCCAAATATATGAGAAGCAAATACGTACCAGCGTTGGTGAGGATGTTTATGTTAAGTTCCATAAAACCAGCTTTAACGACAGTAACGGCAATGTAGCAGGGCTTATAGGCGTTATTTTTGATATTACCGAACAGAAAAAGCTAGAGATGAAGTTGCAACGCAAAGCTGCTTATGATGATTTAACAGGTTTACTCAATCGCTGCGAAGGAATGCGAATTGGCTTAGAACGCTTTGATAACGCAATAGCTACTGGAAATGATTTTGGGCTAATAATGATAGACGTCGATCATTTTAAGGAGATTAACGATAACTATGGCCACGGAGTAGGAGATGAAGCCTTGCGTCACATAGCGATGACGTTAGCCCAATCTATCACCTCAAATGAAATCTTAATTCGTTGGGGCGGCGAAGAGTTTATCGTACTCGTCATGGCGGGTACTGTTGATTCTAAATCATTTGCCCATCATCTACAAAAGACTGCCGAGCAGTGCCGCCAGACCCTTGTTCAAACCCCTTTTACTCAAGTCACACCAGCGCAGACCATAACGATCAGTTGCGGTTTGGCTTACTTTACGAGGAAAAGCTGGGAGCAATTGCTTCACGATGCCGACCTAGCCTTATATAGAGCAAAAGACAAAGGGAGAAACACGGTTTCTTTTTGAGCATGAGAACTCAATTCTGTCACTTATCTACAAATGGTCTTAATAATTGTCACTACGATCTCCGGTTACTTGGTATTCCGGTCTGCCCCACATCAACTAGGGTGAGCTCTACAAAGCAACAGATTGAAGAGCTCTACAGGAAATGGAAATAGATAGAATTGTAACCCCTTATACTTGCGCACTATTCAGTGCAAACCCATTACCTAAATGGATTAGCAGACTTTTGAGTAAAATTCTCAATAACTACTTGGAACCATGTTACAGTTTGCGCCGTAACACTTAATCAGGAGTAAAGGCTTAAACAGCTTTCAGATATGCGAAAATCAGACAAAAAGTTAGATAATTTACTTTGTGCAGTGTTAACTAATGTGTGCCAAAAGGCTATTGATCATGTCTCGGGATTTCAATGGTTAACGCATACTGTAGACTTTTCAAACTACCCTAATAGCATAAAGGTTGTATGTGTATTTGATACAAATGAAAGTCTAAATAACTTTGTGGATTCTGAACATAATCATTATCTTACATCACTTATTCATGAGCAATTTGAAAGCAATCACATTAGGCTTAAAAACGTTACAAAGCATGTTTATTACGACTCAGAACAGCGTTGTGATGAACAAAACGGCGGTAACTGGGCTTTAAGGCTAACTAATGACAAGCGAAACAGTACACTTCCTTCTAGGTAAGTTTAATTACGAACCTATGAGTTAAAAAACGTTAAGCCGTGAGCGCTACTAATTTAAGTTCGAAAAAGGGCTAGGGTGGACATCTCTTACCTACTAGGTAAGAGATAGACTTGACTCCAAAAAAAACACCCAAGTATTTAAAATAATTTAGTTAGGCGTAACGGTATGACCTTTTATAAAACTTAGAGGCGTTTGCCCTGTTTGTTTTTTAAAAAAGGCAATAAATGCGCTGTCGGATGAAAACTCCAACCAATTGGCAACGTCGCAAACTTGCATTTCTCTAGAGAGCAATTCAATCGCTTTTAGCAAACGCCATTGCTGCCGCCAGTCTTGATAAGACATACCTGTTTCAGCCTTGAACAAGCGGGTGATAGTTTTTGTACTTGCACCTGATGAATGCGCTATTTGAGTAAGAGGTGGCACCAAATAAGATTCTTTAATCACTTGTTGGCAAAATGTCTTCAGGCGGCGATCTGACGGCAAGGGTAATTGAAAAGAAAGACGGTTCGCTGCATAAAATTCTTCCCAAAAAAGAGCTGTTGTATTTTTCATTTCACGTTCTGGTTTGAACCACTCCCAATGTGCCATTTTATCAATAAGCGCTTTTAGTAATGTTTCCACCTCAATCATAGTGATGCTCGTAGGGCACTCAAAAACTGAACAATTGAAGTATAGCGAGCGATATGCCACCACGTTCGTCATTATTGCTCGATGTTGGGTATATGGTGGAATCCAGACAGCCTTTGTAGGTGGTAAAATGCAGATTGAGTTCTCTAATGCGAAACTGATACATCCTTGAGGCGCATAGGGTAGTTGACCTTTCTTGTGCTGGTGCATGCCCGAGTCGTGTTTGCCTATATCGGCTGCTATCCCAACAACGCAACCAGTTAGTTTATCTGCATCGAATTGGATGTTTTCATCAATAATAGCCATTTGTCCGAATCTTAATGTTTTGGGTTTTAATGTTGTTAATGGGTAAATGGTAGCCTCATCTAAACTACGCGCCAAGTTAATTGATGAGTACACCAGATGAACACAAAACCTTCCTTATGGCTGATGGTTGTTATGTTGATGTTTCCGCAGATCGTAGAAACCATCTACAGCCCAGCTTTGGGCGCTATTGCCAAATCATTTTCCGTAAGCAACTCTCAAGCAGCGCAAACCATATCAATATACTTTTTTGCCTTTGCTATTGGTGTTGTTACCTGGGGAATATTGGCCGACAAACTAGGCAGACGGCCAACAATGATTATCGGTCTATTCATATATGCTAGCGCAGCAGTGGTTGCTATGAAAACTGAGAGCTTTGCCATCATACTAATCGCTCGGGCCGTTAGTGCATTTGGCATCGCTGTCGGCTCAATTGTGACACAAACTATGCTTCGTGATGCGTTTGGTGGCAAAGAGCTAAGTAAAGTGTTTAGCTTAATGGGAATAGGGATCTCAATCAGTCCTGTATTAGGAATGCTCTTAGGCGGAAAACTCAGTGCAACTGGCGGCCATCATGATGTTTTCTTCGCACTAGCAGCCATGGCTGTTATCTTATTGACTTACAACCTAGCCAAACTCCCAGAAACGCAGAAAGAGAAACAATCGCTACAATTATTCAGCCTAAGCCTTTGTATTATAAAAGATAAAAATGTTATACTGTCGGCACTCTTGGTTGCACTGTATAACGTAGCGCTATTTTCTTACTACCAACTAGGCGCATTTATCTTTGTTGATCTCGGTTTTAATTCGAGTCTATTTGGGTACAGCGGTGTTGTATTAGGCATTGGAACCTTGCTCGGAAGCTATTTAAACAAAACTCTTCTGACAAGGAAAGCCTCTTTTCACACGCTACTATGGGTATCCGTTTCACTGCTAACGATTGGCGCTCTTGGGGTTTATTTGATACTAGATTCCATCTGGTTTCTCACCCCAATGATGCTTGTTGTCATTTCATTCAGTATTGCGATCCCAAATATACTGAGTGCAGCTTTGGTCAACTATAAACAGCAAACTGGAAGTGCTGGGGCGATCTTTGGATTACTCTATTACCTCATGATTGGAGCAGGATTGACGTTAGCCGGTGTGGTTCAGCATTTGGGTATTGTACTCGTAACATGCAGTGCTATGGCACTTGTAGCGACCATGTCATGGGTTGACTCGAGAGCTTCTAACTCAACCGTTAGGTAAATGCATCAAGTTGAACCTAGTAACTGTTTTCATAATAAATTTCTCATAACTCGGGGCAGTCCACTTGCACTCTTTTGAGGTCTAGTTCCTTTGGGCCGTTGACCAAACTTTACTACTTTCGCTAGAACAGAACTGAATATTTTAATTTATAGAGAGCTTATTCTTAGAGGGTAAAGGCCACAAATGCGCTTGAGTATTTTTTGACGAATTGCATTAAATTGGCGGTTTATTCACTATCTGCACTGTGTGTTAAATATTTTTGCAACAAGCACTTACACATATTGCGAGCATGTTGCGTTTCGTGTACATTTTCGCCATCAGGGATGAAGATGACTCAGGAATAAGATGTCGAACAATTTTTCTTCAGGGATCCAATGTTTATCATTGGTTGCCCGTTTTCACCAAATCCCTCCAGAGCCGAGTGCGCTGCTGCGTGAATATCAATTCAATGATGCAGATAATACGAACTCGCCCTTGGCTGATATTAATTTAGTTCGTGCGGCTAAAAGTCTCGGTTCTAAAGCCAAAGTTAGGTTCACCAGTGAAATCACCAAACTGATGGCTGAAAAGAAATCGATAAAGATAGATGTCGGCCGTATCGAAAAAACCTTGCCATTAGTGATTGAACGAGAGCGTAGTTATTACACCTTGCTTGGCACATCATCCGTATCACGTAATCAATATTTAGAATTAAAACAACAGCGTATTGACCAGGAAGAATCCCTGTTACTACAACGTGCCAAGATTGAACAAATCAGTGCGAGCGTAGTGTCTGCCGAGCAAAATCTTTATGCCTACCTGTCAGAAACTCGCCGTAATACTCTGCAAGAGATTAACCAATTAACTCGGCAAAGTGAAAGCGCTAAGCAGGAGCTAACCAAAGCAGAACGGTTAACTCGGTTGCGGGTATTGGTCTCACCCGTTGATGGAGTTGTAGAAGAGTTGGTTATAGCGACGATTGGTGGTGTGGTTACCCCAGCTCAAGAGCTGCTTAAAATTGTGCCTATTAGTGAGCACGGTGGTCAGCAACTAGAGGTCGAAGCTGGATTGCTCAATAAAGACATTGGGTTTGTGCATACTGGCCAAATTGCTGAAATCAAAATAGACAGTTTTCCATTTACTAAATACGGCGTAATTGATGGCGCAGTCGCTGATATTTCAGCCGATGCCATTGAGCATGAACAACTGGGTTTACTGTTTCCGCTTAAAGCGTCATTAGCGACCGATGAAATCAATGTCAATGGTAAGTGGGTCAAACTTAAACCTGGTATGTCAGTCACAGTTGAGATTAAAACAGGCACCCGCCGATTAATGGAGTTTTTATTAGCGCCGTTAATGCGTGGTGTGAGTGAAGGCGCGCGAGAGCGTTAACCTCTTAATAAGGAGTAAACTAGTGAAAGCTTATACTTGGTTTCTAATTCTCATTGTCGGCAGTTTTACTGGTTGCTATGGCGATAGGATTTTATCTAACTTATTGTTTGATAAGTACTGTAGTGAAGAGGGGCGTACTGGTCAGTTTATCTATGAACGTGTCGGGTTAGGGGAAGAGTATTTTATACCAATACCTAAAAACAGGCGTGAACTAGTGCGTGTTGATAGGGGTTATTTTATAGATAATGATAAACTATTAATTGATGAAAAGCGTTTTTTAAAAGATTTTGTTTATAGTGATACCAGGGAAATTCTGATCTCTCAATTTGGGCCTATTTATAGTTATGAAAATACCGTTGTTAGAAAGTCAGATAACAAGGTACTTAGTAAAAAAATATTCCTTGTAAATGAAAAAGGTTGGTTGTTTAGGCAGTCCATTTTGTGGGTGGCTGTTGGAGACCATTGTCCAGAGTATAGAGGGAACTTAGTAGTTAAATCAGAAAGTAAAACATTCTACAAAGATCTTATTGATAATACATTTTATAAAAAATAACTTAAATGGAGTTTATTATGGTTATTAAGTCATTATTTAATGATGCTCTCTTGGCTCAAGCGGCTTACGCAACAAAGTTAACCGCAGGAATGAAGGAAAGCGAGTTTATAGACGCGCTATTACGTGTATCAGGTGTTACTCAAGCTCAAGCTGAGTATTTTGTATCAAAATATAGGGTAGTTGAGCAAGTTGAGAATGCAGATACTGGCTTTTCAGCTACTTTGTTTGAAAACAAAGAAACACTCGAATATCATCTCGCAACTCGAGGTACAGATAGTTCAAACCCACTAAACCCTGATTGGATAGATGCTAATGTAGACAATCTATTTCATGGAGCTTCTTACGACCAAGTTGCAGTTTTATTAAACTTTTATCTTAGGTTGACACATGCACAAACAGAGACTGTGGCGCAGTTTGCATTTGAAGAGCTGGTTTTAGCATCAGACGCGCAAACAAAACATAGACACCCATCATTAATGGCACAGAAGCAAACCTCCTACTATGCTTTGATTTAGCATTGAACAAGGAGGTTTTTATGCCACGCCCTCGCAGCACTCAAATTAGTTTGGAAGACACTCCCTATTATCATTGTTGTAGCCGTGTTGTTCGCCGAGCCTTCTTATGCGGAGAAGACAAATACACTGTAGTGGTACGGTGAATTTGGCCACCTAGTTAGAGGTGATATCATCACCTCATAAGTTAACAGGTGACACTATGAAAAAACGTACAAGGATTTAGCATTGAACAAGGAGGTTTTTATGCCACGCCCTCGCAGCACTCAAATTAGTTTGGAAGACACTCCCTATTATCATTGTTGTAGCCGTGTTGTTCGCCGAGCCTTCTTATGCGGAGAAGACAAATACACTGTAGTGGTACGGTGAATTTGGCCACCTAGTTAGAGGTGATATCATCACCTCATAAGTTAACAGGTGACACTATGAAAAAACGTACAAGAAGACTTTTTAGCGCAGAGTTCAAACTTGAATCAGCTCAATTAGTGCTAGATCAAAATTACTCAATTGTTGAAGCTGCTCAAGCCATGAGTGTAGGCAAATCAACCATGGATAAATGGGTTCGACAATTAAGAGAAGAGCGACAAGGTAAGCAACCTAAAGCATCACCTATATCACCAGAACAAATTGAAATTCGAGAGTTAAAAAAGCAACTCGCTCGCCTCCAAGAGCACAACGAAATATTAAAAAAGGCCACAGCTCTGTTGATGTCGGACTCACTGAACAATTCTTAATAATTGAGAAACTCAGGCAGAGCTACAGCATAAAAACATTATGCGAAGTGTTCAGTATTCATCGTAGTAGTTACAAATATTGGAAAAAGCGGCCAACAACCATTAATGCCGATAAAGTTAAACTTCGGAGCCTAGTTAGCGAAGTACACACTGCAAGTAATGGGTCGGCTGGTGCTAGAACCATTGCAGATATGGTTAGCCAGCAAGGTGTCTTGCTAAGCCGCTATCGTGCCACTAAGTTGATGAAAGAGCTTGGTATAGTTAGCTGTCAGGTTCCTAAGCACAAATACCGAAAAGGCACGCTAGAACATATTGAAACCCCTAATCACCTAGGTCGACAATTCGCAGTTACAGCTCCGAATGAAGTCTGGGTTGGTGATGTCACCTACGTGTGGGCTGGTAACCGCTGGATGTACTTAGCTGTTGTGATTGATCTATTCGCCCGTAAAGTGATTGGCTGGGCTATGTCATTATCACCTGATAGCCGTTTAACTGGCAAAGCGCTTACGATGGCCTATGAAGGTCGTGGTAAACCTAAAGATGTTATGTTCCATAGCGATCAAGGGACTCACTATACAAGCAGAAAATATCGACAACTTTTATGGCGATACCAGCTCAAACAAAGTTTATCTCGACGTGGGAATTGTTGGGATAATAGTCCAATGGAACGCTTTTTTAGGAGCCTTAAGACAGAATGGATACCAACAACAGGGTATCGTAATTTTACAGAAGCTCAGAACGAAATTACACGATACATAATTGGATATTACTGCCAGCTTCGTCCACATCAATATAACGGCGGACTGACGCCCAATGAATCGGAACGATTGTTCTGGTTAAACTCTAAGATCGTGGCCAATATTAGTTGACCACTACA
>NZ_MCBT01000049.1:0-34231 GCF_001735525.1 Shewanella colwelliana
CACAGAAGGTGAGCGATTTGCCTTCGCTGTCTACGTTAAGAGTGAGAGTGTTGCTGTTGCTGATCTCGGTGCCATCTATGCGCCAACTGAATAGGCTCGCGCCTTCGGTTCGAGAGGCGTTATCAGTGTAGCGGTAATCCCCGGTCAGCGGGGTATTGGCTACCGCTTGCGGCAGAATGCTCAAGTCACTAGCAACGGGGGCGATATAGCTGCCGATGATGGTTTGCGTATCGCAGACCTCCGTGCCTTGCTTGGGCTCTCCAGTGAGTGCCACTGGGGTAACACAGAATGCTAGGCTTTTGCCTTCGCTGTCAGCGGGTAGAGTAAATGCCAGTCCGCTGCCGCTGTCGACCCCATTGAGACGCCAACGTGTCAGGCTTACTCCTTCTAAATCGGCATCGGCATCACTGTAGCTGTAACTGGCCGTAGTGGCGCTGCCAGGTTGCAGTGGGGTGGCGATAACGACATCACTCGCTACGGGGGCACTGCCATTTTTGGGAAGAATAATAAGGCTTGGGCTGCAGACTTTCGCCCCAGTGTCGTTGTTACCAAAAGATGCCTTTGGGGTGACACAAAATTTGATCCATTGGTGTTCAAAGCGTTTATTGGGAGTAAAAGTGGTTGATGTTGTAATTAACGCATCGTTGACGAGCCATTCAATGATGGAGTCGCCTTCGCTTCTTTGTGCATTGTCACTGTAAACATATTGCGCACTGAGCAATGTATCGACCTCGGCATCAGGCTCAATGGCTAAGTTATTCGCTTTGGGTGGGGTAAATATTTCTGCGGTTGGGAACCCACCGTCATCACCATTACATGCACTGAGCATGAAGGTGAGTGTCAGCGCGATTAATATAGGGCTGATTTTGGCAGATAAAGTACTTATGGATGGCTTGTTATTCACTCATTTACCTTTTGATATCAACAACACTAAATTAGTAATTTCAGGTGGGTAGGTCTTATTTTGTGGGCAGTGAAATTACAGCCTTACAAAATATTATATAATATATCTTATTATTATTTGTTGTGAGTCAATTTATTGTCACTGTTGAACGATAGACTATTTGTTCAGCATGCTGTTGGCAGTTTGTATACTGACTTTTATAGCATTTGAGATTTTTTGATTGCATAAATGATGCTGGACATTACTTAGCGTAGTTCAGGGACCACATGAATACATTTATTAGAGGAGCCTAAATGCACAGCGCCGATGAATTCATTCAACATTTACAGCTAGAGCAGCATGTAGAAGGGGGGTACTATTGCTCATCTTATCGTTCTGCACAGCAGTTTGATGACGCTCGCCAACTCTGGACCAGTATCTATTTTCTATTACGTGATGGGGAGGTGTCTAACTTTCATCGCCTAACTGCGGATGAAATGTGGTATTTCCACGCGGGTCAATCGCTGACTATTTATATGATTGATGAGCAAGGAGAGTTGACCACAGCTAAATTGGGACTCGATTTTGCTGCCGGTGAGCGTCCGCAATTTTTGGTACCTAAGGGGGCTATTTTTGGCTCTGCAATGAATCAGCCGGGATTCTCTTTGGTAGGTTGTATGGTCTCACCTGGTTTTACTTTCGATGATTTTGAATTGTTTGGCCAAGAAACACTGTTAGCGATGTACCCGCAACATCAACAGGTTATTGAGCGTCTGAGTCGTAAAATAAAGAGTTAACGCGACGGTTAATCGAGCTGATAGCAACAAGAGAAAGGGACGCTTAATGCTCCCTTTCTCATCTTATGCATCTGGAGATAACCCGTTTTCGCTCAGTAATCTAGGCCTGGTGACTAAGGCTGCTTGCTGAGTACCTTGTCAATATCAGCAGCGCTATGACGCTCAGTGAGCTGTTCCCAGTCTTCGCCAAATGAGCGGTTAACGATACGGCCACGTTGAACGCCCTTACGTTGCTCAACCATTTTTGCCCAGCGCATCACATTGGTATAGGTGTCGACTTGTAAAAACTCGGCCGCATCATACAAATTACCTAACACTAGGTTGCCATACCAAGGCCAAATCGCCATATCGGCAATAGTGTATTCATCGCCAGCAATATATTGATTATTAGCAAGTTGCTTATCTAAAACGTCTAATTGGCGTTTAACTTCCATGGCGAAGCGATTAATTGGATATTCTTGTTTTACATCGGCATAGGCATAAAAATGCCCAAACCCACCGCCTAAGAATGGCGCTGAGCCTTGGGCCCAAAACAGCCAATTAAAGGTCTGAGTACGAGCATAACCGCTCTTGGGTAAAAACTGCTCAAATTTTTCTGCAAGGTGAACGAGTATTGAAGCTGACTCAAAGACATTAACCGCTTGCTTCCCTGTTTTATTGACTAAAGCGGGTATTTTGGAGTTTGGATTTACGCCAACAAAGCCTGATGAAAACTGATCTGACTCACCAATGTTAATGAGATAAGCATCATACTCGGCTTCTTGTATGCCTAGCGCTAATAGCTCTTCTAGCATAATGGTGACCTTCTGACCATTTGGCGTGCCTAGCGAATAGAGTTGAAAATCATGTTCACCAACAGGTAAGGCCCTATCGAACCTCGCTCCCGACTCAGGGCTATTAATGTTTGCCCATTTATTGCCGCCACTTGTGTCATTGACCCACACTTTCGCTGGAGTATATTCATTCGTCATTGTAATTCCTTATCGTTTGCGCCGTACCTGAGATTAACTTAATACTGATATCGGGGCATTTTTCTCGGTTAACACCCTGTTCAATATAACTCTTTGCTATGTATTGGTCTGACAGAGCATAAGAGAGCGAGAAAAAATGCCAGTCAAGAGACTGGCATGTTAGCGGACGAGTAAAATCTACGTATGTTGACGATTACCAAATACGTACACGCTCATCTTCTGCAAGGTAGAGTTTGTCGCCTGGTTTTACATCAAAGGCCTTATACCAAGCATCGTGGTTACGTGGTGCTTGAGCACGGTAGCGCCCCGGTGCATGAGTGCCACCACGCAGTTGATTTAGCATGCTCTGTTCGGTGCGTTTTTCTTTCCACACTTGCGCCCAAGCAAGGAAGAAACGCTGATCGCCTGTTAAACCATCGATCACAGGAGCTTCTTTGCCGTTAAGGCTAAGCTGATAAGCGTGGTACGCCATGGCTAGACCACCTACATCACCGATGTTTTCGCCGAGGCTGTTGCGGCCATTGACGAAGTTGCCCGGGATAGGCTCATACTGACTATATTGCTCTGCTAAGCGATCGGCTTTGGCATCAAAGGCGGCACGGTCTTCATCAGTCCACCAGTTACGCTGAATACCGTTGGCATCAGACTTAGAGCCTTGATCGTCAAAACCATGGCCCATTTCGTGACCAATCACAGCACCAATACCGCCGTAGTTCACTGCTGGATCGGCGTTAGGATCAAAGAATGGAGGTTGTAAAATAGCGGCTGGGAAAACAATCTCGTTAAATGAGCTGTTGTAGTAAGCATTCACTCGTTGTGGTGTCATGCCCCAGCGATTGCGGTCCGTCTTTTGTAACTCTTTGGCCACACTATCGGCTCTAAAGTACTGTCTGAGGTTTTGAATGTTGCCCACTAAATCTGTTTTTGTCAGTTTTAGGCCATCAAACTCTTGCCATACATCTGGGTAACCGATTTTAGGATTGAAGGCTTTGAGCTTTGCATGAGCATTGACCTTAGTTTCATCACCCATCCAATCAAGGCCATCAATACGTTGACCTAACGCGGTGCGCAGATTCTCTACCAGTTCAGCCATCTGCTGTTTGGATGACTCTGGGAAGTAGCGCTTCACATAGACTTTACCAATGGCAAAACCTAAAGACTGGGTACCTGACATTTGGGCGACAGCGCGTTTCCAGCGTGGACGTGGCTCTTGTTGACCACTTAAGGTTTTGCCAAAGAAGTCAAAGCTGGCTGCGTAGATATCTTCAGATAGTAGCTCGGCGTTGTTTGTGAGGGTATGGAAGATTAGGTAGTCTTGCCATACGTTAAGGTCTTCCTTGCTCACTAGCTCGATCATCGCTTTGATTGGATCGGGTTGCGAAATATTTAGCTGTGGGACTTGGTAACCCGTTTGGGAAAAATAGAGATCCCAATTGAACCCAGGGTATTCTTTAGCTAAATCTTCACGCTTGATTTGGTTTAGGGTCAAGTCGCGGTTACGGCGTTTCTCTCTTGGCCATTGACCCGCTGCCATTTTGGTTTCCAGCGCTAAAATAGCGTTAGCACTCTTGGCTGCTTCTTTTACGCCAGCAAACTCAAGCATCTTAGCGATATGAGCGACGTAGGCTTCACGGATCTTAACAAAGCGCTCGCTATCTTCGAGGTAATAAGAGCGATCAGGCAAACCTAGGCCACCGGCTCCTACAGACATCTCATATTCGTTAGGGTTAAGGCGATTAAACCACATACCACCGCCAATCGGCGAGCTGCCACCCACTAACCAAGATTGCCCAAACTTCTTGGTTAAATCATCGGTCGACTTGATAGCCGCAATATCATCTAAGGTGCTTTGAATTGGGCTGATCCCGAGCTTATTGATGGTCTCGGTATCCATATAAGCATGATAAAAGTCAGCGATAAGTTGCTCTTCGCTATTAAGGTCGGTGCGGCTAGCAATGTCGTCGATGATCTCTTTGACCTGTTTTTCACTGCGCTCTGCTAACCCTGTAAAGGCGCCGTAACGGGTTTTATCAGCAGGCATGACATAGTGATCATACCAATTGCCGCTGGCATACATGAAGAAGTCATCACCAGGTTTAACCTCTAAATTACGGGCGGTTAAATCGACACCGAAACTGCCGAGTTCTGCTTTGGTGGCTGGAGCGCTGGTTTCAGCGACGGCTTGAGTGTTGTTGACATCAGATGTGCCACAGGCACTGAGGAAAGTGGTTGCCAGAGCAATGGCGATTAAGGACTTTTTCATTGTTATATTGATTTCCTTGCTAGTGGAGAGGTGCTGTTAATTAAACAGCTCTATCTTGTAAGACTACTGATAAAAGTCAACCTTAGAATTGTTAGCAAATTTTGGTTCATTAATACGGTATGGCGGCAGCCAGCAATAGCTCAGGACACTTGCGGCATGAGTCAACGGTTATTGATGACTGACCAACTGCCGCATCATGGTGACTGAGGCGATCAGATTTTAATCTGCTTAAAGTAATTAACCATAGTGTTAACATTTTTGTAAGCGCTTACAAATTGTCTTGCCTATTCTTATTGGTGCGATTAATCTGGTTTTGATAACAAGTAGAATGACTGCATTCGATTGCAACTTGTGAGCGCTACAATATGTTTGCTAAGTTGAGAGATTGTTAACGCAGTATCTACTCTGCATAAGATGTCTGCGGTTTTATAGAAGAGAGTATCTGTGTTTAATGGGATAATTTGACGTTGCAGTAACGTTTCCCCCTCCCTCTTTTTGCAGAACTTAGTTGGCGACGACAGCTGGCTACATTTAATTATTTACACCTGACGCAGAAACCAAACAATGAGGTTTTGGCGTTATATTTGGAGTGGCAATGAATAATAATACTTCCACCATGATCCAACTCTTATCACCTTTTAATGGGGTGAGCTGTTCTTTAGAGCAGGTGCCTGATGCCGCTTTTGCTCAAAAGTTGGTGGGTGACGGTTTTGCAATTGATCCAACCTCAAACGTTTTACATGCCCCATGTGATGCCAAAATCACTCAAGTTCATCCCTCTCAACATGCTGTCACATTAACTACAGAAGCAGGCGTTGAGATTCTGCTTCATATTGGGGTCGATACTGTAAAGCTAAAGGGAGAGGGGTTTAACGCATTGGTGAAGGTTGGCGATACTGTTGCCGCCAAAACCCCCTTGGTGGAAGTTGATTTAGACAAAGTTGCCTGCGGTGTTAAAAGCTTACGCACCGTTGTGCTACTGACAGACAGAGAGCGTATTGTTAGCTTAACGCCAACAACTGCTAAGCGATTAGCGGTTGGTGATCTACTGTTCAGTGCTGAGCTTGCTCAAGCGGGGGCTGCGGTGGTGAAGTCTAGCGACATGCTTCAGTCTGCGTCGATAAAGGTGATTAATCCAACGGGGATCCATGCTCGCCCTGCCGCGGCAATTGTTGGAGCACTAAAACCATTTACCTGTGACGTCATGCTAGAAAAAGCGGGTGAGCAGGTTAATGCCCGAAGTGTCGTGGCCTTAATGGGGTTAGATATCGCCTTTGGTGACCAAGTGGTCATATTGGCAAAAGGCCCTGATCAGCAAGCGGCTATTGATGCATTAAGTGCGGCGATTGCCTCAGGTCTAGGAGAAGAGGGGGCCAATGAAGCGGCCAGCGACACGGCGGACAAGGCGTTCGATCCGTTTGCTGAACCTTCACTGCTGCTGCAAACGAGTCAAGATCCGCGCCAATTAGTCGGAGTTGAAGCGTCTCCCGGTCAAGCGAAAGGGCGTTTATATGTGATCAACGCCGAAGTGCCTAAATTCGATACCTTCGCAAGTGACCCAACAGCCCAGCGGCAGAAACTGGATCACGCCATCAAGATAGCCGATGCAACACTGATTGAGCTAGTCGATGAATTACGCGGTAAAGCGATGGGCCAAAAAGCAGATATTTTTGTGGCTCACCAAGAGTTACTGGCCGATCCCGACCTCTATGAAAAGTGCTTAGTTGAGTTACAACAAGGTAAATCTGCTCCCTATGCCTGGGACAAATCGGTTTGCCGTCAGGCTGACAAGTTAGCGGCGATGGGCAACCAATTGCTGGCTGGCCGCGCTGCGGATTTGGTTGATGTTGGCAATCGAGTGTCGCGAATTTTAGCTGGGCTACCGCAAGATACGATTCCAGAAGCATTACCCGAAAACACGATTATCGTTGCCAAAGATTTAGCCCCATCAGAAACCGCCAAGTTGAATCCTGCTCAGGTGCTGGGTATCTGCACCACCTTAGGTGGGGCGTCTAGCCATAGTGCGATTTTGGCTAGAGCCATGGGGATTGCAGCCATGGCTGGGGTGGAAGCTAAGGTGATGGAGTTACATGGCACCCAAGTTTTACTCGACACTGCAAAAGGGTATCTGCTGCTGGAGCCGACAGATTCAGAGCTGGCTGAACTCAGCCACCAACAAGCGGCAAACGAGCAGCTCAAGGCGTTAGCCTTTGCGGATAAAGATAATACAGCAGTGACAACAGACGGCGTGCAAGTCGAAGTGGCGGGTAATATTGCTAAGGTTGCCGAAGCTGAAAAGCTGGTGGCGATGGGCGGTGAAGCCGTTGGCTTATTGCGTTCAGAGTTTCTCTATCAAGAACAAACCTCGGCGCCCTCTGAGGCGGAGCAAGAACAAGCGTATCGTCAGGTGCTGACCACCTTAGGTGAGCGCCCACTGGTGGTGAGAACATTAGATGTTGGCGGTGATAAGCCCTTGTCATATTTACCACTGCCTAAGGAAGATAACCCGTTTCTTGGCGAGCGCGGTATCCGTGTTGGGCTCGATAAACCCGCTGTGTTACGACAGCAGCTCCGCGCGCTACTGAAAGCGGCGAGTGCCGGGCGACTGCGCATTATGTTCCCTATGGTCGCTTCACTGTTTGAGCTGAAATTAGCCAAACAGGTGCTGCAAGAGGAAGCCGAAAAATTGGCTATCGATACCAGTGGCATCGAGGTTGGTATCATGATTGAGGTTCCTTCTGCAGCAGTGATGGCGGATCTACTGGCAGAGCATGTGGATTTCTTCTCTATTGGTACCAATGACTTAACCCAATACACCTTAGCGATTGATCGTGGTCATCCTAAGCTTGCAGCCATTGCCGATGGTTTACATCCCGCAGTGCTGCGCCTTATCGATATCACAGCCAAAGCCGCTCATGCTAAAGGCAAATGGGTTGGCGTTTGTGGCGGATTAGCAGGTGAAAAAGATGCAGTGCCTATTCTTGTCGGACTTGGTATCGATGAGCTGTCGGTGAGTGTCCCCTCTATACCAGAGGTTAAGCATCAAGTACGTAGCTTAAGTCAGCAAGCATGTCAGAAAGTGGCTGCCGACGCGATGGCCTGTGCTGATGCAAAGGCGGTGCGTGAATTGATGCATGCCCCTAACACGTTAATCGCCGTCACTGGCGGTGTGGCCTCGGCGTAAACGCTTAGCAGCTTATTAAAATAAAAAGGTGTCTACTATGACAACAACTACAATCAGTGCAGCTAAACCGAAAAAGGCCGTGATGGCAGGGGCTTTTTCCGTACTACAAAAAATAGGCAAATCGGTGATGTTGCCCGTGTCAGTGTTACCCGTGGCCGGTATTTTACTCGGCGTGGGCAGTGCAGGCTTTAGTGTTGTGCCTGACATCGTTAACACCTTGATGGTGCAAGCGGGCGAGGCGATCTTTGGCAATATGGGGCTGCTATTTGCTATCGGTATCGCACTTGGTTTTGCGAAAAACGATGGTGTCGCTGCGATGGCTGCATTAGTGGGTTATGCCATTATGACAAAAACCATCGGCGTGATGTCTCCAGGTACCGATGTAGGGGTGTTAGGTGGCATGATCGCGGGTGCGATCGCCGCTTACTCTTTTAATCGTTTTTTCAAGATTCAGCTCCCGGCGTACCTTGGCTTCTTCTCTGGCAAGCGTAGCGTACCGATTATTACCGGTTTTGGCGCTATATTCACCGGCGTTATCTTGTCGTTTATTTGGCCACCCATAGGCCATCTCATCGAGACATTTTCTCACTGGGCGGCCAATCAAAACCCTACTTTAGCCTTTGGTATTTACGGTGTGGTAGAGCGCTCACTTATTCCTGCGGGTTTGCATCATGTGTGGAACGTGCCTTTCTTTTTTGAGGCGGGCAGTTGTGTTGACAGTACAGGCAAAGCTGCTAATGGTGTGTTGACCTGTTATTTGCAAGCGGATGAGGCAAGTCGTGCTGCGGGGAATGGCTTTGGCCAGCTTGCTGGGGGCTATCTGTTTAAGATGTTTGGTTTACCTGCCGCGGCAATGGCCATTTGGCACACAGCACGCCCAGAGAACCGTGTGATGGTTGGTGGCATTATGATCTCGGCCGCTTTGACCTCATTCCTAACGGGGATCACAGAGCCGATTGAGTTTGCGTTTATGTTTGTTGCGCCGCTGCTGTATGTGGTGCATGCCTTCATGGCTGGTTTGGCTTATGTGTTAACTAATATGCTAGGCGTGGTACATGGCACTTCATTCTCCCACGGATTGATAGACTTTCTTGTGCTATCAGGTAAGTCTGAAAATATCGGTCTGTTGGTGATGCTCGGTCTGGCCTATGGGGTACTTTATTATGTGGTGTTCCGCTTTTTGATCACTAAGTTTGATCTGAAAACACCAGGCCGTACCGATTCAGAAGCTGAACTGGTTGGCGGTGAGGGTACTGAGCGTGCGCGTAATTTTATCGAGGCTTTTGGTGGTCCGCAAAACCTAGTTAATGTGGACTCATGCATCACCCGTTTACGTATGGATGTTGTGGATGCCAACCAAGTAGACCATGCTCGCTTAAAACAGTTGGGCGCTAGCGGCGTGCTAGTGTCTGGCCATGCAGTGCAGGCGATTGTGGGAACCATAGCTGAAGTTACCCGTACCGAGATTGACGAGATGTTGGCGTCTGGCGGCTTTGTTGCTCAAGAGGCTGTAACTGAGCAACCCGTGGTAGCTGCTACGACGACGGCTGTTGATGCGGTGCAAGCTACCCAATTAAAGGCGTTGCTGACGGGGCTGATCTCATGTCGCACTATTGCCGATAACCGCTTGCGAGTCGAAGTGAGTGACAGCAGTTTGCTAGACGCTAAGGCTCTGCAAGCACTAGGTGTGCAGGAGGTCTTGGTGCTAAACGATAAATTAGTTCATCTACTGTTTGTTGGTAATACCCAGAGGTTAGCCCAAGCGTTGAATGATACACCCAGCGAATAAGCTGAAGGTCTGTTGACAAAAAAGCGCTTATTGCGATGGCAATAAGCGCTTTTTTAATGGTCAGAATATGTCTAATTAAGACTATAGAATCGTGAACACAGATTCGGCGGCTAAGCGGGATTTAGGCAGGTTAGCATTGTAGTCTTCGTCGGTGTGATGGTAGCCAATCGCTAGCCCTACTTCACAGATAAAACCATCCAGTTCCGTTTTGAATATCTCGCCGATCAGCTCGCTATCGACGCCTTCCATTGTGGTGGAATCTATGCCTAGTCTTGCTAAGGTATGTAAGGTATTACCTAAAGCTAAGTAGGTTTGCGATTTTGTCCAAGCCGCCGTGTTACCGTGTTCATCAGTGTTGAGCTCGGCGAAGGCAAATCCACCAAATGCTTGCTCTCTTTCCTCTGGCTTAGTACGGCCATCCTCAATGCCTTTATCCACGACTTTAGCGTAATCATTGCGGGTGTAATTGGGATTGTGAGCAAACAAAATAATGTGCGATGCAGACTTTACATGAGGCTGATTAAACTGGAATTTGTTGGCAAAGGTATCATGCATGCGCTGTTTTGCCTCGTCACTTTCAATGACGATAAACTTCCAAGGTTGAGAGTTAATGGATGATGCCGACAGGCGCATTGCCTCATAAATGACATCAAGATCGGCTTGTGGAATGCGTTTTGATGCATCATATCTTTTGGTGGTATAGCGGTTTGCCAAGTCAGCAATAATTGGGTGAGTCATAATAAGATCCATTAATCAGGTTAAACGGTTTGTTCGGTAACAATCGACTAAAAAATTAGGCGACTTGTGTCATTTCATTCAGGGTGAACTGGTCAACAGAGCCTTCGGTTGCAGCAATATATTCGGCAATATGGCTGCTGGCCAAGTGTGCTTGTAAGTGTTCGGTTGATGTCCAGTTTTCATAGAACACAAAGTGTGCTGGATTTTGATTATCTTGATGAAGGTCATAGTTGATGCAACCCTCTTCAGCACGTGTGACAGCGATGAGCTTAAGCAGCTGCGTTTTGACTAACTCGACTTTGTCTGGTTTGGCGATAATATTTGCAACGATAGTAAGCTGTGCCATGGTGCGCTCTCTTGCGTCAGTTAAATGGGGTTACGCTGTGGATGGAGCGATAATAGACCTAATAGCTAAAGATAAAAACAGTGAAAATAACGAATGATTATCAATAAAAAATTGACAATAGGCGGGTTCGAGTCAAAGCTGGTAAGAGTATAGCGCTGATGGCTTTCAGTGACGCTATCCAGGAGGGGAAGAAATTGCGCTGTGACGGGCGTCTGCGAATATCAGTTCGCGATAAGGTAATACTTCTAAATGTTATTCCCACATCACATTGACGTTGGCATCGATAGCCGACTGAAGTAGCGCTATCACTGGTAAGGCTCGACTACGCAAGCTGACATCATGCTCGTCATCGTTATCATCATCTATGGTGGTGTCAGTTGTCATGTTGGTTTTATCGTCGACTGCGATCATTAGTTTTTGCAGTGCTGCGGGTAGCTCTTCTGGGCGAAATGCACCAGGCACGGTGCCGCTGTGTCCCATGATGTTGAGTAGGTGGGTAGCAATATGGCCAAACAGGGTGATCTCTGAATAGTACTTGGTTTTAAAGGTGACCAGCATGGAGACTCCTTGGTATAGGAAGAGAAAGTGGCTGTTGAAGAAGCTATTTCAGTATGAGCACATCGATGGTGGAGTGCCAGCCTACAAGTTGGAAATTAAGGAAAAAGATGGGGGCAAGATGCCCCCAATGGAGTCAAATACGTTTATTTAGACTCTTCTATCTGGCGTATATCCATAATTGGCATAACACCTTCGCCCATCATTGTCGTTGGTAGTTTGCCGTCCCACGCCTGTGCTTCAGTTAGCTTAACGATAAGCGGGTTGTTTTTCAGTGCTTTGGCCTTGGCTTCAATTGCCTGTGCTTCAGCCATCCCCTTTAGCAGAATCGATTGTGCTTCAGCTTCGGCAACTTTCAAAATCCCCTTCGCTTTGGCATCTGCCGTGTTTACCGCTCTGAGTGCTTCAAGGCGTTGGCGCTCAAGTTTATGTTCTTCGGCTGCGGCAAGGTTTTTTTCGGTTTGTTTGATCTCAATCGAATTGATATATTTTTGCGGCAGAATGATGTTTTCTATCTGTATGTTATCGACGATAACGGGAAACCCTGCCATCTCTTCGGCTAAGCGACGTTCAATCCCTTGAATTGCACTGGCTCTGTCTTGGATCAGTTGTTCAGCCTCAAATTGTGGAATAGTGTCTTTGGTGGCTGAGCGGAAACGCGGGTCGAGAATACGTTGCTCAAACTGGGTGAGTCCGCCATAGCGTTTGAATAGGTCTAACGCCGCTTCTTTATTGACCGTCCAGTTGACTGAAACTTCGATGGTGACAGGCATCTGTTCTTTGGTGCTCGACGCCATTTTTTCAGCATTTTTACGAGTACGGACTTCGATCATCTCTACCGTTTCAATGAACGGGATCTTAAAGTGCAATCCTGGGTTCTGCTGATCTTTAGCTTCGCCAAAACGTTTGACAACACCAACATGGCCTTCAATGACGATGAAGTAGGAGTTGAATACGGCGATGATTAGCAAGATAATTGGTAACGTTTTAAAGAGGTTGGACAATTTTAACCATTGGCCTATTTTGGTAGTTTGTTGCAGCATTTGAGTATCCTTTCTAGTTATGCGTAGCAAAGATACCAGTTTGTTACCTTTTTCGAAACATTTGTTGCAGTATGGAAGGGGTTGAGCTTTCTATTGGCTCACCCCTGCTGATTTTGAATTTTAGGTGATGCGCAACTATTCACTTTTTAAACGTTGAAATAGTGAGTCTTTTAGTTCTGCTCTATCATGTTTTAGTAGATGCATGGCCTCATCATCAATGGGGGCACCGTTGAGCTCGAGTTCTCGGATCTCTTTGTCCAATGCATTGTAGCGGCTGGCGTCTTTTAGAAAGGCGGGGTCGTTTTGAGACAATTTAACAATGACGGTTTGATACTCAGGGAACTCATTAATAAGAGAGTGATCTTCTCCTAGCATAGTAACTCCTTGTAATTAGACAGTTAAAAAAACAGTATTGTTACCACCTAAGTAAAGCTAACCCAATGACGAATTACAAGCGTTTAATCCAGCTTTATGGATGAAAGTTGAAGTGGATCAATTGTTTTATTTGTTCATAAAGTCAACAGCCGGTTTAAGTAGGGTTGATGGGCGAAATAGCAGCGCCAGCTGCTATTTTGTGGATGAAGAGCTCCTCGGCTATGATGCTTTGGATTTGCGCTTAAATGTGCGTCGATAAAAGGTCACTGCGCTAAAGGCGAGTATCAATGAGCCGATAGCAGCCACAGATGTGATCAACAGTAGATAGCTAAATGGCATGTTGAGCGCATCATGTAATGGTCGTATAAAAGCGGCAATCCTGCCCGATAGAGGACGCTCACTGTGTTTCAGCGCAGATTCTATTTGCCCCTGCTCATAATTAATGCTGAGCCGATCGGCATCGCGTAACCACACTCCTTCATGGCTATCAAAACGCACGCTATAAACTAATGTCTTCGCAGGTGCTTGTTCCTTGTTTCTGACCATAGGTTTACTTACTGCGACCAATAGAGAGTCTGGCCAGTATGCTTGTGCGGTAACAAGTTGGCTATGCCAATCGCTGGGTTGGCTAAGCGGGTAGCTAATCGCCGCTTGTGGTTGTTTTAGTGCGCCAGTCCATAGGCCTTTGTAAGTAATTAAAAAACCGCTTAAGCAAAGAATAATGAGCGGCACAGAGATAAATAGCCCGAGTTGAATGTGACTTTTTAACAAGCTGCTAGAGCGTGTGTTTTTAGGAAAGGACTGTTTGAGTCGAAATCCTTTGCGCACACGCCACCACAAGTAGAGACCGATTAAGGTGATGACACCGCCAAGTAGTGAGGCCCACGCATTAAGATATTTGCCAAAGTCTGCCAGTAACAAGTTTCTATGTAACCAAAAGAGGGTGCTGTAGAAGGGGATGTCTGACGATAAGTTTACCGATAGCTCGTTTAGCTCATTATCAAATGCAATGGACTTTCCTCTTGTTGCCACTTGGATGAAAGGAGTGTGCTCAGTAGGGAAGCGCACTGTATTCATTTCAGGATAACGTGCAAATAGGGTGTCTACCGCCTCGGCTTTCTGTTCGATAGACAGTGGCTGAAATTGCTGACCATGATCGTTTAGGCGCTTGAACATATCGACACAACCTAAATACACTCCAGTTGTAAGCGCGATTAGCATAACGATGCTAACAAAAAAGCCTATCCAATTATGGAACCACTTTAAAGCGGGGACTAAGTTCATGTTTATCTTCTTAATTGAGGTATCGGCCTTGCCGTTACGTTGGTGGTGAAATGGTTTATGGTACGTGCAGTGATAGTCAATGATGACTTTTCGAGAATGATAATTAATATCATTTGCAGGTTCAATTAAAGAAGTGTAAAGAGCGCTGGTTAAGTGAGCAAATGATGAGATTTGCGATCGGGTGAAAAATTCTATGCAGTAAGCTTGGAAGCATAGGTGCTGGCTGAGGAATGTTGATTTGGCATTGAATTTATTGGGCTTCGACTAGATAGACCCTGACGGTCTAGGCAGAGGTAAAGTGAGCTTAATTGGGTCTAATGGGTTTGCCTATTGGTGTTATGATGATCAATGAAACACCTAGTAGTAAGTCAATTCGTTTACGTTAGGACATCAAACGCTCGTTAAAATGACTAAGCTTCGATTGGTTAGCCCAAGCTGAGGTGCCCAGTAAACACTGGAGCAGAAAATGAGTAAAGAGCATAGACAAGGCCGAGAAGGTAAAAAGCAACCTTTGAAGACTGCGAAAGAAAAACGCAATGAAAAGCACGCCAAGAAAGTGACCAAGGGGTTGCTTGATAATATTAAATAACCCCTCAGTGCACTACGGAAGTGGTTAAAGTCTGCCAACGTGGCGTTCTTGATTTAACCCTCCAGCCTACGGCAACATTTTGCATCAGAGGCTACGGTGCTTTGTCATATCTGATAACTTACCCGCACTTGTCTAACCTAGTGGCAAGCGCGGGATTACTTAGGTTTATCTTGTTTGGCGTCGAAAACCTTCACCCCGTTTACCCAAGTCTCAGCGACGGATGTCTGCCATAAGGTGTGTGCATCGTCATTAAAGGGATCTTGGTCTACCAAGATAAAGTCTGCTTTCATCCCGGCTGCGAGTGCACCGATCATATTTTCTTGATGCGCGGCGTATGCGGCAGCCCCAGTAAAGCTATGCAGGGCTTCAACCATGGTCATTTTTTCATTAGGGTACCAACCCATTTGGGGGAGGTTAGTGTGATCTTGGCGAGTTACGGATGCATGTAAACCAAAAAATGGATTAGCGGACTCAATGGGAAAATCAGAGCCAGCGGCGATCACCGCATCGGCATCGAGTAATTTACGCCACGCATAGGCGCCCTTTATGCGCTGGGGACCGACCCTATCTTCGGCCATGTTCTTATCACTGGTGGCATGAGTGGCTTGCATAGAGGCGATAACGCCGAGTTGTGCAAAGCGCGGAATATCGGCCAAGCGCAACACTTGTGCATGTTCAACCCTGTGCCTTAAAGCCTGAGTATTGGTTTGTTTAATCAAGGCTTGATATCGATCTAACACCATTTTGTTAGCGCGATCGCCAATAGCGTGGGTGTTTACTTGGAAGCCCGCTTCCATGGCACTACGCATATAGTCGGTGAGCTGTTGCTCACTATGGAGCAGCAAGCCTTGGTGGTCATGAAGATCAGAATAGTCTTCAATTAACGCGGCGCCGCGACTGCCCAGCGCTCCGTCAGCAGAGATTTTAATGCTACTAAAATCCAGTTTTCCTGATGGGTGATGATAAGGCCCTTTAGCCATGAGAGTATCGAAATGACTATCGCCAGCAGCCACCATGCCATACACCCGTATAGGCATTTTACCGCTGTCGGCTAGCCGTTTATAGGCGCTGATGGTGTCAAATCCCACCCCTGCATCATGCACACTGGTTAAGCCCAGGCGTGCTAAATCTGTCATGGCTGCTTTCAGTACGGTTTCTTGCTCGGCGATAGTGAGTGCAGGAATTGCCCGTTCAATCAACGCCATTGCATTATCAATAAAAACACCACTTGGCTGGCCTGCTGCGTCACGGACGATCTCTCCACCACTGGGCGCTAGAGTCTTATCTGTGATACCAGCAAGCTTCATCGCTGCACTGTTTGCCCAGCCAGCATGACCATCGACACGTCTAAGCCACACAGGGCTGTCGCCAAATGCCTTATCTAACGATGCTGACGTTGGGAAGCTGTTGCTCTGCCAAAGTACCTGATTCCACCCTCGGCCTTGAATCCATGTCAGCTGTGGGTTTTGTTGACGAAATGCCTTAATACGTGTAATGGCTTCAGCTTCTGAACGACTGCCCTTTAAATCAACCCTGACTAGATTGAGGCCCCAGCCGAGTACATGTCCGTGTGCGTCAATTAATCCAGGCAATAGAGTTTGCCCAGCGCCATCAATAATACGTGTCCCAGCGGCGACTGCAGGCGATGAGTCTAGGTAGATTTTATCGATATTTTGATCAGTAAATTGAATTGCCTTAAAGCGACTGAGGTGTCCTTGGTTAACGCTATAGCCGTTTACATTTTTGATTAAAGTTGTGTCGGCTGTAACGGTCGCGGTGGATAACAAGCAGGATACGAGTAACCAGTGGCGTGGAGTAATCTTCATGTAATCAGTGTCTTATTATTCTATTTGTTGGATATTTATACTAGCAGCTTAGTATGGATTGGCCAAATAGGTGATAGCGCTCTTTACAAAATATAGAGGAAAAGCCGACTCACTTTATTGGCATAGTCGGCTTGTTAAAAAAGTAAGAGGATGTGGAATTACAAGTTACCGAATTTACCGTTGCTGTTCTTCCATTGCTCTTTTGGAATGATGGTTTCCATTACATCCCAATGCTCGGCTATTTTTCCGTTTTCAACACGGAAAAGGTCGTAGTAAGCAGTTGGTTCATCGCCCAATCTACCTTCACTTATCGAAAGGACAAAGTTACCTTCTCCAAGCACTGTATGGTTCTTGTCATATTTCATGGTGATCCCTTGCTCAGCCATAACTTCTATCGCATGAGTCAGGCCAGATAATCCATCGGCGATTACGCTATTGTGCTGGACATAGTTGTCGCCATCGAAAAATTCAGCCATTTTGTGATAGTCACCTTTAACCAAAACTGTCTCTACAAAGTTAGCAATTAAGGCTTTGTTGACTTCTGTTTTATGACGGTCGTTAATTTCAGTTATACCGTCAGTTTGAGAGTGTCCACTTGGGTTTAATTGCGCAGAACGTACGGTAAGGTTATCCCAGTGTTCAACGATTTTACCTTGCTCGAAACGAAATAGATCGAAACCAATTTTGGGACCAAAGAAGTTATATTCAGTATGGGTAAATACATAATCTCCATCTTCAAAGGCGCGCACCACATTCACTTTAGCGCTGCCTTTCGGTAGTGCTTGTAATAGCTCACCAAATCCAGCAAGCCCGTCGGCAACGGCAAGGTTGTGCTGGACATATTGATTGGCGTTAATGTAGCCCACGGCTTGTTGATCACCTGTTTCAATAGAGGTCAGTAGGGCTATGGTCTTATCTTTGTTTGAAATACTCATTGTTGACTCCGGTTGTGCCTGTACACCCGCACTGGCATTTAGTAAGGCTGTGCTGGCAAGTAGTGCGGCGATTAATCTGGTTTTCATCGTGAATTCCCTGTGATTTGAATGTGGAGTCATTGTAGGGAAATAGGTTAGGGTGAAGCAGGTTAAAGCGAGCGTTGAAATGGTAAATGTCGAACACTTAGGGTCTTTTTGAATTGATTAGGAGTCATTAAAGTGTGCTTTTTAAAATATTTAATAAAGTTGGTTGCTTCATCAAAGCCAAGATAGTCAGCCAACTGTTGTACTTGTTGGTTATCAATCGATAGACGTCGTTTAGCTTCTAAAATAATGAGAGCATCAATGAGTTGTTTTGCACTGCGATTAGTGGCCATCTTACAAATTTTATTAAGGGTTTTGTAGCTTGTACCAATACGACGAGCAAACTCATTAGCATCGCGAGTGAGCGTGTAATGCTGTGTTAGATCCAGCATAAAGCGATCGAAGCATTTTATGTGTGACGGGGACATATGATGGTGATAAATGTCGGGTCTAGTTTCACTTATTTTGGTTAGTAGCGCGGCAAATAGCACCTGTAAATAACCAATATTGGGGGATGACTGGTACTCAGTACTGATTAACTTACTAAGGTTTATTAGCGCATTAGATTGATTGATAGTAAGTTTAAAGCTTTGGCGGTATGAGGATACCAGATGTGTTGGGGCAAAGATTTTTGTGTCAATGGTACTGGCGACTTTTGCGAGGTATTCATCGGTGAAAATGATTAGCTTTCCCTGAGGTTTGTTTACTTCATCAAAGGCTTGGATCTGCCCAGTATTGACCAGTACCACGCTGTTTTTTTCAACGGGAATGGTATTAAAGTCGACAAAGTGTTCGCCATTGCCAGAGGTAAATATAATTAGGTTGTGAAAGGTAACCCTGTGAGGTTGATAAAGCTGGTTTAAACTTCCCATTGTGGCTTTGCTGTAAAGCGATGACAGTGGGATGATTTCAAAGCCGACCTCAGGAAGTTGAGTTTCTCTAAAATGTACATTTGGGATTGTCTCTCGCATGACGCTAAACCTTGGTTGAGGACGGCGTTTTAAGTATACCCAAATAAACGGTAAATGTAGTCCTGTAGATGCCGCCGCAGCTACAAGGTCCTGAAGCGGTGAGCTGAATCATGTGCATTGGCTGCGTGGTGAATAGCGGTGTTGAAGAGTAGATGTGGGGCATAAATGTGAGGTAGCCAGTAATGAGCGACTTTTTGCTGCAACGTATCAGTGAGATCAATTGGCAACTTAGTTTAACGCAAGCGCTGGCCATAGCAGCCTTGTTGGTGTGGCTGTGGGCAATTTGGCCTGGTGAAGATATTCAACGCTTAGGTAAAGATAAGCCGTTACAAACTCGCTTATTGTTGAGCGCCTTCACTGTGAATACCCTGTGGCTGATAAATGCCAGTATTACCCCGGGGATCCATGTGCACTTTTTAGGGCTGGTGACCTTGATGCTGATGTTTGGTTGGCGGTTAGCTACAGTAGCAGCTTTGCTCCCTGTGCTGTTTTTTACCACGTTTATGTTTAAATCCCCTTTCGATGTTGGTCTCTATGGCTTAATCGCTATCGCATTGCCTCTGTTTCTCTGTTTCGTGGTTTATAGCCAAGTGTTTAAATATCTACCGCACCATCTTTTTATCTATATTTTTTGTGGTGGCTTTATTAATGCCTTTTTGTCGATCATCTTTCATATGAGCGCTTGGTCCATCTGGCTATGGTTGAGTACAGACTATAACTGGAACTACTTGCTAGACAACTACCTACTGTTGATCCCATTATTGGGTTTTCCTGAGGCCTTGCTCAATGGTATGGCGGTGACTTTGCTGGTGGTGTATCGCCCTGATTGGTTATATGACTATTCAGATAAACGCTACTTTTGAATGGCCGATTACCGCCGAGCCTTAGGTGTGCAAACACCTAAAATTGGCTATCTACTCTCACCCACAAACAAATGCAATGCTTGCCATCGGTTTATATTAAATTTACGCAATGGTTATCAAAAAGATAAATTAAATGTATCAAAATGTAACAACTCTTGGTTACTATGCCTCCCAAGTGCTCCTCATAATCCATCTAAATGGATGAGAAGTGCGGGGTCAGTTCATTTATGTACTGAATCAAATAATAAAAAATAAGAGCGATATCATTGATGGATATATTTAAATTAACAACCGCAGCACTGCTGACCGGTTTGGCGTTGAATGCCAATGCCAATTTACTGATTAGTGAAGTGCTATATGACGCACCCAATAATGACAGCGTTGAAGAGTTTATCGAACTGTTTAATGGCGGGTGTACCAGCATAGACTTAAGCCAATACCAGCTCAGTGACAACGGTAGTAGCTTGCCATTGCAAGGGACTATTGCACCAGGCGCTTATTTTACCGTTGCGGCTAATCAAGCGGGATTTACCAGCTTGTTTGGCTCTGCGCCTGATCTATCACCAATGCCATTAACCTTAGGTAACTCTGGGGATTATGTACGCCTAAACAAGGGCGCAGAAGAGGTCGATCTTGTTGCTTGGGAAGGTGGAGTTTCAGGCTGGTCACTTAATGTGCGCAATGTTTCATTGCAGCGCACTAGCATTATCAACACTAAATCAGCACTTGATTGGAGTGCCAGTGACAATGCAGGCTCACCAGGTACGGGTGATTTAAGCGTTGACTGCGGCACGGGTGGTGGCGGAACCGGTGTTAGCGATAACGAACTGGGCAATGGTCAACCAAAGAGTAACTTGAGTGCCAATCGAGGAGAGACACTTAAGTATTTTGTCGACCTCCCTCAAGGTGCCACCAATGTGAATGTCGTAATGAGCGGCGGCACAGGCGATGCGGATCTTTATGTACGCCAAGGCAGCGAACCAACAACCAGCGTGTATGACTGCGCGCCGTATCTGTCAGGCAATAATGAAGAGTGTCCTATTATTCAACCTGTAGCAGGACGTTACTACGCTAATATTGAGGCTTATGAAACGTTCACTGGTGTCTCTCTAGTAGTTAATTACACCGTTGTAACGGGTGGTGGTGAAGGTAATGGCTCTGGCTCTGGCGATGGCTCTGCTGGCGATAATGGTGACTATGTTTTCACTACCTATTATGCTGATGCTATTGGTAAATCGGGGACGGCGCTAAAGGCCAGTCTCAATCAGACCATTAAAGGGCATACACGTTTTAGCTATAGCCAAGTGTGGGATGGATTGGGCTATGCCGACGAAGACCCCAACAATAGCAATAATGTCATCTTGTTATACAGCGGACGCTCAGAGCCAAAAACTAACCGTGCTGGCATGAGTACTTCGTTAGATGCGTGGAATCGCGAACACGTTTGGGCCAAAAGTCATGGTTTTCCAAGTAGTGGTCAGCATGGCTATACCGATCTCCATCACCTGCGTCCAGCCGATGTGACGGTTAATAGTAGCCGCGGCAATAAAGACTTTGCCTTAGGTGGCAGTGAGATAACAGAGGCGATGGGTAATAGAACTGATGCAGATAGTTTTGAGCCTAAAGACGATGTTAAAGGCGATGTCGCACGTATGGTGTTCTATATGGATGTACGCTATGAAGGTAACGACAGCAGCGGTACGCCAGATCTGAGTGTTGTCAGTGGTGTCACCGGAAATGGTGAACCATTACTCGGCGATTTGTGTACCTTGTTGAGCTGGCATCTACAAGATCCGGTGAGCGACTGGGAACGTCGTCGCAACAATCGTATCTTTGAGTGGCAAAAAAACAGAAATCCGTTTATCGACAATAGCAGTTGGGCGGTTGATCTCTATGGTGCTGCTTGCCAATAGTGGTGAGTCATGGGCAAAGCCGTGACGCTTGAAAGCGCGGAGAGTGCCCGGAAGAGCTCAAAGTGAACGCAGCCTTTTGGCTGCGTTTTTTGTGCACCTGATGAGGAAATTACCTAAGGTGGCGAAATGGGCTGGGTGAAACTAGGGTTTTATTGTTATTATTAAGCCATCGTACATGCCTAGCGGCAGCGTGATTTATGGTTCACGAACCTGATTGGCACAACCTGCAAGGGTCTTGCTTAGCGTGAGTTGGTGTCACTGTACTTAACGCAACTTAATTTAATAAAGTAAACACCGCCTTGGCGGTAGTTGGAACTCCCATGATTGAACTGCAACAAAACAACCCACTTCACGGCTTAAAGTTAGAAACAATGGTGACAGAGCTAGTGGATTTTTACGATTGGAAAATTCTCTACGCAGCATTGCGTCTAGAGTGTTTCAATACCAATCCAACCATGGAAGCGTGTCTTAAGTTTCTGAAAAAAACTGAGTGGGCCAGAGAGCGAGTTGAAAGCTTCTACTTGTATCGATTTAAGCGTATGCCTAAGGGTAGTGCGGCGCAGTTTGAGTTAAAACCTCGAGAACGTGGCTTTGCCGACGGCATAGTGCCGCGTAAACCTCAAGAGTTGACCATTGAACTCATTGCTGAAATGCGTGCCAAAGCGACGGCCGATTACGAGGCGATGAAGAAAAACAACACACGCCCTAAGTACGGTAAAGACAAGCCACGAGCACAAGATGGCTATGCGCAAAACAAGCGTTCAGGCAGCAAGCGTCCAGCACCATCGCAAGACCCCAATAATCCCTGGGGAAAATAGATTAATGGATAATAAAAAGGCGAATGTTAATAAACATTCGCCTTTTTTCATTTTAGTGATGAAAGTTGCTGATTAAATAAACCTGCTTGCTGCCGTGCCTGTTTGGCATTGGGCGTATCTATTCCTTGGTGTTAAACCTTGTTTACACCATCATCGAGTTTCGTCGATTGTTTGCTTTCGTAAAGTGCGGTCACATTTTTGTTTTTGCTGGCTTGGTAGAATCCTACCTTTGGCACTGAGCCGATTATTATCATATTTTTGAGGTCTTCATGGCAGTCACACCCATTGAGCGGGTAAAAAGCGCGTTTGTTGCAGGGATTTGGGCGACACTGGTCAGTATTTCTATTGGGTTTGGATTCAAAATTTGGTTGGCGCAGTGGGTGGTAAAAAGTGACTTGGCGCTTTATCACACCGTGGTGGATATTATCTCTATGTCATTAATTTTAATGACTGGTTTTCGCTCATCTATGGTGGTGAGCTATTCGCAAACCCAAAATGATAAAGATATTACTAATATTTTTCGCTACACGTTAATCGCAATGGTATTGCTGACATGGGGGATTGTGCTTCCCTATATTAAGCATGAGCTGCATTTAGATGTGGCCTATTTTCATTTGGTCGGCATCATTTTGGGGATGGGACTAAAGGTCTACTTTGCCAATCAAATCGCCATGTACCGTATGTATCATATTTCAAACAAGGTGACTTGGATGGAGCCGTTAGGGCAGGTCATCGCTTTCGGAGTCACTTTTTATCTTTTAAATCAAACAGCTATAGCATCACTCTTCTATAGCTTGATGTTGTCTTCATTAGCCGTCGCAGGGTACATGTTTGTCAATCGCCGCAAGGTTATTGCCACCACGCCATTAGCGTCGGTCAATATGACCCCAAGCCTTAAGAGTTTTGTTCAGAAAAGTATTACCTCAGCCCTTGAGGCTGGCGCTGGGTTGCTGATGATTTACATCACTGTATTGTTAACCATTGCTCACTTTAGTATTGACGAGTTGGGGGACTTTCAGGTGGTGGTGAGACCCATGATTGCTTATTTGACCTTGTTATTTGTATTCCCTATTTATCGTTTTGTTTTACCCGAACTGGCTGTCTGCGTGAGGGAAAAACAAAACGAGCAGGTCGGGTTAATTAAGAGGTGGATATACAAAATTGCCATCTTGGTATCTATCAGTTTCTTTGTGCTGATGTTGTTTGCGGGGCAACAAGTGGTTGATTGGGTGTTTCCTCAAACTTACGCCAAGGCGGCACCCGTATTAATGCACTTTTCACTGTTTTTTGTATTTATGATGTTGAATGCCTATCAGCTGGCTTTTATCAAAGCTCATGGCTTGTTTGTCCAGAGCTTAGCGATCCGCCTTAGCGGTATTGTGGCCCTTGTTGCCAGTTACTATTTTTATACCCTGTTTACCGATAATGTCGTTGCCGTGGTGTTAGCCCTTGGCAGTGGTTACATGTTGATGTTTATTCTGTCTAGTTTTGTTGAGCGTAGGGTCGTGCGGCAACATCAAGGGCAATCGGTTTAATTCCCTGTGGCGATAAGCGAGGTGACCCGTTAAACAAACATAAACTACAGATTTTATTCAGACTGTTATACTCAATAGACATTAATGATGGTAATTGGGGTAGCAATGGACTGGCAGTTGATCAGTGACTCTATGTCATACGTGCTTTTTACTTATAGCGGGTCATCGATTACCGTATCGCAAGTGCTACAGGTACCTTTACTGCTGTTTTTAGCTTGGTTTGTGGTGACCCGAATCGGTAAGTTGATTCGACGCGCATTGTATAAAAGAAAGGTTGCGCCAGATGCGGTGCACCTGTTTTCACGTATCTACCTAGTGTTAGCCATTGCGATTTTGTTGGTCACCAGTCTTGAGATCCTTAATATCCCCCTTAAAGCTTTTGCCTTTGTTTCGGGTGCGGTGGCCATTGGGGTAGGTTTTGGCGCACAAAACATCATTAATAACTTCATCAGTGGTTGGATTTTGATGTGGGAGCGACCCATTCGCATTGGGGACTTTCTAGAGATAGGTGAAACCAAAGGCGTGGTTGAGAGCATTAATACTCGTTCGACCTTAATCCGCCGAAGCGACGGGGTGCATATGTTGGTGCCCAATAGTCAGTTGCTAGAAAACACAGTGACTAACTGGACACTAATAGACAATAACGCCCGCTCAACGGTCAGTGTGGGTGTGGCTTATGGCTCTGATGCGGTTTTGGTTGCCCGTTTGATTAAACAAGCACTGGATGAGCGCGACGACATTATAAAACAGCCTGAGCCAGTAGTGTTGTTTGCTGATTTTGGTGATAACGCACTTATGTTTGATGGCATTTTTTGGGTGTGCGCTAATTCAGAAGCCGACACACGTAAAATTCGTAGTGATATTCGCTTTAGGCTTTATCAGTTATTTAATGAGCATGACATCGTTATCGCCTTCCCACAACGGGATATCCATATTGACGGCGCAATTAGCATAGAGCAACCCGCTCGAAATATGCCTGTAGATTAGCCATTGGTTTAAATGAGCGAGCTTTATCTCTAATTTTCAGGTAAGTCAGCCTTAACTTATTCCCCATATTTTGACCACTGACTCTACAACTGAAATCAAATCGAAGGAACGGTAGATAACAAGTGTAAACGCGGCGGTCTTTGCCTGTATGGCCGCTCTTTGCGCTCTGACCCATAAGGATATGGGCAGTGCCTGAGCCATGTAGGGAGCATCACTGGCATATCATCGTGACATTTGTGAAGCTATTCGCATTAGATGCTGGCGCAGAGCACACGGGGATGTACTTGCAGCACGTTGCAGAATAGTGCCTTCTACAAGCTTGCCTATTCACCTACGCTGCACCTAACACCTGACACCTGACACCTAACACCTAACACCTAGCACCTAGCATCTAGCATCTATCACCTAGCATCTATGCAATAGGGTGTTGCTCTTTAATCGTGTCGACGAAAAAGGATTTCAGCGCTTGTTTACTTTCATCGTCAAGTGGTTGCCCATCTCTATCTGAGACTAAGAAGACGTTGTCGACCTGTTCTCCTACCGTGGTAATTCTGGCTGAGTGAATGTTGAGATCAAATTGCCTAAAGCCTTGGCAGAAGTGGCTCATAAATTTGGGGTTGTCTAGCGCTGTTACGCTAATCAGGGTTCTATCTTTCTTTCGAGAATGCAAAAACTCCACTTTGGGCTCACAGATAAATGAGCCTATCTGATTATTTTTGCGCTGCTTCGGAATGCATTTGTTTTCAAATAGCACCTGTCTTAACTTCTGTTTAATGCGCCCACGTCGGCTGGCTGTTGAGATGGGCTGGTGGTCATAATCGAGGATCTTTAATGACTCCACGACATAACCGTCTTTGGTCTTGGAGATGTTGGCTTGCTGCACTGAGATCTGTAGTGAGGCGAGTGTGTTAAATAGTGTGACAAATAATCCGGGTTTATCTTTCATATAGACAAACAGATCACTAGAGCCCTTGGTGTAGCTTTCGTCGATAAGTATCAGCTCATCTTGCGTACCATGTTCAATAAGTGCCTGTGAGTAATGGGCTATCTCTTGTGGCTTTGCACTACTGAAAAACGATAGCGGCAAGCGTTTCCACAACTGCTTTATCGCATCTTGGGCAGTGGTGTCATTACTGTTACCGAGTAACTCTAGCGCTTCGTTCTTATGCTCTCTGACAATGGCGCGTTGCTCTAACACATTCTCTAAACCGTTACGCAGCGCATGCCTGATGGACATATAAAGGTCTCTTAGGAGAGTTGCCTTCCAGTTGGTCCAAAGATCGTCGTTGGTGGCTTTGATATCGGCAACGGTAAGGCAGTACAGTGCGTCTAACCTGGCCTTAGTACCTATGGTTTTAGCAAGGTTTTTGACTTCCGATGGGTCGTAAATATCGAGACGTTGAGAGGAGAGTGACAGGAGTAGATGGTTTTCGACGAGCCAAGCGATAACCTTGGCCTGAGAAGGTTTTAGGTCATGAAATTTGGCAAACTGCAGCGCATCGACGGCGCCAAGCTCGCTATGATCTCCGCCTCGTCCTTTTGCAAGATCGTGGAAAAGCGCGGCAAATAGTAACGTCTCTTTATTTTCCAGCGCGCTAAAAATTGCGCTGGGTAGCGTTAGCGTTTCATCATCACTTTTACTATTTAGCGCATAGAGGTTTTTCAGCAGTTTATGTGTGTGCTCATCCACCGGGTAGGCATGGTATAGGTCAAACTGCATCTGCCCAACAATCTCCCGCCACTGGGGAAGGTATGAGGCCAAAATACCGTGCTTGTGCATTAAGGAGAGGGCTAACCCCATTCCTTCAGGGTGTTTAAATAGAGCGACAAATCCTTTGCGACATTGCTGAAAGTCCTGCAGATCGCCGAGCAAGCGCCGTCTGACCTGACGAATTAGTCTAAGTGTTTGCGGCGCGATAGCATCAATCTCAGATGCATGCTCTGCGATATGGCAAAACAGTGCGATAAGTTGGTTGCGGTCAACAAATACGTCATCGTGGCGGGCGTAGATTAATCGGCCTTTGATTTCGAAATGTTCATTCAATATCTGACATGGCTTTTCGGGTTGCGACAGAATTTCATGGTCAAAATACTGCAACAACATCTGATTAAGTTCGCTTATTCGTCGCATGGCGCGATAGAGTTGGCGCATCATCTTTTCGATAGCCAGATTGCTGTTGTCACCGAAGCCCATGAGCCTGGCTACATCGCTTTGCAATGCTATAAGTAAGCGGTTTTCGGCCCGCTGTGCCGCTGTGTGTAGAGCCCAGCGTGTTCGCCAGATAAAATGTTGCGACTCTAATAACTCTGCATACTCGTCGGCGGTGAAAAAGCCGAAACGACGCAGTGCGGCCATGTCTGCTGCGGCAAAATATTTACGTGCCACCCAGATTAGGGTCTGTATGTCTCGCATTCCGCCGGGGCTGTTTTTGAGATTAGGTTCGAGACTGAACGCGCTGCCTCTGGCTTTCATATGGCGCTGGGTTTGTTCGTCCACCTTGGCACGGAAAAATCCTTCACCGCTCCATATCTTATCTTCGTAAAGTGTGTCTAATACCTGTTCTGCGTGTGCGCTAGGGCCTGCAAGGTGGCGTATCTCTAGTAGTGAAGTGGCGATGGTAATATCTTCGGCGCAGGCTGCGCTGATCTCATCTAAGCCGCGTACACTGTGACCCAGCTCTAATCCAATATCCCATAACTGGGTAAAGAAATGACCTATTTGAGCGGCATCGTGATTACTTAGAGGCTTATCGAATATAAGACAGAGATCGATATCTGAATGGGGGTGTAGCGTTTGGCGACCATAACCACCGATGGCATTGAGCGAGATACTATTGTCGAGGTCCGTATGCTGCCAGAGGTGGAGAAGTAAGGAGTCAAAAAACTGGGATCGCATTTTGACAAGTTCATCGATAGCAACATGGGTAAAGTTGTCATTGAGGTAATTGTCTGCATCTTGAATTATCTGTTTATATTCGGGGATGCTCATGGCGGAATGTAATTGCGGCGATATATCAGAGTCTGACATGCTTCTCCTGTGGTGATTTGTATTAGGCTCAATATTGGCGCTAGCGTAGTGGACTTTCATCATCACACTATTTTAGCGCCCCTATACAATGGGTTTACTATGGTTAATTAGGGTAGAGGATCCGCCTTAGAATTACAAACCGGGCCCTCGCGAGTTTATAAAATGATGAGTGTGGCTAAGCTTAGGAAGGCAAAAAAGCCCACGACATCTGTGACTGTGGTTAACACCACGCCGCCAGCGAGAGCGGGGTCTATGCCCATTTTTTTTAATAGTGGCGGTATCGTTGTACCAGCTAACACACCGGTGACGAGCACAATGATCATTGCAGCACCAAAGACCATTCCCAATTGCCAGTCGCCAAACCATTGAAAGGCGATAATACCAACCACTGCCGCCCACAACATGCCGTTTAGCGCCCCGATACTGAACTCATGGCCGATGAGTTTGGCCATGTTTTTATTGTTAATTTGGTTGAGGGCTAAACCGCGCGTGACCAAGGTCAGAGTTTGGCTGCCTGCAACACCGCCCATACTGGCGACCACCGGCATCAAGACTGCAAGCGCGACGATTTTTTCGATAGAGGTTTCAAATAAGCCAATCACCCATGCCGCCAGAAATGCGGTCATTAAGTTAATGCCTAGCCAGATTGCTCGGCGGCCAGAACTTTTGAGTATGGGTGCAAACATATCGGGATGACTATTAAGGCCTGCCCGTGAAAACACCTCTTTGTCTGCTTCATCTTGGATAACGTCGATAACATCATCGACCGTGATTCGGCCAATGAGTTTATGCTGGTCGTCGACCACGGGAGCTGAGAGCAAGTCTTTATCTTTAAATGCCTGCGCCACATTATGGGCTGAGTTCAGCGGCGTAAAGCTAGTGACCTCTGTTGACATAACGTCACGAACACTAATGCTCAAATCGTTGGAGATGATTTGGCTTAATGGCACCACCCCTAATAGTACATTGTTACGGTCGACCACCATCAGACTGTCTAAATGATCGGGCAGGGCACCTTCTCGTTGGCGCAGCCTGCGCATATACCTCAGCGCAGCCTTTAGTGATACATCTGCGCGTACCGCCGTAATGTCCACGTCCATGAGGCCGCCAGCGCTGTCATCGGGGTAATGTTTGACTAAGTCATAACGCTCTCGCCGCTGGGCATCCATCGCTTGCACCATGGCAGAGATAACTGTGATGGGTAAGTCGCTGTCGATGTCTGCTAACTCATCCATCTGCACGGCGCTAAGGCTGGCGGTTAACTCTACCTCATCGGTGTGAGCGATAAGGCTTCTTCGTAGGTCTTGATGCAGCTCAAGTAGGACTTTGGCGCGTAAGCGCGTAGGGACATAATGCCAAAGCGTTAATCGGTCTTTTTGTGTCAGCGATTCCATTAGGCGAGCAATTTCTGCCGCCGAGGTATTTACCAGTAATTTTTGTAGTGCTTGTTCATCATTTTCATCCAAGGCGATATCAATGGAATTAATGAGGTGTTGAAATTTGATTGTCATAGAAACCCCAATACATGAGAGGTGTTACTTCACCGAGGCAGAGACTAAGCAGATAATACTTGGCTTATCTCTGCAATAAAAAAATCACCCAATGGTGCGATGTAACATAGGTAATACGTGTCTTTGAGGCGATACAAGGTGGCATATCGCCATATAACTAAATGAGAACTTGTTACTTATTAGCATAACAGCCTTTGGGTATTGAACGTCAAATTAGGTGTTCTGAGCCGTTATTGAAGATGCTTTTGATGGTGTCTCTTAACCATGTATGGGCAGGATTGTGTTTCTGCCTTCGATGCCAAATCAGTGACAGTTGAATAGGCTTAAAGCGTAGCGGCATCTTAATGACTTGCAGATTAAAAGCCTGTTGGTATTTCATTGCAAGGCTTTTGCTGCAGGCCCCCACGCAATCACTTTGTGCCACCAGTCCTATTAGCGACAGTAACGAGTGGCACTCGGCAACCACAGTTCTTTGCGCAACGCTTTCTTGCGCATAAAAATCCACGGCAGAGAGATTAGCGCGAGTCAGCTTTAAGGTGACATGCTGCTCATCATAGTATTGCTCAGTCGTTATTCTTGTGGATATCCGTGGATGACCTTGACGACAGATAAGCACTATCTCTTCGGTGACTAAGGGCTCACAAATCAGAGAGCTATCTCTGTTCTCTATGGTATCGATAGCCAAGTCGGCCTGTTGAGAGTTGAGCGCTTCGTTAATGTGCTCCTCAGTTGAGTGATCTTCTTTAAAGCGGATCAGTGGATAGCCTTGCTGCTGCAGCTTCATTGCATGTGGATGCAGCTGATTAGTGATGGACTCAAAGGCTAATACAGTAAAGACCTGCTTACTCCGTTTGCTGTCAAATGCTTGCAGATTATCAATTACGCTGTCCATGATATCCATGGCGGGGCTTAACTGTTTCATTAGCTGGTGGGCAAAGTGGGTGGCAATAATGCCGCGCCCATGGCGGACAAAAAGATCTTGGCCACAACGTTCACTTAAGCGCTTTATTGAACCACTGACCGCTGCTTGTGTGACGTTAAGTTGCTCGGCCGCCAACGTGATGGATTGATGATGGTATACCTGCATAAACACACTAAAGAGGTTAAGGTCCAGCTTGTCGGTCATAAAACTGCCTTCTATAGGGGGTTTTGTTGCGGTCAATCGTGCTTAATTCATAAGTATAGCTTAAGTGTTAACCATAGTTACCTTTGTTTATCTAAATTGTGGTTTGGTTATTATTACTGCAATTCAAAGGTGGCAGCCAGTGCTGGCACCTTAGCTAAAGTTCATTACTACTTTGAAGGTGATTTCGCATGAAAAAGACCATCCTTGCAACTCTCGTTCTATCAACCTTTACCTATAGTGCCTCTGTCAGTGCACACAGTCATGGCGCTGGTCAAGATGAACATGCGCTTACAACATCGTTTATGTACCAAGGCAAGCCAGCGAGTGAGGCGACTAAAGCTTACAACAGCGAGTTTGCTAAAGGACTCAAGTTTGACGATACCAAGTCGTTTCAGGAAGGCCGCGCTAACCTTATTGCGCCACTTGACGCTGAAACTGCCGCACTGCTTGCCGATGCTTACGAGTTCATTGGTGAAGAAACCCCAGAGACCATTAACCCGTCGCTCTATCGCCAGGCACAGATGAACAATGAAGCCTACGGTTTGTATCAGGTTAACGACAAAATCTTCCAGATCCGTGGCACAGATTTGGCCAACATGAGCCTAGTGCGTAGTGATAATGGGTGGATTGTATTTGACCCCCTGACCACGCGAGAGTCGGCTAAAGCTTCTTTGCTATTTGCCCTTAAGCACTTGCCATTTGGTAACGACGACCCTGTGGTCGCGATGATCTACTCTCACTCCCATGCGGATCATTTTGGCGGCTCTCGCGGCATACAAGATCTGTTTCCTGAGGTGAAGGTTTACGGCTCTGCCGATATCACTAAAGAGATGGTCGATGAAAACGTGCTAGCGGGTAACGCCATGTCGCGCCGTACTTCTTACCAATATGGTGCCACTATGGTGCCGTCAGAAACTACGATTGTCGATGCGGCATTATCTAATGGTATTGCCAAAGGTGAGATCACTTATGTGTTGCCAGATTATGAAACAAACCATAATGGTAAGTTTGAGACTGTCATCATCGACGGCTTAGAGGTGGTATTCATGGATGCCTCAGGTACCGAAGCGGTATCGGAAGCTGTGGCATATATCCCAAGTATGAAAACCATTTGGGCCGCAGAAGTCACTTATAAGGGCATGCATAACGTCTATACCCTGCGTGGCGCTAAGGTACGTGATGCACTGAAATGGTCTAAAGAGATCAACAACATGCTACAACATTGGGGCGGCGAAGCAGAGTTTCTGTTCTCTGCTCATAGCTCGCCAGTTTGGAGTAACAGTGATATCACCGATTTTTTAAAGCTTCAACGTGATAATTACGGTTTCGTGCATAATCAATCGTTGCGCTTAGCCAACAATGGCGTAGTACTGCAAGATATCGGTTGGGAAATAGAGAAAGTCTTACCGCAATCGATAAAAGATGCTTGGCACACCAATGGTTATCACGGCACTTACTCACATAATGCGCGCGCCGTATACAACATGTACTTGGGTTTCTTTGACATGAACCCAGCCAATCTAAACCCATTACCAACGAACGAAGAAGCGGCTAAGTTTGTGGAGTACATGGGCGGAGACAAAGCGATTTTAAAGCGTGCAACAGCCGATTTTGCTAAAGGAGAGTATCACTTTGTTGCAACAGCATTGAACAAAGTGGTGGTGAATAACCCAAGTAATAACGATGCGCGTAACCTGCTTGCCGATACTTATGAGCAGTTAGGTTATCAGTCGGAAGGGGCTGGCTGGCGTAATGTCTACCTTTCTGGGGCGCAAGAGCTACGTATTGGTCGCCAAGCTGGCGCGCTAAAGTCCGCTTCTGCCGATGTGATTGCCGAGATGCCTGTGGGGTCATTGCTGGATTTCTTAGCGATAAAAGTGGACTCGATTAAGGCGCAAGATTATCACTTTGAGATTAACTTAGTGCTGCCAGATACCAAAGAGGTGTATGTGGTTGAATTGGCTAATGGCAATTTGAGTAACGCTAAGATTGATGCAGAGAAAGCGGGGACTACGGCCACTTTCCGTATCAAGCAGTCTGACATCGTCAAACTTAATCTTCAGCAGACGACAGTAAAAGAGTTGCTTGAAACGCAAGCGGCCACAATTGAAGGTGATGCGTCATTCCTTGAGACACTAGCCAAGGTCTTAACAGAGTTTGACCCTGCATTTGAAATTGTTCCGCTACCATCAGACAAGGTGATTGAGGCCAACCGTGCTATTTATATGCAAGATGTGCCAAAGCCTGTGCGCAATGACCGTCATCACGGCCATGACCACTAGTGTTTTAGTTGATTAACTCGCCGATAGAAAAACCGCTCAATGAGCGGTTTTTTTATCGGATGAATTTGGTGTCAGGCGCTAACGAGGTTTTCATTATAATGCAGTATCTCGCTGGCTTAGCAGGCAGTAGTTGGCCTTAGAATGAAGGTTTGGCATTTTTTCATTTAGCTTAAGTAGCGTTTGGCTGCATCTTATTTGTTAAGGGTATTTGATGGTCGTACCTTCACCATTAGAAATTGCCTGCCGCAGGCCTTATGTGCAAGCACTCTTTTGGCTCGGTGAGTGAAGCGTAGCTTCGAGCCCACGAACGAGAGACAGGGATTGTCGAACTGGCTTTTAGATAGGGATATTGTTGTGAGCACTTCCATGTGGGCTCTGCGAAATCATCTGACTTACATGGAAGTAGGGAATGCCGAAAAATGTCGGGAACATTTTTGGCCATGATTTCGAAGGCCAAAACCGTGCTTACACGGGGATATTTTATCTCTTCGATTTTACTTCATTTGGAGTGAGTGGCGAGTAAAAAGCTAACGTGCTTTTGCCCCAAAACTTGTTAGCCTTCGAATGAAGGCTGGTTACATTTTCTCTTTTGGTTCATTGTTATTGGGGTGTGTGCCTGAAGGTCATACCTTTATCGCCATCTAACGCCTGCCCGGCGAGGGATGTGCAGATACGCCTGTGAGACGCCGTGAATAAGTCCCTTTAGGCTCTGCCGAAACATCCCTGTTTCGGAAGCTCACCGGCGTATCTACACTCGGTATCTCAACGTCTCTTCGATTTGGCGGATGTCGGAAGGAGGAATAAAAAACTAACTTGATTTTGCCCCAAAGTTTGGTGGCCTTGGAATGAAGGTTTGGCATTTTTTGGATTAGCCTTAGTTGCGTTTGGCTGGGGAGGGGATTGGTTAAGTGAGCTTGAGGGTCGTACCTTCATAGTAATCAATCACCTGCGGTGAGCTTGTGTGCAAGCACTCTTTTGGCACGCTGTGAATATGTCCCTATACGCTCCACGGTGGTATCTGAAGTGAATGGATTCACAAATGCCGCGATGACATGGATGTCAAAGAGCGGCCATGCCATCAACGTCCGCAGCTGCATCTACACTGGGTTATTGACTCTCTTCGATTTTACTTCATTTGGAGTGAGTGGCGAGTAAAAAGCTAACGTGCTTTTGCCTCAAAATGACTTAACACGTTGTCGGTGGATCAGTACCTAACGGGCTTTCTGGCCTAGACATTTTCATCGCGACACCAGCGAGATGTAATTCACTACTCCCCAACCAAAAACTGGGTAACTATACAGTCATATTCAAATCACAAGAATGTTGAACGATTTTCATCCTGTATTCGTGCGCATTTTCTCATTTCGGTTTAAACAAATGGCTTTAAAATTAATCGCTTATGCTATTCGTCAAGTAGATAATAGGTTTGGAAAACGCGCATGCGTGTTTTTCCAGATGGTATATTTAGCAAAATGCTGATAAGTTCATTACATACAGATAGTTAACTGTGCGCGTTTTCACTGGTCCAACGAGGT
>NZ_MCBT01000050.1:0-1815 GCF_001735525.1 Shewanella colwelliana
AATATAAACTCACGGATTGAGTAGCGATAACCTCCTCTCTCCGAAAGTAAAGAACAAGCCGTTTCACGAGACCTTCGGCTCGTGAACTAGATCGTTAAGTGATATTGAAATTGGTATTGGTTGTGATATGAAAGAAAGATTGAACAAAGAACAGTATCTCTTGATTATGAAGTGTGCTGTAAATGAAGATTTCTCCGAGTGGAATCAATACGTAAAAGAGACTAATGATCTTATAAAGTTGAGAGAAGCTAATTTTGAAGGCTTAGTTATAAAGGATGCTGTATTCCAAAATAAAGATGGTAGAGGAGCTGACTTTTATGGTGCTAATTTTAGCAATGCCAAATTATCGTCTGTAGATATGTCTGACTGTCATTTTATGGAAACAAATTTATCATCGATAAAAGTTGAAGGCTCTGCTTTTCATAATGCTGACTTTGTACGAGCAAAATTAAATCAAAGTACTTTTACTTTGTGTGATTTTTATGATGCCTCTTTTCAAGAGGCTAGGATGCCTGAAGTTGAGTTTTATGAGTCACAATTTCAGGATTGTTGCTTTAGTCGAGCAGATTTATCTCAAGCAAAATTTTTTGGCGGTGGTTACAATCCCCTCGTAATGCAAGAGTTACGATTTAACCTGTGCGGCGCAGACTTTTCTAATGCTAAATTTACAAGTGAAACCTACTTTCATTTAGCGGATGTATCAAAAGAAACTGACTTCCGCACAATCAGTTTTGAAAGTGCATGTTATTCGTCTGGGTTACGTCAAACTCTCCAATATTGCAATCGTCGACATAATTGGAATGATTGGTATGACAAGAATAATTTCTTTGTAAAAAAGATGGTAGGCCTATTTTGGTTTACATCAAACTATGGACTATCTCCAAAGCGAGTAATACAGTCATTTTTCTTTTTGTGTTTCTCGTATGCCTTTATATACTGGCTGTTTCCGTCACTCACGTCAATTGAAGGAGAGCTACCATTTATACGTAGCGTCTATTTTTCTGTTGTAACTATGACAACACTAGGCTTTGGTGATATTTATGCAAATACTAGTAGTTGGTTCTCCCAGTTGCTGTTAATCACGCACGTTTTATCAGGTTACATTCTTTTAGGTGCACTTATAACAGTATTATCCAATTTGTTCGTTGCAGACGGTCCTTCTCAAGGTTTAGTTAAGCACCCCCCAGAGAAAAAAATAAGAATAAGAATGAGTGTGAAAAATATCACTTAACAAGGCCTTGAAGTCGGATTCGTAACAGTTGGCTAGGTTTCGCTTCGCTTCACATTTTAGCCAACTATTTCTCACCGCTTAAGGCGGCGTTATGTTTCACGGAGTCAACTTTGAAAAGTATTATTTTAATTTCTAGTGTTTTATTACTGTCTGCCTGTTCTAGTACGGACAATGGGCGAAATGATGATCTAACAATAGCTAATATTATTGCTTCGTCAGAACATATCATTATGGGGCAACTCACCGACTCATTTAAACCTGATGATAACCCAAATACAGTTCAGTATGTTTTTGTAAAAGAGGGTAAAAGTTGGGTCTCTAACGATGGTCAAGTTATCTATGTGAACGCAGAAAAAGATAATGGTAAATCGAAAGTATTACTTGAAGAATCAGCAAAGAAAAGATTAGCCTTATTAACAAAAACATAACAAATAAGGATAGGCCGCGCGTAGCCGCGTCCTTATCCCGAGTGTTGAACAAGCCCGGGTTTGTAAGAAGTGATACCTTTATATAGTAAATAGCGGCGTGAGAGCTCACGCTGGTTTAGGTCGGGGAGCTTAATTTACACTTTTGGCTAGCCATAG
>NZ_MCBT01000051.1:0-499 GCF_001735525.1 Shewanella colwelliana
CTTGTTTGGGGTTGCTGCTGGCAGTGTGATATCTCGCTTATTTGTCAGGTATTCCAGCAACCTTGCTCGCCACACTGTGGCGAGATTAAAGGCGTTGAACAGATATTTACCTCTGCTTTTTTGCCACTGCTTTTTGTCTTTGTTGAAGCTTCCAGCGGGAATGATGAAGTGAAGATGCGGATGGTAGTCTCGGCGTCTGCTGTGGGTATGCAGTACTCCCGTGAAACCTATCTCTCCACCAAGTGATTTTGAGTTGTGTGCAAAGTCTTTAAGTACACTGGCCGCAACTGAAAACATAGCTTGATAGAGCAACTCAGGTTGATGTTTTGCAATGACTCGAAGCTCACAAGGTAAAGTGAACGTCACCATGTAATACTCAACGGGCAATAGCTTAACCTGTTGTTTAGCTAGCCAATCTGCTGTGGTGTTGTGCTGGCATTGAGGGCAGCTCCGGTGACCACATGAGAGTGGATAATCAGTGGTATGAGTACAACTCTGA
>NZ_MCBT01000051.1:509-618 GCF_001735525.1 Shewanella colwelliana
GCCAAGTGATTTTGAGTTATGTGCAAAGTCTTTAAGTACACTGGC
Source organism: Shewanella colwelliana (assembly GCF_001735525.1). Classification (NCBI taxonomy): domain Bacteria; kingdom Pseudomonadati; phylum Pseudomonadota; class Gammaproteobacteria; order Alteromonadales; family Shewanellaceae; genus Shewanella; species Shewanella colwelliana. The sequence continues at coordinate 555 of NZ_MCBT01000051.1, forward strand.
CGCAACTGAAAACATAGCTTGATAGAGCAACTCAGGTTGATGTTTTGCAATGACTCGAAGCTCA
>NZ_MCBT01000052.1:0-525 GCF_001735525.1 Shewanella colwelliana
TCAATATAACGGCGGACTGACGCCCAATGAATCGGAACGATTGTTCTGGTTAAACTCTAAGATCGTGGCCAATATTAGTTGACCACTACATAACTATATGTATAGTGTTCATTGAAATTCAGATTTTGCTCTGAAAATCTGAATTTCAATGAATTGCATTAAAACAACCACTTATCTCTAAAATTCTAGTGGACTCATAGATTACAGAAAATCTGATTTTAAAAGGAATTTTTGGTGAAAAATCTGAATTTGAATGGAACGATAAAAAACAAGGGTTTAGAAGTTAGCAGGAAGGTCAATTACTTGGGTGAATCAGATTCTGAAATTGAGTGAATCTTTACAATTTGTAAAGTTTCACTTAATTTCAGAATCTGAATCAAGACGCAATTCAAGCATTGACAGTTAATAGTCTCTCGACCTTAGTTCAGATTGTTCAAATGATGAAAGGCAATTGAATTGATTAAAGATTAGGCGTCGCTACGTGCATGAAATCATTGATACCATACGATTGCCCAGTAGAATGTG